>NZ_MVKW01000003.1:0-554840 GCF_002018395.1 Acinetobacter sp. ANC 5600
ATCTTTACGTATGGTCACTGGCTTTGTGCAAAGTCTGATTAAACTTTGTGGATTAAATTGGACCGCATCAGATTACAGTACGCTTTGCAGAAGACAAAAACATATTGATATTGCGATTAATTATCAAAAAAGCAGTGGTGGGCTTAACTTGCTGGTAGACTCTACCGGTCTAAAGTTTTTAGGTGAAGGTGAAGGTGAAGGTGAAGGTGAATGGAAAAGGAAGAAACATGGACCTGAATATCGTCGCCAATGGCGTAAACTTCATATTGGTATAGATGCTGAAACCCTTCAAATACGCGCCATTCAACTCACTACAAATAATGTGAGTGATTCACAAGTGCTTGGTGATTTACTCGATCAGATTCCACAAGATGAGCAGATTGACTCTGTTTATACCGATGGAGCTTATGACACCAAGCAATGCCGTCAGGTCATTGCAGATCGGCAAGCGCATGCGGTGATTCCACCTAGAAAAAATGCGAAACCATGGAAAGATACAAAGATCAGCTCGCTAGCGCGAAATGAATTACTTCGAACAGTTACACGTTTAGGCAGGACACTATGGAAAAATGGTCAGGCTATCATCGGTGAAGTTTGGTTGAAACTAAGATGTACTGCATTAAATTATTAGGAGATAAACTCAGTGCAAGGAGTTTTGATAGCCAAGTGAATGAGATCCATGCACGTGTAGCAGTCCTTAACAGATTTACGGAATTAGGTCGACCACTTACTCAAGTTACGCCTTAAATTTGGCTCAATTAGGGGTGCTTTGCATTTCAAATCTTTGTGCAACAAAGCCCTTTTGATAAACAACCTAAATGGCTTCAGAGTGTGGAATATGAATGTCAGGTCGCGGAAGATGACCCGTACATCGTTGATGCATTTACGACTAATCGGTTAGATACTTATTTTTGTGTTATAAAATATTGATTTTATACTTAATTTTTAGCCATTTAAAAGTAAAGTGAAGTTAAATTATATAGATCACAAATCCTATAAGGAAAAGCTTTCTATATTACAGTGCAGCATATTGCAAAAAAGAAATAAAAAACCCATGAATCATTATAATTCATGGGTTTATATATGAAATCATTGCAAAGCTGTGCATATGATTACAAAAAATTGGTGGGCCCACACAGACTTGAACTGTGGACCAACGGATTATGAGTCCGCTGCTCTAACCAACTGAGCTATAGGCCCTATATTCTGAATGTGTTATTTATCAACAAGTTCAGACGCAAAGCATACTAGCGAAGATTTTTTTAAAAGACAAGCCTTTTTCTTCACGGCTGCACACTAACACAACAAATTGGCTGTAGTTGCAGCAGTTGAGCTTGGATTCGACCAAAATGCACAAAGTGTCGAATCCTATCGTGATGTAAATCACGACAAAAGTTATCAAACAGTCAAAATAACCTTATAATAATGCCCATTCTTGTCAGTACCGTGCCCAACAGCGCTTAGATTGGTACTGGCCTCACATTTTTAAGTCAATGTCCTACAGTTATTCGGCTTATGTTTTCATTTTTATGTGTTGCACTGACACATAAGAATATTTAGGTGCCCACATGGAAATTAAGGTTAATTATCTCGATAACCTTCGACAAGAAGCCAAATTTGATGACTTCACGGTAATTGCCGACCAACCTATTCGCTATAAAGGCGATGGCTCTGCTCCCGGACCATTCGACTACTTTTTAGCGTCATCAGCATTATGTGCAGCGTATTTTGTAAAAGTGTATTGTGCAGCGCGAGACATTCCGACAGACAATATTCGCCTATCTCAAAACAATATTGTTGATCCTGAAAACCGCTATAAGCAAATTTTCAAAATCCAAGTCGAACTACCTGCGGATATTTCAGAAAAAGACCGTCAAGGCATTTTGCGTTCAATTGACCGCTGTACGGTTAAAAAAGTGATTCAAACTGGTCCTGAGTTTGTCATTGAAGAAGTAGAAAGCATTGATGCAGATGCACAAGCTTTACTTATGCCAAATTTAGCGTCAGACAGTACCACGTTTATTCCGGGTAAAGATCTGCCTTTAGAAGAAACCATTGCCAATATGTCAGGTATTTTGGCTGGTTTAGGCATGAAGATTGAAATTGCATCATGGCGTAACATCGTGCCGAATGTTTGGTCTCTACATATTCGTGATGCACAATCGCCCATGTGTTTTACCAATGGTAAAGGCTCAACCAAAGAAAGCGCATTAGCTTCGGCTTTGGGTGAATTTATTGAACGTCTCAATTGCAACTTCTTCTATAACGACCAGTTCTGGGGTGAAGAGATTGCCAATGCTGACTTTGTGCATTACCCAGATGAAAAATGGTTCCAACCCGGCCCAGAAGGCGAGTTACCTACTGAAATCTTAGATGACTATACACGTGAAATTTATAACCCAGAAAATGAGTTATTAGGCACACATCTATATGACACCAATTCAGGAAATATAGCACGCGGTATTTGCTCTCTTCCATTTGTCCGTCAGTCCGACGATGAAACAGTGTATTTCCCATCAAACTTGATTGAAAATTTATACTTGTCAAACGGTATGAGTGCAGGGAATACCTTGGCTGAGGCTCAAGTGCAATGTTTATCGGAAATCTTTGAGCGTGCGGTCAAACGTGAGATTTTAGAAGGTGAATTGGCTCTACCAGATGTACCAGAAGAGGTTTTGGCCAAATATCCAAGTATTGTTGCGGGTATTCAAGGCTTAGAAGAACAAGGTTTTCCTGTATTGGTAAAAGATGCTTCACTTGGTGGTCAGTACCCTGTGATGTGCGTAACCTTAATGAACCCACGTACTGGTGGGGTTTTTGCATCTTTTGGTGCGCACCCTAAACTCGAAGTAGCTTTAGAGCGTAGCTTAACCGAGCTTCTACAAGGCCGAAGCTTTGAAGGTCTAAACGATCTACCAAAACCAACGTTTAGCTCGAATGCAGTCACTGAGCCAAATAACTTTGTAGAACACTTTATTGACTCAAGTGGTTTGGTATCTTGGAAATTCTTTAGCGCACAATCAGACTATGATTTTGTAGAGTGGGATTTCACATCTGAAGGTGAAAATGCCAATGCGGAAGAAGCTGCAGCGATGTTTGCGATTCTAGAAGACATGGGCAAAGAAGTGTATATGGCGGTCTACCAGCATCTAGGTGCTACGGCATGTCGTATTTTGGTTCCGGGTTATTCTGAAGTGTATTTGGTTGAAGACTTGGTTTGGGATAACACCAACAAAGCTTTGGACTTCCGTGAAGATATTTTAAACATTCATCGCCTAGATGAAGACGAGTTAGTGTCACTGGTTGAGCGCTTAGAAGAGCTTGAGGTGGATGATTACACGGATATTGTGACGCTCATCGGGATTGAGTTTGATGACAATACCGTATGGGGCCAATTAACGGTTCTTGAGCTCAAACTACTGATCTATATTGCCTTACAAGAATTTGAAGAAGCAAAAGAGTTGGTCGAAACCTTCCTTCAGTACAACACCAATACGGTCGAACGTGGTTTGTTCTATCAATGTATGAATGTGGTTTTAGAAGTTGAATTGGACGATGACTTAGATCTCAATGACTATGAACATAATTTCCGTCGTATGTTTGGTGACGAACGTATGGATGCGGTGATTGGTTCAATGGATGGCAGTCTTCGCTTCTACGGTTTAACTGAAACCAATATGCAACTTGAAGGTTTAGATCGTCATTTACGTCTGATTGATAGCTATAAAAAATTGCATGCTGCACGTGCGAAGTTTGCCAGTCAGAACGTTTAAATCTGGGCTTGTGAATAACGTTACTCATGTGATCATCTATTTGAAAAAACTCTCCTAAGGGGGAGTTTTTTTGTGCAAAATTTGCTGAAAATTAATCTATATCTGTGATGTTGATATTAATAAAAATCCTTATAACTCAGGTGAATATAAGGGAGGCTTAAAAATAACCGATTATCCGAAATTGTGTCATTTTAAAGTAAAGATATTTGACTCATTGGAAAAATATGATAATAAATTAGCTATGGCGTGTTTAGGCATATTCATAATATTTCAGGACGAAATATTCAGAAGCACATTAATAAATAAATGGGAGTTTTAACAACATGCTTCAATTATTCAGAAAACTATTTTGCATGCATATTTACGAATACGAGCAAATGGAAGAAATCGGTTCGCACAAGGAATGTCGTAAGTGCGGTGTGACAAAGTAATGCAGAGTCTAAGCCGAAAAAAAAGTGAGCGAAAGCTCACTTTTTTAATGCCGGTCAATATTGAAATCATTAAAATAGAATCACATTCACAGTTTTCATGCAGATATGAGTAAAGATTTTCAAGCCGAGCGTTATACCGTCGATGCCAATATGGCAGATACCATTGCATGGTTATTACAACATCAGGATTGCTTTGAATCTTTTCATTATGATGCGATTCAGCAGCAATTGGTGGTTCAACATGCTAATGGTCAAGACATTATTCGTGAAGGGGATTATTTAAATGCAGGCTATGGAATTTTAATAACAGCACATAACTTTGCGAAGTAATCGATATATTTTCCATACTCATGGTGATTTAGCCATTTCATTTGTTCGCACCATCTCTTGCATTGCACATTGAAACCTACCACTGATCATTCAATAAAACTAAGCCCCGATGTTCGGGGCTTGGGTTTTAAGCCATTTGCATGGCGTCAGTTGAAAGCTGTGCAGCAGTTGGTTTGGGCTGTTCCGCGATTAAACCGAGTTTGCTAAATAAAAGCTGATCTTTGCCTTCGCCTGCATTTGGCGTGGTCAGTAGTTTTTCACCAGAAAAAAGTGAATTTGCACCTGCCATAAATGCCAAAGCTTGTTCTGAATCACTCAGGGATTCACGACCTGCAGAGAGTCGAATATAGCTTTTTGGCATAATGATCCGTGCGACTGCAATGGTACGAATCCATTCGATCACATCGAGTTTCTCAACGTCTGCAAGTGGGGTACCTTGAATAGGTACAAGGAGATTGATCGGCACAGATTCAGGGTGAATCGGCAGCGTTGCCAACTCCATCAAAAAGGCGATACGGTCATCACGGCTTTCACCTAAGCCCACAATTCCGCCGCTACAGATTTTCATTCCAGATTGGCGGACATAGTCCAGCGTCGTTAAACGGTCATCATAGCTACGTGTGCTAATGACATTGGGATAATACTCACGAGAAGTATCGAGGTTATGGTTGTAATAATCTAAGCCTGCCTCGTGTAGGCGCTCTGCTTGAGATTGATTCAGCATGCCAAGGGTCATACAGGTTTCAAGTCCCAGCGCTTTGACTTCACGCACCATTTCTAGCACATAGGGCATGTCCCGTTCATGTGGATTGCGCCATGCAGCGCCCATACAAAAACGTGAAGAACCTGAAGCAAGCGCAGCTTTCGCTTCATTGATGACTTTTTCCACAGCCATGCGTTTTTCGGCTTCTAATCCAGAGTCATAATGTGCGGACTGAGAGCAATATTTACAGTCTTCAGGGCACTTACCAGTTTTAATCGAAAGTAAGGTGCTGACTTGAATATGATTGGCTTGGAAATATTCACGGTGAATGGTCTGTGCTTGGAATAATAAATCCATCAATGGTTGTTGATACAACTCTTGTATTTCTGGATGTGTCCAGTCATTTCGGTAGCTCATAAATGATCCATATTTTCTGCCTAATGCAGATCATCATACGTAAAATTTGCAGACTTCCAAGACTATTTTGTAACATTGCAATTTAGCTAAAATGCATTGAAATGACTTTTTCAAAGAACTTTTGATATTTAAGATGCTCGCAAAGTTATGCCAAATGACAGCACAATCGCTGCAATGTTTATTTTGAGCTAAAAAATTAATTTTCTTGGATTACGTCACTAAGTTTTAGCTTAAATGAAAACTTTGTAAGGATATGGAAAATAGAGAATAAAAACCCTTAAAGCATTTTTGAGTTTTGTTCTGCAATTGCCCAATCAATATGAACTTGCACAATCGCGTCATGTTTTTCGCGAGAATTTTTTAATGATTGCACAATATTTGAACTGTATGGTGCATTGCCTAAGCCAATGGCGATATTTCGCATAAAGCTTTGATAGCCTGTTCGTCGGATAGGACTGCCTTCAGTACAGCTTAAAAAGGTGGCTTCATCCCATTGCCAAAGATCTAATAAACTCACTTGGTCGAGGCCATGACGTGGATAAAAGTCCTCAATTTGAGTTTTATGCGCAAAGCTATTCCATGGACAGATAAGTTGACAGTCATCACAGCCAAACACACGGTTACCAATGCCACGGCGTAATTCTTCAGGAATGATGCCTTTGTATTCGATGGTTAAGTAGGCAATGCATTTACGTGCATCTAACATATAGGGCTCAACGATGGCCTGAGTTGGACAGATATCAATACAGGCTGTGCATGAACCACAATGTTTGGTTGCCGGCGAATCAAAAGGCAAATCGAGTGATGTAAACAGCTCACCTAATACAAAAAATGAGCCTGATTTTTTATGGATCAGTAAGGTGTGTTTGCCTGTCCAGCCCATGCCTGCATTTTCAGCTAAGGATTTTTCAAACACTGGTGCAGAGTCGGCAAAGGGTCTAGATTCAAAATCTCCGATTTTTTCACGGATAATATTCGACAAGGTTTTTAGACGACCGCGCATGACTTTGTGGTAGTCACGACCTCGTGCATAGCGTGCAATGATGGCTGAGTTTGGCTCATCTGGAACATAACGTGGTTTTGGTGTCTCGACCAAATAGTCCATGCGAACACAGATAATACTGCGGGTGCCGGGGACTAAAAGTGCGGGATTGGCACGTTTTTCAAGGTTTTCCTCTAGGAATTTCATATCGCCGTGATAACCACGTTCTAAATATTCTTTAAAACGAGGGAGTTCCTCTTGAGCATCTGGCTTTGCGATGACACAATCAGAAAAACCTAAATTTAAGGCTTGTGCTTTAATCCATGCTTTTAGGGTTTCTGGATCATATTGATCGACAGGAATTTTTTGTGCAGGAGTTGAAGCGGCCATAATCATAACAAGGAAAAACAATGCGTCTGCAAGTTTACCATAGCCCTGTTTATCTTAGCCAAAGTATTCAAGCTTGGGAGCAGCGTTGGTTTGCTCAGCACAATAGCAGTTATGGTCTGATGCAGCAGGTCGCATGGTCGATTTCTCAGCAACTCATTCCAATGTTAAAGCATCAAAATTTAAAAAATATTGCCGTATGTTGTGGGCAGGGCAACAACGCAGGTGATGGATATCTTACAGCGCAATACCTACAGCAAGCAGGCTTTCAAGTCGATATTTACGCCGCTGAAATTGGAGCATCGAAAGATTTACATTCTGCAGTACAAGAAGCGATAGATCACAAGCTCAAGATCTATTCACAGTTTGATTTTCAGCATGACTATGATGTCTATATCGACGCATTATTTGGTATAGGGCTCAATCGTGAACTTTCTAGCGAATGGCAAGCCATTATTCAACGATTGAATGCATGCACGGGACTTAAAGTTGCGATTGATATTCCAAGCGGATTACATGCCAATACAGGACAGCCTTTACCCATCGCATTTCAAGCCGATTATACCTTTACGGCATTGGGTCTAAAAGCAGGGCTATTTACAGGTCAAGCGAAGGAATATGCAGGTGAAGTTTCGGTGATAGCATGCATACCGACTGATGCTGAGCTTGAACCACTTGCGTATTTGTCGCCACAGAAAATCACTTTACCTGCACGTCAAGCTTTTGGTCATAAAGGCAGTTATGGCCATGTTTTGGTTGTTGGTGGCCATGCTGAAATGGGTGGGGCGGTGATTATGGCTGCTGAGGCTGCATTCCATGCAGGTGCAGGTAAGGTTACGGTTGTTTGTGATGCACGACATCACACCGCTATTTTGGCGCGCGCACCGAATATTATGCTACGCGATATCAATGCATTAAATGTAAAAGCGATTCTGCAACTGATCGATCAAGTCGATGCGATTAGCTTTGGCATGGGGCTTGGTCGTGACGATTGGGCACAACAGCAGTTTCAGTCATGGTTTCCATTGATTCAGCAGTCAACCTTGGAAATTGTTTTGGATGCAGATGCCTTATGGTTTCTAGCTGAAGCACATAAAAATTTGAATGCACGAACCTACGCAACGCCACATCCGGGTGAAGCTGCGAAATTATTGGGTATTACTACTGCTGAAGTTGAAGCAGATCGTGTACAAGCAATTCAACATTTAAAAGAAAAATTTCAAGGTCAATGGGTGCTTAAAGGCGCAGGCAGCTTGATACTCGAAGATCAACTTTGGATTTGCACCGCAGGTAATGCAGGAATGGGTACAGGCGGTATGGGAGATGTGCTTGCAGGGATGATTGCGAGTTTAAAAGCACAATTCCATCGGCAAATTCATCTGCACGAAATCGTAAGCCTGCATGCTTTAGCAGGTGATGTATTAGCGAAGTCGGGGATGCGTGGTTTACAAGCGCAGGATATGGCCCAAGCGGTTTATCATGTGGTCAATCATTCAGGAGTTGAAGACTAAAATGCATGCGGTTAAATTGCGAATTCAAGGTAAAGTGCAGGGTGTTGGCTACCGTCGTTGGTTTGAGCAGCAAGCGATTGCACTTGGTTTAAATGGCTATGTGAAAAATCTAGCGACGGGCGAAGTTGAAGCGCTGATTATAGGAACTGAAGACGCCATTCATAAAATACTGAAACACAGTCTGGTGGGTCCTTTACGAGCAGACGTAACTAAAATCGATCAGCAAGAAATTCCAATGCATGAATTAGACTATAGCGGTTTTAAAATGATTCGCTAAGTTTGATCACTAGATTGAGTGAGGTTTTGAAAACAGTCTGAATTACTGAACTATATGATTTGACGAATATTTATCGACGTCGAGTGCTTACACGGCTTCGGCCACGAGCCATGCCACCTAAGGCATTCAGTACAGCCATTTTACTCATACTACCAGATGCATGCGCATGACAAATTGCGGCAGCCAAAGCATCGGCTGCATCCTGCTGGGGTTTGATGCTTAGGTTCAGAATGCGCATAACCATCATTTGGACTTGCTCTTTATCAGCAGCCCCATAGCCGACCACAGATTGTTTGATTTGACGTGCAGTATATTCAGCGACTTGTAAATCTAAATTGGTTAAAGCGGCAATGGCAGCACCGCGTGCTTGACCTAATTTTAAGGCCGAGTCAGGGTTTTGAGCCATAAAGACTTGTTCAACCGCTGCTTCAGTAGGCCCGTGAAACTTTACGATACGATCAATACCAGCAAAGATACGTTTTAAGCGTTCAGGCATTTCTGTCGTTTCGGTACGAATGGTGCCAGCATCGACAAAACGTAGTTTAGAACCATCCTTTTCGATGATGCCGTAACCAGTTAAGCGCGACCCAGGGTCAATACCGATAATTAATGACATGTTTGCCCTATTTGCCCTTTAAAAATAAAAATATGCCCATATTGTTACATAAGCGTGTCAAAAAAGCTTGATAGTGATTGAGCAGTTGAACGCAACACCTTAAATTAATTTACTGAGATTTGTTTAATTTTCATGAAATTATTTCTTCTGATTTTAGCAGGCTTGATCCTGGAAGTGTTTGTCTGGATCGGTGTGGGCGACCTCGTCGGCAGCATGTGGTATGTCTTTTTCTGGTTCGTGGCGGCCTTCTTTATAGGGATGAATATTATCCGTAAATATTCATCAGGTCTGATGCCTCAAATGCAGCAAATGCAAGCAGGTCAAATGAGTAATGATCCAGCTTTAACTGGAAATTTACCAAAAATTTTGGCTGGTTTCTTATTGCTGTTACCGGGTCTAATCTCAGATATTATGGCATTACTTATTTTGATTCCACCTGTACAAAATGCCATGAAAGCAGTCATGATGAAAACAATGATGAAGCGTCAGCAAGCCATGATGGAAAAAATGATGGGTGGCATGATGGGCGATATGGGAGGCATGGGCGGTGCTCAAGGTCAGAACCCATTTGCAGATATGATGCGTCAAATGCAAGATATGCAAAATCAGCAATCAGGTCGTGATTCATCCGTTATTGATGGTGAAGCTCGTGAAGTGACGCCAGATGCGAAACAAATTGAACTGAAAGATGTCAATAAAAAATAATTAA
Source organism: Acinetobacter sp. ANC 5600 (assembly GCF_002018395.1). Lineage (NCBI taxonomy): Bacteria > Pseudomonadati > Pseudomonadota > Gammaproteobacteria > Moraxellales > Moraxellaceae > Acinetobacter > Acinetobacter sp. ANC 5600. The sequence continues at coordinate 10,137 of NZ_MVKW01000003.1, forward strand.
CTCAGTATGAAAGGCCGAATGTGTATTCGGCTTTTTTTTTGCGTAAATTTTGATACGGCCTAAAAATAAACCTTGTGTTGCCAACAAAAAAATTGAACAAGCGATATAATCTTCACGTTTTAATTCAAATGAATCAGCTTGCATGTCACTATTATTCACCATCTGTGCGCTTCATTTTGTTGCGCAGTTGAGTCCCGGTCCAGATGTATTATTAATTGCTAAAAGTGCAGCATCAACAACGCGTGCAAATACCTTAAAAATTATTGCGGGGATCGCTGTCGGGATTGTGGTGTGGGTCGTTTTAACCTTATTGGGCTTTACGGTTCTGGTTGAGCAATTTCCATGGATACAACAAGTTTTAATGGCTGTTGGTGGATTTTTCTTGGCGAAAATGGGTTGGGCGATGTTTAGTGGTGGGCTTAAAAGTTTAAATCAAACAGCCAATTTAGAAGATGGGCAGGCCTTAAGTCAGCAGAATACTGAAAATTATTTCTTATTAGGTTTATTTACGAATTTAGCCAATCCGAAAACACTGATCTATTTTAGTAGTGTGTTCTCACTGGCGTTGAGTTCATCAGCCAGTAGTAACCTAAAAGCACAGCTTGCTGTCATCATTCCGATTCAAACTTTTATTGTGTTTAGTCTGTTTATGATGATTATGTCTTTGCCTAAAATTAAAGCACTCTACCAACGTTCGGGTAGTTATATTGATGTGGTTTCAGGGGCGTTATTTTTAATTTTTGCGATTTGGCTGTGGTTCGACGCAATTAGAATGTTCAATCTTCAATAGCTGCAAACATATTGCTGTAAGCAAAGCGAAAGCCAAGTGTTAAAACTTGGCTTTTTTATGTCCAAGTTCTATTGCTCTGGATTGGTTTGATCTTGGTCTTTAGATGGTGCTGTATTTGATGGATCTTGTGCAACATCGGTAGTTTCAGCATGATCACGATAACGGTTCGGTTTGAGGGTGGTTTCGGTATTTTCAGAGCCCTTGTATAATCGGCTACGATTGGCGCGTTCACGTAAACCGCCTTTTTTTATTAACTGCACCATCGTCTAGAACCTCTTTGCTATTGTCATAGTTTAAAGAATTTTCCTCGTGAAGATAAGTGAGCAGGGCGATGCTAGCGCATAAAAAAGCCTGAAATCACTCAGGCTTTCATCATTTTAATTTCTCGCTTTGAATGACTTTAAAGCAACTGGATAATAGTGCTTAGATTTAACTTGGCTAAATTTCACACATTGCCAGCCTGTTCATACGGCTGTATTTGGCTGTTGTAAAAAAGCTTAATTTTTACCATCTTGCTTGAGTACTTCAAAGATGTTGAGTTGGGTCGTAGCTTCAGTATCGTGCTGTTGCAAATACACTTGAACACTCTTAAATAGAATGGCAACAGCCAAACAACTGAGTATGCAAAATATCCAAAAGCCATATGGGCTACGGATATTATGCGAGCCACATTCGGAACATTCTTTATCGCTTGAAGCCAATACTTTATTGCAACAAGCACAGTGATATTGATAGTGCATTGCTATTCTCCATTTAGTCCAATTTGACCAACATTCTTGTTGTTATTGTCAACCATCAATCCGTGATGATTGTTTTATCTTAATGTGCAAATAAGCTGCTGTACAAGTTTTAAACGGTTTGTTTTGCTCATTATTGTGTAAGTGAAAAGCGTCAGAGAGTTAAATATTTGTTTTATTAATAATTTATAAATGAAACAAGAGATGAATTTTCAGTCATAAAAAAAGCCAGTTCGAAAACTGGCTTTTGCTGTTCTGTTTAAACTGAATTATTGACCCGAACGGATGATGTAATCAAAAGCAGACAATGATGCTTTCGCGCCTTCACCTGTTGCAATGATGATTTGTTTGTACGGTACTGTTGTACAGTCACCGGCAGCAAATACACCTTTCACATTGGTTTCGTTGCGCTCGTTAATTACGATCTCACCACGGTTTGAAAGTTCAACTGCTGTTTCTTTTAAGAAATCAGTGTTTGGTAACAAGCCGATTTGTACAAAGATACCAGCCAATTCAATCGTTTTGATTTCATCAGTTGCACGGTCTTTGTAGTTCAATGCAGTCACTTGTGAACCATCACCGACCACTTCTGTAGACAATGCATTCATGATCACAGTCGTATTTGGCAAACTGTTTAACTTGTCTTGAAGCACTTGGTCAGCACGAAGTTTAGTATCAAACTCAACAAGYGTTACATGTTCCACAATACCTGCAAGGTCAATCGCCGCTTCTACACCTGAGTTACCACCACCGATCACTGCAACACGTTTACCTTTAAACAATGGACCGTCACAGTGTGGACAGTATGCAACACCACGAGTACGGTATTCTTGTTCGCCCGGAACGTTCATTTCTCTCCAGCGTGCACCTGTTGAAAGAATCACTGTTTTAGATTCAAGTTTTGCACCATTCTCTAAAGTCACTTCAACCAAGCCATTGGCTGTTTCATCTGCACCTTTGATGTTAGATACACGTTGCAAGTTCATGATGTCCACACCGTATTCACGTACATGTGCTTCCATTTCAGCAGCAAATTTAGGACCTTGTGTCTTTTGAATCGACGTGAAGTTTTCTATGTCCATGGTATCCATGACCTGACCGCCCATGCGTTCAGCTACGATACCGGTTTTGATACCTTTACGTGCTGCATAGATTGCAGAAGTATTACCTGCAGGGCCACCACCAATCACAAGGACATCAAATGCTTCTTTGGCATTTAGCTTTTCAGCATCTTTTGCAGCAGAGTTGGTGTCTAATTTAGCAATGATTTCTTCCAAAGTCATACGACCTTGACCGATGTGGTTGCCGTCTTGGAATACCATTGGTACAGCCATGATTTTGCGTTCTTCCACTTCGTCTTGGAAGAATGCACCATCAATCATAGTTGCAGTTGTACCCGGGTTGTAAATTGCGATCAAGTTAAGTGCTTGAACCACGTCAGGACAGTTATGGCAGCTTAAAGATACAAACACATCAAAGTCAGTTTTAAGACCTAAACCTTTGATAGTGTTCAGTACTTCGTCAGAAACTTTCGGTGCATAACCTGAAGTTTGTAGCAAAGCTAGAATCAAAGACGTGAAYTCGTGGCCCATCGGTAAACCTGCGAAGAATACACGTGGTGTTTCACCTGCTTTTGCAATACCAAAGCTTGGCGCACGGCTGTTGTTACCATCAAAACGTGCAGTCACTAAATCAGATAAAGCAGCAACTTCAGTCACCAATTCTTTAATTTTGTCTGATTTGTCCGTGCCGTTTAAAGTCGCGACGATTTCAATCGGGCCTTCAAGGCGTTCAAGTAAGGTTTTTAATTGAGCAGAAGTATTTTGATCTAACATTGCTAACGTCTCCAGAGGAGTAAATTTATTTGATGAGAGAATGATAGAACAAACCATTAAATAGGTGAAACGGTTTGTTTTTATAAAATTAATCGGTTTTACAAATCAAATGATTAAATTTCTTTCTAAATCATAAATATATGGACGTATATTAACATTAAAATGATTTATTTCGTACACACATATCGTGATAAATCCCTCATTTTTTAATTTTTTATTGAAATTACACCAACCCTATACAAGACCCAACGCACGCCCTGATCAATTAAAAATCTTTATAAAGCTTTAAGTTTCAATTCAGCAAGTCGGCATTAAATCAAATGAAATATCAGGTGATTTGACTGCTTTTGAGATCCATCAATAAAGCCGCAATCTATTCCTTGCATCAATCAGCCATCGATCTACATGTATAAAAATCAACAGTGAGCAGAATAATGAAAATTGAATTTGTCTTTGATATTGTTTATCCCATGAGTTATGTGGCGTTTCAAAAGTTGAAGCAAAACTGGAATGAACATACCGCAACGCGTGTAGAGCTATTGCCGATTCAGCGTGTTCCTGAAATTCCTGAACAAGGCTTAGATGTGCTGCAGTATTTAACCGATAAGTATGGCGCGAGTGCCGCAAATCGAAAACTCGAAATGACAAAGTTTGCCGCTTATAGCGAAGATGTGATTGTCAATATTGAACACATGAAACGTATGCCAAACAGTCAACTGGCACATCAAGCTATATTGGCCTTGGACAATATTCTGGATCAATATGCCCTGACCCAAGCCCTATTCCATGCATTATTTGCACACGGTCAAAATATTGCTGATATTCACGTTTTAAAAAGCATCATTGAAGGCATTGGTTTAGATGGCTCAAAAGTACTGCGCTCAATTCAACATAAAGATATTGCAGACCGTCAGCATGAAATTACACAGTATGTAAAATCAAAGGGACAGCACCCCATTCCTTTTTACCTCGTGGATGGCGAAGTGAATGATCAGACTTTTTCTACACAGGAACTCCGACAACTTTTTCATCGCGCAAGTTAATCTACCCCAATATAAAAAAATCCCCATACAATGTGATGGGGATTTTTATTCTGAGTAATGCAATGATCTAAAAAGAAAATAGGCGTGTTAATGAAGTCCCTGCTCAATTCGATTTATCCGTGATTTGAACTGCTGAGATAGTAGATACAAAATTAAGCTCAAAACCAGTGTGAGTACCATCACGACGATCAACACCCAACGTACAACAACTTCTACTACATTGGCTTGCTGAACTTGTTTTTCCACGCTTTGCGCCATCGGTGTCATGGTTTTATCAAATAGCTGATTTTGCATTGCCCAGAGCTGTTCAGGCTGAAAACCGTATTCACGGAATTTTGCTGGATTTTGTTGCTCGGCATTGATTAAGGATTGCACCAAAGGAATTGCTGTCGCACGATCTACAGGCTTATGCATCAAAGCAGCTTGTGCAAGTAAATAGGCTTGCACGGGTTTTGCCAATTGTGCATCTTCCATTTCGAAAGCCAGCTGGCTTTCCTGAATATTTTTTTCATAATATACCAATTTTTGATCTGCTGCACGATCATCATGATTAAGGTCATATTGCACATAGGTTAAGCCTGACCAAAGCACAATAAACGATAAAATCCAGCCGACAAATTTCAATACAAATGATTGGAAGCGAATTCTAAAAAATTGAAATTTCCTTAGAAATCCAACCAAGAAAAATGCGCCAATAAATGAAACGATGAGTTTGAGAAATAACCAACCAATAAAGGATAAAAAGTTTAAAAAATAGTCGGAGGACTCACCAAGTTGATATGTCAAATCACCTGCACTGACGGGAATATGCAGTTGCTGTACGCTAGAACTTAGGCCAAAAAAGCTATAAACCATATCATGCTGAATAAACAACATCACAGCTGAAACGATCAGCACAGAAACACTGGTAAAGGTCAATAACGTCAAATTGCGCTGACGCTTCTTAATGGTTTGAAGCCCTGTTTCCAGTTGCTGCGGATTTAGCGCATATTCATCAATGGGAGGCAAAGACATACTCCTTCAGATTATATTTTCACCTCCCTCACCGTTTATGAAGAAGGGTTTGAACCACTCGATTCAATTACTAAATGATTCAAATTATTTTGTAAGGCACGAATACGTGTCGTCGCTTCTTCACGCTTTTGTACACCTTCTTTCTGAATTTGAATCACATCATTCACAGTTTTAATGAGGGTATTTTGCACATGTTCAAGTGTGTCAATATCAATCACTGAACGCTGATTGGCTTTTGCTGTATCGACAGAGTTTTGATGCAACAAATCTGCATTGCGTTTTAACAGGTCATTGGTCGCATCATCAATGCTATTTGCCAATTGCACGCTGTTCTTTTGTTCTTGCAATGAAATCGCCAAACTAATTTGGTTTTTCCATGCAGGTAATGTGATGTTTTTAATAGCATAAAATTTATCAACCAACATCAAATTGTTGGATTGAATTATGCGAATCATCGGCAAGGTCTGCATAGCAGATTGTTGCAAGATCTGTAGATCACTCACACGTTTTTCAAGATTATTTGCCAAATGATTGAGGTCATAGATTTTTTGCGTAGTGGTTTGATCTTGAACTTGAGTGGTTAATCTTGTAATTTCCTGTTGAATTTCTTGCTCTTTCAACTTACCTGCGGCAATATACACCCCTAATTGTTTATATTCGTCTTGTACGCCTTCAAACATTTTATCTAAGGTATTTACACGCGCTTTTAAGCCATTTTGCGAAGTTTCAATTTCTTTGACCAAAGCATCAATTTGCTCTTTGGTGGTATTAAAGTGCTGATCAAAACTTTGCTTGGCACCTTTAAATTTACTCAGTAACCCACCAAAAAATCCTGAGCTTTTAGATTTATTTAAAATGCTCGTAGTGTTTAGCTGCTGTGCGACTTGTACCACCTGATTGAGCTTTTGACCTGTCGCATCTAGATCTTTATTTTGCACCAAATTTAATAATTCATCGGTATAGGTCGACGTCTTGGTGGCAATGTTTTTACCATATTCAGCAACACTATTATGACTTAAATCTGCCAATTCCTTACGTGCAGCTTCGACTTCGTGAAAATCGGAAGTTTGTAAGCCAATTTCCTGCAAATTGAGTTGCTGAAACTTTTCTTCAGTCAATTCTTTGCTTACTTCAACGGGTAAATTTTTGGCATCTAAATCGGTCATAACTCACCTTATATTTCTAAGACTTAGAGGAATTCTCTAATGATTTTTTTAAAGTTTTAATCAAATTTTCACGGCTATTATCAAGCTTTTCCAATGAACTTGTCGAGTTACTTTGACGACTTTGTTTCACATGATATTGCCATGCTGGAATCAACACCTGCTGAGCTTCCTTATATCGATCTAATAATTCAAAAGAAAGCTGCTGAGAAAGCTGCATTTGCGTAATTGCAATATCATTACTGGCTTGTAAGGTTTGCAACGTATTCACCTTTTTCGATAAACGTTCTGCAAAGTTGTCAAGCGGATGCTGATTTTTCACAAACTGTGGGTATTCCACCAAAAACTCTTCAGCCGCGACGATATAACGCGCCATTTGCTCACGTAAACCCTGCAATTGATTAAAACGTGCTTGAGACTTTTGAATTTCTAACTGTAACTTTTGGCTCAGATGATTTGCCCGATCAAGTAATTGATCTAGATTTTTATAATATTCAACTTGTCCTGAGCCATACTCCAAATCAATGCCTAACCATTTTTGCAAAGCATTAAATTTGCGTGTTTTTAAATATTTTTTTGAATTGGCTAGAGCTTGAATCAACTGTTCAATAGTTTGACTAAGTTGTTTCGTCAATTGAGGGTCAACACCGTCTAGCAGCACCGACTGTGCTTGAATTAATTGATCTGCATAATGATTTAGACGATATTGATCGGTCAGTAAGGGCACAAGGTCATTCCGCTTAATCGAAAGCACTTCCGCCCGATCTACCGTAATATCCTTTAACGGCACCAATACATCAATTTGTGACATAGCCAATTAAACTCAATAAAATCATTTTTATACTACAAGTTCTGCCATAAAAGTCTTGTAGTATTTTGCAAAAAATACATCTATTTCATCGGTCAAATTTCGTTATTAAATTCAACCGTTGCATATAGAACCGCCTAAGCAGCCATACGGCATCATTTCAATGGATATGATGACCTACACAGATGAATTCAAGCTTAAGATACCCAAAGATTCAATCTAGATTTAAATTAAACAACTGACTCTACATGAATTATTATCAAAATTATCGTAAAATTTAACTCATACACTTTAGAACCAAATATTAGATCAATAATTTTAGAGGCTTAAATGGAACGTTTTTTCCATAACACAATGTATGCAGCACGTTGGATTCTGGCTCCCGTGTACTTTGGTTTATCCTTTGCACTGCTACTGCTCGCGATTAAATTTTTCCAAGAAGTCATTCATGTCCTTCCGCATATTTTAGAATATTCAGAAGCTGACCTGATTTTAGTCATCCTCTCTTTGGTCGATATGACTATGGTGGGCGGACTGATTGTAATGGTGATGTTTTCTGGCTATGAAAACTTTGTTTCCCAACTGAAAATAAATGAATCGACCAATCGATTGAACTGGCTCGGTACTATGGATGCCAATTCATTAAAACTCAAAGTTGCAGCGTCAATTGTGGCAATTTCTTCGATTCATTTATTACGTATTTTTATGGATGCGAAAAACATCCCCAATGACAAAATCATGTGGTACATCATCATGCATTTAACCTTTGTTTTTTCTGCTTTTATGATGGGTTACTTGGATAAAATCAGTAAGCACTAATCTAAGTAAGGTCAATGAAGCCATTTGCGATTATGGCTTCTAGTACACGGTAAATTTATTTATTCATCAAGTTCGCTCATTTGCCTTAAACGATCAAGATCCAATATCACGATTTGTCCATAATTCCACGCAATCACCTGTGTTTGAACAAATTGCTGTAAATGTTTATTCAAGGTTTGGCGTGAAATATTAAAAGACTCTGCAAATTCCTGCTGACTGAGTTTCAGGGGAATTTCCTGCCGACATCCATATTGCTCATAGAGTCGAATCAAATGTCTTGCGATACGCTGCTCTAGCGTTGCTGTTCTCAAATAACGATTATGCTCAAACATCAAATACATGCGTCGACTGAGAGATTGCACGACATTCCAAAGCGCCTGCGAATCACGCTGTAAAACCGCTAAAAACATTGTTCCAGAAATGATTGCCACCTCGACGTGTGTCGCAGCAAAATAATCATAATTCAAAGGCTTTTGTTGTAAGAGTGCGACAAAATTAAATACCGACTGGCGACGGATATAGTCATTTACAATCAATTCACCATTATTTTGCAACCAACCAATTTGTAGCGTACCTGAAAGTAAAATATAAATATCTTGCACGATTTGTTGTTGTTTTAAGATGTGTTGCTGTGCATGAAAACGTGAATATTTCACCTGTTGCACAAGCTGTTCTAAACTCTGATCGCTAAAGCCCTGAAAGATGTCTTCATTACGCAAAATTTGCAACAAATGCTTTTGGGCGGTGTTCTTTTGATCGCTCACGTCTATAAAAAAATGCCTAAGATCTCATCGATCTTAGGCAAGTGCTGAAAAATGTAAAACCATTGTTTTTCGCATTATTTATCTGTTTTTATGCTGTTTTAAATGACGCTCTAATACTTAAGATGCTTTCTCATAAATACGGCCTGCTTCAGAACGCAAGTTTGAAATGTCGGTGTTTTGAATATTTTTCAGTACAGTACTCGGCTGACCATTTACATCGACAGGTACATCACCCTCAATGGTGACACGTGAGGCGATACGTAACTCATCACTATAGTCATTGATGGCACGGTGCTGCGTCGCACGATTATCCCAAATCGCCACATCACCTACTGCCCAGCGCCAACGCACAATATTTTCCCATTGCACGATTTGCTCTTGAAACAGTTCAAATAAACGACGTGACTGTGCCGGACTATATCCACTGAAGCGTTTAAAGAAGTGACCCAAAACCAAACTTTTTTCACCTGTTTCAGGATGTACACGCACCAAAGGATGCTCAGTTTCCACTTCTACCGCGGTACGGAATAAATGGCGACCTTCTTCATTGTACTGACCTTTCGGTGTTGCATAGTCATAACTGTTGCTATGCACCGCGCGTAATTGTTCCGCCAACTTTTGCAGCTCAGGACTTAAATCTTCATAAGCGGTCACGGTATTGGCCCAAACCGTATCGCCACCATGTTCAGGTGCAACTACATTTCTTAAAATTGTGGCTTTAGGATAATTGGGCAAAAACGTAATATCGGTATGCCACGAGTCTGCACGCCCACCACGTGAGTCAATTGACAACGTATGTGCTGTACCATCTTTGAGTGGCACACTTGGGTGATTCAACGGATTACCTAAAAGTCGTGCAAAGGCTTCTTGTTCTAAATCTGTGAGATCTTGCTGCCCACGCACAAATACAACTTTATATTTTAATAGTGCATGATTAAATTCATCGACCACGCTTTTGTCTAAATTTCCAGACAACTGAATGCCAGAAATTTCGGCACCAATACGACCGGTTACAGGTTTTACTTCAATATGCTGATATTGATAGTCTGGATTGTAATGATTCGATTCTAATTGTGTCATAGGGCTCTACCTTATTCTTCAAATTATTAAGCAACGATGGTGTTGTTGAAATACAGTGTGCCGACTTCGTGCCCATGACTCTGTCAATTCTTTGACAGTTTTCCCAAGTTAAACTGCTATGGTTGTAATAAAATCTGCTTAACAACTTTTGCCGATTTCATATCTAAAAATGCAATAAAGAAAAAATAAAAAAGCCATCGGTATCGATGGCTTTGTGTACGGATTATATCTGTATATCACAGCGGAATTATAGATAATTCCCTTCACGCTCAGGTTGATAGAGCACTTTAATGATTTTGACTTTCATGGTGTGACCATCAGGCTGCGGCCATTCTATTTCCTGCCCTTCAGCCAAACCTAAAATGGCAGCGCCCACTGGAGCCAAAACATTGACTTGACCTTTATCGCCACGAAAATCATGTGGATAGACCAGTGTAATTTCGGTTGCTTCTGTCGCAGGTGCAATGTTAATGAGAACTTTGGCATTCATACTCACCACATTGGCAGGGACATCTTGTGGAGCAACCACTTCAGCGCGCGCCATCTCATCTTCCAAATGCTCCATTGTCGGCGTCAACTTAGACTGATGCTCCAACATGGTTTCTAAGCGATGTAAATCTTGTTCTGAAAGAATAATATTGGGTTTTTTCATATAAAGTTCCTTTGCGACCTTGCCAACAGATCTATAGCGATGGGCAAATTTTTTGTTATCTCTTATTCCGTTATATCAGAAATATAAATGTTTAGATAACTTTTGAATTTTTCTGATGACATAAAAAAAAGCCCCCTTGAGGGGGCTTTCTCAAGTCAGACTTATTTTGCGTAAACTGGGAATTTAGCGCAAACAGCAGCAACTTTTTCTTTCACTGCAGCAATCACAGCTTCGTCACCTTTGCTGTCTAGAACGTCAGCGATCCAGCCTGCAAGGTCACGTACTTCAGCTTCACCAAAACCACGTGTTGTTACAGCAGGAGTACCGATACGGATACCAGAAGTCACGAATGGAGAACGTGGATCGTTTGGTACTGAGTTTTTGTTCACAGTAATGTGAGCAGCACCTAACCAAGCATCGGCATCTTTACCAGTAATGTCTTGTTTAATTAAAGATAATAAGAACAAATGGTTCTTAGTACCGCCAGAAACAACATCATAACCACGTTCGATTAGAACGTCAGCCATTGCTTGCGCATTCTTAACAACTTGTTGTTGGTAAGCTTTATATTCAGGCGCCATTGCTTCTTTGAAGCAGATCGCTTTAGCCGCTACAGCGTGAACTAAAGGACCACCTTGATTACCAGGGAATACAGCTGATTGTAATTTTTTCTCGATTTCTTCATTTGCTTTCGCAAGAATTAAACCAGAACGTGGACCACGAAGTGTTTTATGTGTAGTCGTTGTAGTTACGTCAGCAATTTGTACTGGGCTTGGGTAAACACCAGCAGCAACAAGACCAGCTACGTGAGCCATATCTACGAATAAGTAAGCGCCAACTTTGTCCGCGATATCTCGGAAACGTTGCCAATCAACAACTTGGCTATACGCAGAGAAACCAGCCACGATCATTTTTGGCTTGTGTTCTTCAGCTAAACGCTCAACTTCTTCATAGTCGATTTCGCCAGTTTCTGGGTTCAAACCGTATTGAATTGCGTTGTAAGTTTTACCAGAGAAACTAACTTTAGCACCGTGAGTCAAGTGACCACCGTGAGCCAAGCTCATACCTAAAACTGTATCGCCTGGGTTAAGTAGCGCAAGGTAAACTGCAGAGTTTGCTTGTGAACCAGCGTGTGGTTGAACGTTTGCATAATCAGCACCAAACAATTCTTTAGCACGGTCAATGGCCAATTGTTCGATCACGTCTACATACTCGCAACCGCCATAGTAGCGTTTGCCAGGGTAGCCTTCTGCATATTTGTTAGTAAGTTTTGAACCTTGAGCTTCCATTACTGCAGGTGAACAGTAGTTTTCTGAAGCGATTAACTCAATGTGCGCTTCTTGGCGAGCATCTTCATTCGAGATCGCTTGAGCTAATTCAGGGTCAAATTGAGCAATAGAGGTGTTGGCAAACATTAGCGAGGTCCTATTAAATTAGGGCTTTTAAGCCGTGCTAAGATTGGCGCGTATTGTAGCATGAAGTTTTAGAAATGAGAGAGGGAAGTTTGTGCTGTTTTTAAATAAATAATGCCCGTGTTGAATCTGCACGAGCACTATTTAAGTCAAATCAACTTATTGATTTGGCATGAGAGTCTCTACATCTTGCACAAAATTTGCCAGATTATCGGTATAAATACTAATATGATCTGCTGTCGCTTGCTCACGATAGTCAATCGATGTTCCCGGCTTAGCAAGGCTAATCATAAATTTAGTCGCATCTGCTGGAATGGTCTGATCGGCTTTACCTTGATAAATGATGATCGGCGTTTTCACCGCTGTCGTTAAAGGCTGTGAACCTTCACTCATAAAGTTTTGGATTGGCTTTAAAGTTAAGAAATCAGACTGCGTGCGGCCATAGTTATCCAAAGTCGTGTTCTGACTCGCATAACTGAGCATGTCATCTTGAATTAACTTGGTTAACTCGCCTGAACACACTGTTTCAGCCTGAGGTGCAATCGCAGCCAGATGTCCACTAAATACTTTTGAATAATCCACACTGTTTTTATGCCCTTGCATACCCGCAATGATCTGCGCAGTAAAACTGTCTAAAGGTGCATAAATCATACTTTGCACGGTTGCAGGTTTACCTACAGCTAACTTCTCGCCTGCGTCAAGAATGAGCGCAAGATTATTTGCAGGTGCTATGGCAATCGTTCCCTTATAATTTAAGTCAGCACGTGATGCATATTCAGCCGCACCTAACACGGCCTGACCACCTTGAGAATGTCCGATCGAAAGCCAATCCTTCGACACCGTTTTACCTTGGCTGGTTAAGTAACTTCGAGCTGCGACAACGGCATCGGTAATCGAAAAGGCTTCACTTTTTAGATTCAGATAAGGATGGTTTTCACGCCCACTAGGTTCCCCTAATCCCTCATAATCGGGCGCCACAACGACATAACCCTTTGCCAATAACATTTGCAATAAATATTCAGTACCTTGCAAACCTTGTCGGCTCGGAGCGCATTTATCAGCCACACCTGTCGTTCCATGTGCCCAAGCCACAATTTTCCAACCACCTGCCGGAGCAACTGTTTTTGGGGTAAAGACTAAGGCTGTGGCTTGAACAACTTTGCCATCTACACCCAACATCTTATAGGTCATCAACCGGCTGTCTGCACTCACAGCAGGCATATTGTCTTGACTATAGGCAGTTGTAGTTACCACTGGATTTTTGATCTGATTGAGATCAGCGTTTGTTTCAGGATTACTAAATTGTTGGTCATTACTATCATTACCGCAGGCTGCTAAAAATAGCGCACTGCTGACTAAAACCGTTAAACGCAGCATTTTCATTCCATGATCCTTTTGTTTGTTGTTTTAAAGTCAATTTTTCATTGAAGATGAATCATTAAATACATGGAACAAACTTTTGTTCAAGCCTAATTTTCAAGCAATTGCTCTTATTTTAATTTATCAAATTAATATAGAACTAAAACTTTATTTTAGCTCGATATGTATTAATAGCATTCAAATACATCAGCCACCCCGATCTCAGAAAAATGGCTGAACTTATATTTCTGATCATTGGATACAGATTGGGCTATTTTTCGGAGGTTAAAGCAAAATGTAAAATCAACAAAAATGCTGTACCCCCTGCCAACTACACAAACATATGCACAAAAGTAAAGCCGAAAAACCACCATGCCATTGATCGTGAACATACTCTAGTGCTTAATCCACTTAGCGACATTTTTGGATATCACGATGGACAAAAGCCTTTAAAATAAGTCGATTTAGAAGATGGTTTAGCTTTATCCCGCTGTAAAGGTTTTATTTCAGCAGATGCGATAAAAGCAGATTATTTAAACACTGCGCAGCCATCTTCATAATATTCCTACAAATAATCACAGCATGGGTTTGTCAGTGTGGATGTGATCATGTACATTCATAAACATTATTCAACATGCTGGAACTGGACATGCAAGCCATCATTCTCGACACAGAAACCCATACACTAAATGGACAACCCATCGAGATTGCCTATGCTCCAATTCAGGTGGCAGATGCCAAAATCACCTTAGATAAATCTAAAATTTTTGATCAACTATATCGTTGTGATGAAGCTATTTCTTTTGCAGCGATGGCTGTTCATCATATTTTAGAATCAGATCTTGAAGGTCAGCCCCACTACAGCAGTTTTGAACTCCCATCAGAGACGACATATATCATTGGGCATAATATCGACTACGATATTCGAGCGCTCGAAAAATGCGGTGTAGATGGTTCAAAAATCAAAGCCATTTGTACCCTTGCGCTAGCTCGTCGTGTTTGGCCTGATGCAGAAGCGTATAATATTTCTGCCTTGATTTATATGATCACCAAAGGCAGTGAAAAAGCCCGTGAAATGATCCGTAAAGCTCACCGCGCAGATATGGATATTATTTTAACTGCCAATATTTTGATGCATATTGTGCATCACTTAAAAATCAACAGCATCGAAGAATTATACGAAGCTTCGGAAGATGCTCGCATTCCACGCAGTATTAATTTTGGTAAACACCGCGGTACCGCAATTGCAGAATTACCTGCGGACTATGTGCAATGGCTATTACGTCAAGATGACTTAGACCCGTACTTGCGTAAAGCTTTAGAAAACTCTGCTGTCATTACTCTATAAATCATTGATTGTTTAATATTTTCTTAATATTACTGTCATTATCACTGCATAGGATTGCCTTAATTCTTTTGAGCTATGGAATTAAGGCATGTTCAACTATCAAAAAACTGAGCTGGGTTTTCAAACTTTAAAAGACCGCCAGCTCGCATTAAATGCTAGACAACGTCGTCTGTTACTCTTGATTGGTAGTGATGACTTTAACCAAATGCCAGTGCATTATCAGCAGCGGATTGCTGAAGAGACATTGCTCGAGCAACTAATGGAACTTGGGCTGATTCAGCCAATTACAGCACATGATCATCTACGCCTTCAAAGCTCAGATTTTTCTGCTTTTAATACTCCTAAAAAAGCGCCTAGCGATACGTCCGATCTCAATAACCTTAGCCCTGCATCTGATCTCACAGCGCAAGAACATGTGACTTTTAATGAAGTTTCAATTCCTACGATGGAAGTTCCTCAGATTCATTCACAGTACGCACTGACGACCTCCCTACCAATGGATGCGATGGGCTCTACACCCCATCAATTCCCACAATCCACACCTGAAACTACGACAACAAACAATCCTGTATTGCCAGAAAAAACCGTTGATTTCATCGAGCACGATTTTGATGAGTTACAGAATTTTATGTGCAGTTACTTACAGCGTTATTGTGGGCTGATGGCAAAAAAATTAATGCTTAATATTCAACAGGCCACGGACATTGCAGAATTAAAAGCCTGTCAGATGCAATGGATAACCTGTCTAAATGAATCCAATATTCAACCTAAACTCTTACAACATGCATTACAGCAAATTAATTACAGTCTAAAAAATCTGCAACAACTGGTTTGACTTAGAGACTTTTCCTCACTTCTCATTCAAAAAACAACTTAATGAGGTGAGTAATTCTTCACACATATCAATATAAAGAATTGAATTTTATTAACTTTATCTATTCACTTATTTCTTTTATGGTTTTAACTGCTGTTTTATACGACCTTCCCCTAATGTCAATCAACAGTAAAAAATCGCAAGAATAAAACCGATCTCCTAGCGTTTGAGCATGTCAATGTCACAACAGTTTTGTTTAGAATTTGATTCTTTCGATAATCCTATGCAACTCAGCAAAATTGGCAATTGGGTATTTACCTTCTTAACCTCACAAGACGAATTGCCTAATGTTCAATTGGCCATTACCTATGTCATGCCACGAAAAATTAGTAATGAATTACAGCCTAGACGTGTGGTCATTCAAAATACAGCCATTGAAACAATTTGGCGTATAGAACAAGTTGAATGCTTCAACAGCCAAACGAACCAAGAACTCACTTTTACAGCAGCGGAACCTCAAGCTCAATTGATTTTAAACAGTATCATTGAAGAATTTGCCCGTTATGATGTCCCATTGCTATTCAAGCCGCTTTAATTTAAAGCGAATTCCAACTTATTTTTCATAAAGATTTAAGCTGTCTCAATGATTTAACCAAAGTTAGCTAGATAGACATTAAATGAAAAATAATCCATACAGATTATTGTTGCTCAATTCATATACACTATTCCTGCTCAATAATTTTTGACCATGGATAATAAAAATGAATTTAGCCAATTATTCTAATGATCAGGCACTCATCCTTTTCAACCTATATAGTAGCCTTGAACAATGTCTAGATGCGATTGGACATCTGCACCTTGGACCAAAACTAGTGCTGACCGACCATGATGTATCAAAAGATCATATGATCGTGCAACGTTTTCAAGCTGGAGTTTTAACTCAAGAAATTCAAGTGCGTAAACAAGACGTTGAACTGTCTTCTAGCAACCCGATGACACGCTATCAGTTACTGTCTTATATTTTGAATCAATTTAAAGTAGATCAAACAACTTAAATTTTTAACTCTAAAATAAAAAAAACTCACCATAAGGTGAGTTTTTTTATTCATTCAATTTAAGCTTCTAAAAGCTTGTAAATACTGTCCGATTTTTGACTTTCAAAAAGTAGTTCGATACTGGGTAGGATGATTTCACCTGCAATAATGATATGTTCAATGCGATGAAACAGCCCTCTTGAATCTTCTTCTGAAGGATTACGCACCAAAGCTTGTGCTTCATAAACCTGACTAAATTGGTCCTTTACCTTTATCTCAATCATCTGTGTCATGGTAACGTCTCTACTTGTTTTAATAATTGCATTTTTTATATCACATCTTTACGCAACAACCTGCTTTGTAAATGTTAGATTTCATGGCAATGTAAACTTATTTTACTTTAGTAAATATATATCAATAACATAAGTTGACTATTTAATTATTGTTTGACAAAAACACTATATTTTCACATTTTGAAAGGCATTAAAAAGCCCGCATTGCTGCGGGCTCTATGTTGGAAGGCTAGTGCTGATTTCTTGTCTGCAATATCTTAAGACTAAAATATTACGAAACTCAACGAGCTGTCATTGATCCGTCCAACTTATTGGTAGCGTCGTTTTATGACCTACCGTGATTTAAATATAGCACTTTCAATTCTCTTGCCAAGCCTTGCTAACACTTCAAAACAATTGATCAAATAAAATACAATTGACATTTTTTCAAAATAAGCGATCATAGCTCTGCCCAATGCTTGTGAAAGATTTAAATAAATAGGCCATTAAAAATAAATTCTACACTATCAATCTATAAACATTCTTTTCTCTTACTTTTAATTCTACCTTTGACAACCCTTGTATTAATTTCTGACTTGAATTTTAAGTCTTATATCCATTTTTAGCATTGCTTAAAAATACTAATGAATAAGATTGCCGTCTCAAATTAAAATCTAAGACAAAAAAAAGCCCCTGTATCACTACAGGGGCTTTTTTGAATTTGGCGGAAGCGGTGAGATTCGAACTCACGGAGGACTCGCGCCCTCGTCGGTTTTCAAGACCGGTGCATTAAACCGCTCTGCCACGCTTCCATGTGCGCCATAATACGGAGGTTTTATTCATCTGACAAGTAAAAATTACAACTAAACCTTTCAAATGAATATTGTTTCGCCAAATCCTTAAAGTTTAGCCGCGAGCTCCGCACCTTCACGTATTGCGCGTTTTGCATCTAACTCTGCTGCTAGTTTTGCGCCACCAATAATATGGTAATTGGCAAGGGTTTTCTCACCCTGTTCTGGCATCAAATGCTTCACCGATTCCTGACCTGCACAAACGACGATTGTATCTACACGTAATAATTGATCATGCCCTGCATGTTCAACCCAAAGACCTTCATCAGTAATGGCTTTGTATTGAACACCACGCAGCATACGAACCGCATTTTTCTTTAATTGTGCACGGTGTACCCAACCTGATGTTTTACCTAACCCAGCACCAATTGCAGTTGTTTTACGTTGTAATAAGTAGATTTCACGAACAGGAGGTTCGAGCTCAGCAGCCTGCATACCACCTTCTGTTATGTAGTTTGGATTTGGATCAACACCCCACTCCCGCTGCCAATCCGCTAAAGGCATTGGTTGTGGCTGATGTGGTGGTTTGAGTAAAAATTCAGATACATCAAAGCCAATGCCGCCTGCACCAATCACAGCAACTTTATTGCCCACAGCTGCGCCTTTCAGCACTTCTGCATAAGACAAGACATTCGGTGCATCACTACCTTCAATTTTTAAGCTGCGAGGAACCACACCTGTTGCAATAACAACTTCCTCAAACCCTTCACGTTCAAGCTGTTCACGGTTTACACGCGTATTTAAACGCAAATCCACACCCGTTTTTTCGATTTGAACTTTAAAGTAGCGAATCGTTTCATGAAATTCTTCTTTGCCGGGAATGACTTTTGCCAAATTAAATTGACCACCCACCTCTGCACCAGCTTCAAATAATGTCACCGCATGGCCTCGGCTTGCCGCAACCGTAGCTGCAGACATGCCTGCCACGCCACCACCGACGACTGCAATACGCTTCGGTTTTTTGGTCTTTAAATAAACCAATTCAGTTTCATATGCCGCTCGTGGGTTGACCAAACACGTCGCACGCTGATTTTTAAAAGTATGATCTAAGCAGGCTTGGTTACAGGCAATACAGGTATTAATTTCATCGACACGGTTGGTCGCCGTTTTATTTACCCAAAATGGATCTGCCAAGAATGGACGTGCCATTTGCACCATATCTGCCTTGCCTGAAGCTAAAATTTCTTCAGCTGTATCTGGCATATTGATACGGTTGGACGCAATGACAGGGATCGCAACATGTTTTTTGACTTCAGCGGTATAGTCCACAAACGCTGCGCGAGGCACTGAGGTCACAATTGTCGGAATACGTGCTTCATGCCAACCAATCCCCGTGTTCAATAACGTCACACCTGCAGCTTCCAATGCTTTAGCAACAGTAATGACTTCTGCCATGGTGTTCCCATCATGAACCAAATCAAGCAATGACAAACGGAAGCAGATAATAAATTTCTCACCCACTTCAGCACGTATTGATTTCACAATATCAACTGCAAGGCGCATACGATTTTCAATTTCACCGCCCCAACGGTCTGTACGTTGGTTGACATGACGGCTTAAAAATTGATTCAACAAGTAGCCTTCTGAACCCATAATTTCAACACCATCATAGCCGGCCTTATGTGCAAGACTTGCCGTTTTGACATAATCATCAATGGTTGAAAGAATTTGTTTGTCCGTTAATTGACGTGGTTTAAAAGGTGAAATCGGAGATTTAATCGGACTTGCTGACACTGCAAAAGGCTGATAGCCATAACGCCCAGCATGCAAGATTTGCATTAAAATTTTGGCACCATGCTTATGTACTGCATGGGTCACCAAGCGATGCGGAGCAATATCACCTAAAGTATTCATGGTTCCGCCAGCAGGTAACAGCCAACCTTGACGGTTTGGCGAAATACCGCCTGTAATAATCAGGCCGACACCACCTTTCGCACGCTCACCAAAATAAGCCGCAAGCTTAGGATAATTATAAAAACGATCTTCCAGCCCACTATGCATGGACCCCATCACGACACGGTTTTTAATCGTGGTAAAACCCAAATGTAAAGGCTTTAAAATATTTGCATAGCTAGTCGTTGTCATGCTGAATCCTTATTTTGGCTTTGCAACTTGTTGCATAACACTTTAGCGGTTTTTTTATATTTTGGGATGACAATTTAGAAAATATTCTTCGCCTTTATGGTCAATACCTCCGGATATATTAATCCTTTAACCATAAAAAAAGCCGTGTACTTTCACATCACGGCATGTTGTTTTTTAAAGCATTATTTCCAGTTTTTCAGCTTGCTGGTCTGCCCAATTCCCACGTTAAAACTATTGGTTGGATCCAGTTTTTGATAATGATTTTTTAATGCAGGCTTGGCCACATACAAATGCCCAACATTGTGTTCCGCAGGATATTCAGCGCCACGATCATCGAGTAAATGCCACATTGCATGTTCCATTGCCAAAGGGTCTACACCTTTTTTCACAATATAATCTTGATGAAAAACATGACAGAGAAAATGTCCATAATAGAGTTTATGGATAATTTGCTCATCCATGGCTTTCGGCAAAGTTTCCACCCATTCACGATCATTGCGACGTAATGCAATATCCAGTGCAACAATGTCTTCCACTTCTGAACGATGCGTATCACGATAACGAATGGCAGCTCCTGCCACCGCAAAACGATGTAAAAATGCCTTACGACCTTCTTCATCCGTACATTTAAAATAATGACCTGAGGTTTTATCTAAAAAATACGTTTTCAAATACGCATCAACTTGATCAACATCCTGATTTTCAATACGAATCATCAAATGATGTTCATATAAATCACGAAATTCATTCATACGTTTTGGCAAATGATTCGGCAAAAATTTAGTCACCAGCTGCAAGACTTTATCCGACAAACCTCGCAAGCCCAGTTTTTCTAAATAGCCATCGACTTTATCTTTCATGGCAAAAGCAGCAGGAACTTTTGCAGTGCCAAATTTTTCAATAAATACAAAAGAATCTTTGCCATATTCAGCCCCAATATCGTATGCCTTGCGATGAATGTACTCACCCGCAATCGGGAGGCGTGCAAGATCTTTTAATAGAAAACGACGAATTTCTGTTAAATCATCTTGCGAATTGGTTCCCACATAAAACACCTGACTAGGAATTTTTTCAAAGGTATCTAAACGTACTGCAAAGACGCAGACCTTACCCGCTGAACCTGATGCTTCAAATAGTCGACTCGGATCTGCATTAAAACGTGCAGGTGTATTTTCATCGACTTGTTTAACATCATGTGAGTAGCGTTTATCTGATGCACAGCAACTTGAATTATTCACAATATCATTGATTTGATAATTTTTATTTTCCAGCGCTGTGAGGATTTCTTCAGGCGTATTGCCAAGATTGACACCTAGATGATTGACCAACTCTAACTCACCTGACTCATTCACTTGTGCATACAGTGCAAGCTCTGTATAGGCAGGACCGCGGCGTACCAAAGCACCCCCTGAGTTATTGCATACGCCGCCCAAAACCGATGCCCCAATACAAGAAGAACCAATCACCGAATGAGGTTCACGATTAAATGGCAGCAAATCTTTTTCAAGTTTGTCTAATGTCGCCCCCGGTAGGCAAATGACTTGCTTGCCTTCATTAATCACTTGGATGCCAACCAAACGACGTGTACTTATCAGCACCACAGGACGGTCATAGTCATCACCAAACGGCGTTGAACCACCTGTCAGACCTGTATTGGCGGCTTGCATAATCACAATACAATTTGCATCCACAGCCGCTTGCAGCACTTGCCATTGCTCAAGCAAAGAGCCCGGTGTAACCACAGCCAATACTTTTCCTGCACCGTAACGGCGACCTTGGCGGTATAAACGTGTGTCTTTATCTTCAGTTAAAACGTGTTGCTTACCGACGATGTTGATAAGGTTTTGAATGGTTTGTAATGATTGAGTTTGCATGCTCGTAGAATTTTCCATTTTCATTATTTTCTCTCCTCGCTAAAGAGGAATTGCATTGTTATGCAATAAAAAATATTGATTTAAATAATTTTAAACAACGTAGGTTTATTTGCACATATCAAAAGTTTTTAGTCATTGTTATTAAAATCTATAATGAATATCCCTTCTCCCTTTGGGATGAGTAGCAACGCTAAGCAAGAGGGTTAGGAGAATTATTCAATAAACACCTCTCCCTAACCCTCTCCTGCAAAGAGAGGGAACTTTCATTGCTAATTTTTTTGATGACGAATAACTTTCCCAAGAGATCGATTCAAAAAATCACCCAGCCAACTCTTTCTCTAACTTCACCAAACAATCAGATGTAATATCCGCAATGGTTTTTGCACCTGTTAAGGTCATCGCAACACGCATTTCTTTATCAATCAGTTCTAGAAGATTAGAAACACCTTCACCACCCGCTGCACCGAGCGCATAAACAAAGGCGCGACCGAGCATACAGGTATCCGCACCCAAAGCCAGCATACGCACCACATCTAAACCATTTCGAATACCAGAGTCCGCAAGGATTTTAATATCGCCTTTTACTGCATCTGCAATTGGCGGTAATGCACGCGCTGATGATAAAACCCCATCGAGCTGACGGCCACCATGGTTTGACACCACAATGCCATCTGCACCAAAACGCACTGCATCTTTGGCATCTTCAGGGTCAAGTATGCCTTTAATGACCATCGGGCCATCCCAAAATTCACGAATCCACTCAAGATCTTTCCATGAAATTGATGGGTCAAAGTTATTACCCAACCAGCCGATATAATCTTCTAAACCTGTTGGTTTGCCCAAGTATTTTGAAATATTCCCTAAGTCATGCGGACGACCTAATAAACCCACATTCCACGCCCAGTGTGGGTGGAAACACGACTGCATATAACGGCGCATGGCTGCATTTGGCCCGCTCATTCCTGAGTGCGCATCACGGTAACGCGCGCCCGGAACAGGCATATCCACGGTAAACACCAGAGTTGAACAGCCTGCTGCTTTGGCACGTTCTAAGGCATTTTTCATAAAGCCACGGTCACGTAGCACATATAACTGAAACCACATGGGACGCTGAATCGCTGGCGCCACTTCTTCAATTGGACAAACTGAAACGGTAGACAGCGTAAATGGAATGCCCTTTTTATCTGCGGCAACGGCTGCTTGAACTTCACCACGACGTGCATACATCCCTGTTAAACCCACAGGTGATAGAGCCACAGGCATCGATAAGGTTTCATTAAACAGTTGGGTTTCTAGACTCAGCTGTGACATGTCATTCAGCACACGTTGACGCAACGCTATTTTTGATAAATCTTCTACATTACGCTTTAAGGTATATTCGGCATACGCCCCGCCATCGATGTAATGAAATAAAAATGGCGGTAAACGACGACGTGCCGCTTCACGGTAGTCATTGGCAGAAGAAATAATCATGCTTATATCCTGTTTAATCGACTGGCACGCTGACGACGAGCTTCTTCTTCATCAATCATGCGCACCTGTTGTACTACAAACTCAATGTGTCCACAGACTGCTTTACGTGCAGCTTCAGGATCACGACGTTCAATTGCATTCATGACTTGAAAGTGCTGATCATGCAATTGATCAAATCGGTGTGCTTCGCTATAAACTTTTCGACGACCTAAAACGACATTAAATTGCAACAGATCAAATAGACCACGCATCATCTGAATCAACACTAAATTATGTGATGCTTCAGCAATTGCTAAATGAAATTTGGCATCTGCACGCGCTGCTTCATCGTCATTGCCTAAAGCCTGAAAATGATTGATCTGATCATAATAATGTCGGATATGTGCCAAGTCCTCTGCTGTAGCACGTTGTGCCGCATACCATGCGGTACCACCTTCTAAAATAATGCGCGCCTCTTGCACATCAAAACGGTAGGCAGGGTCTTCACTAATCAAACTGCTGATGGGCTGCACAATTTGATAACTCGACCAAGTCGCAGGTAATTGCTTTAAAAAAGTCCCCGCACCGACTTTACTGACCAACACGCCCATGCTGGTCAATTGAGAAATCGCTTCGCGTAAAGAGGTGCGTGAGACGCCAAGTTGTTCACACAGTTTCCGTTCAGCAGGCAGACGATCTCCAACTTGCATATTGCTTTCTTCAATCAATACACGAAGACTTTGAACAGTTTTATCAGAGACTTTCATCTGCTTTCCTTAACGTTGTTACACAGTGCGTGTTATGGAATCATCCAAGGGAACACATAAGCTTGTAGGGTGATTAAAATCCCCATCATGATTGTGAACGTTATACTGTGTTTTACGGTAAAACGGAATAAATCAGACTCTTTACCTACCAATCCAACTGCCGCACATGCAATTGCAATTGACTGCGGAGAAATCATTTTTCCAGTCACACCACCACTGGTATTGGCAGCAACGAGTAATACTTCTGGCACACCAATTTGCTGTGCAGTAGTTGCCTGTAATGCAGCAAATAGTGCATTGGCTGACGTATCTGAACCCGTAAGGAAGACACCAAGCCATCCTAAAAATGGCGAGAAGAAGGTAAAGGCTTGGCCTGTATGCGCAAGTGCCAATGCCAATGTTGCCGACATCCCTGAATAGTTGGCGATAAATGCAAAAGCCAAGACCATTCCAATCGAATAAATTGGAATTTTTAATTCATTAATAGTTTCACCAAAGGTCACAATTGCTTCTTTAGGCTTCATTTTTAAGAAAATAATGGTAATGATCGCAGCAATGACAATTGCCGTACCTGTTGCCGAAAACCAATCAAATTTATAGATGGCATCGTAGTCCTTCATTTCAGGTACGACTGGCGGCATCTTTTGAACCAATTGATGTAAAAATGGCACTTTGATCGAAATAACCATGTCATGCAGCGCGCCATCTTTGGTAAATAAATCCTTAAACGGTTTAATACTCCAGATCGTGACCATCACCGTTAAGATCGCAAATGGCGACCACGCTTTTGCAATTTGCCCCAAGCTATATTTTTGCTGTTTTTGTGCAGCAACATCTTCACTCATCGTCGCATCTTGATCTGCAAAGCGGAAAATATGTTTAGGCTGCCAATATTTAAATAAAATCGTTAATGACACTAAAGAGGCAATCGCCGCGGTAATATCTGGTAATTCAGGACCGACAAAGTTCGAGGTTAGGTACTGTGCAATCGCAAAGCTACTCGCGCCAACAACAACTGCAGGCCAAGTTTCCTTCACACCGCGCCAGCCATCCATAATCGCCATAATCCAAAACAGTACAATCGGCACCATAAATGGCAGCTGTCGACCAACCATCTGACTGATTTCCATCGTATCAACACCAGACACTTGTCCAGCAACGATAATTGGAATACCCATCGCACCAAAAGCCACTGGCGCAGTATTGACGATCAGACAAAGACCTGCCGCATATAAAGGCTTAAAGCCTAAACCTACCAATAGTGCTGCGGTAATCGCCACAGGGGCACCAAAGCCCGCCGCACCTTCGAGGAAAGTACCGAAAGCAAAGCCAACTAACAGCATCTGTAATCGTTGATCTTCAGTAATGGAAAGAATCGAAGAACGGATGATGTCAAACTGCCCTGTTTTGACTGAAATTTTATACAGGAACACCGCACCAATAATGATCCATGCAATCGGCCATAAACCATAGAAGAAACCGTAGACCATCGAAGCCAATGCCATAAGCGCAGGCATGTCATAGGCAAATAAAGACACCAAAAGTGCCAGTACAACGGTGATCGTACCTGCCACACTGCCTTTTAAACGAAATACAGCAAGCGCCAAGAAAAAAAAGATAATCGGAATGAGCGCAATTAAACTTGATATCCATATATTCCCCATTGGGTCATATATTTGCTGCCATTGAAGCATTGTCATCTCCTTGAAATGCTTACTAAGATTTAATTATTGAGCAATATCAGCATGTGGTCTTTTTGCATTGGTATGACCAATATAAAAATCAAAGACATAAAAACTCATACTATTTTGCTGAAATACTCCGCAATTTTTAAATATTTCAAATCAATCATTCAAGCTTTTCTTGTTTTTGGTATGACCAATACTCAATGCGAAAACGTTATTTTCCAGTTTGAATTTTTAACAATAATTTTTTAAATATCTGTTTTATAATTATTATTTATGAATAAACTCTATAAAATATACTTTAGTCTAATAACCAAGCTTTGTTTGACTTCAGTCTCATTTCAGCGAAAAGGATAAAAACCAAATCAACCCAATATTGGTATGACCATTTATTTAAATCAAATAGATTTCTTTATATTTGCATCCTATTTCTTTCAGAAAATGCATTTTCCGCCTGCAAAAACTAGATGAAGTATTCAACAATAGATTTCAACGATCATTTTTTTCCACCTCATCGCTTGTATCTCATGATTTTTTAGAAAAACCGTGCAGAAAAGTGCTACAATCGCGCACATATATGTATTCTTTCAGGCCACCCATTCTCGGTGCCTATATTTATATCGTTAGGATTAACAATGACTGATAATGCAACTATCTTGCAGAATGTCCCAGTTGGCAAAAAAGTTGGTATTGCCTTCTCTGGTGGTCTAGATACTTCAGCTGCGCTTTTGTGGATGAAACAAAAAGGTGCGGAACCTTATGCTTACACAGCAAACTTAGGTCAACCTGATGAAGACGACTACGATGCGATTCCAAAAAAAGCGGAAGCGTATGGCGCAGTTAAAGCTCGCTTAGTTGATTGTCGTTTACAACTTGCATTAGAAGGTATTGCGGCTATTCAATGTGGCGCTTTCCACATTTCAACTGGTGGTATGCCTTATTTCAACACGACTCCTCTTGGTCGTGCAGTTACAGGTACGATGCTTGTAACCGCAATGAAAGAAGATGACGTAAACATCTGGGGTGACGGTTCGACTTATAAAGGTAACGACATTGAACGTTTCTACCGTTATGGTCTATTGACTAACCCAGCACTTAAAATTTACAAACCGTGGTTAGACCAAACCTTTATTGACGAATTAGGTGGCCGTGCAGAAATGTCACAGTTCCTAATCGACAACGGTTTTGACTACAAAATGTCAAAAGAGAAAGCGTACTCAACTGACTCAAACATGTTAGGTGCGACTCACGAAGCAAAAGATCTTGAATACCTTAATGCGGGTATCAAAATCGTAGACCCAATCATGGGCGTTGCGTTCTGGAAAGATGACGTAGAAGTAAAAGCTGAAGAAGTTTCTGTAACTTTCGAAGAAGGCTTCCCTGTTGCATTAAATGGCAAACGCATCGAAAACCCAGTTGAGTTCATTCTTGAAGCTAACCGTATCGGTGGTCGTCATGGTCTAGGTATGTCTGACCAAATCGAAAACCGTATCATTGAAGCAAAATCTCGTGGTATCTACGAAGCTCCGGGTATGGCACTTCTTCATATTGCTTATGAACGTTTAGTGACTGGTATTCATAACGAAGACACCATCGAACAATACCGTATTAACGGTCTGCGTTTAGGTCGTCTTCTTTACCAAGGTCGTTGGTTCGATTCTCAATCATTAATGCTTCGTGAAACTGCGCAGCGTTGGGTTGCTAAAGCAATCACTGGTACGGTGACTTTAGAACTTCGTCGTGGTAATGACTACACTATTCTAAACACTGAATCTCCTAACCTCACTTATGAAGCTGAGCGTTTAACTATGGAGAAAGGTGACTCTATGTTTAGTCCTGCTGACCGTATCGGTCAATTGACTATGCGTAACCTAGATATCACAGATACTCGCGCTAAATTAGGCATCTACACAAACTCTGGCTTACTTGCAGTAGGTACAGGTTCTGCAGTGCCTCAATTAAAAGACAAAAACAAATAAGATTTGTTGAGTCATAAAAAAACCGCGCAAAATGCGCGGTTTTTTTTATTGCAGATTTCAGAAAATTCCACTGACCAATTAAACATTAGGCCACATGTGCTGAACGAATCGATTGATAGTAAATTTGATTCCGGCCTAATTGTTTCGCACGATACAACGCCTGATCGGCAATATTTAACAGTTCATCCTTCGTCATATTTTCAGCACGATATACCGTAATACCCAAACTAATAGTGACGTGATTTGAAACCTGTGATTTAGCATGTGGAATTTCTAAACGATCGATTGCTTTATAAATATTTGACGCTACCGCATAAGCACCATGCGCATCGGTTTCAGGCAATAAAACCACAAATTCTTCACCACCATATCGCGCTACAAAATCCATATGTCGAATGGCATTTTTAATGGTTTTGGCAATGGTTGAAATTACATCATCGCCTTTTTGATGACCGTAAAAATCGTTATAGTTTTTAAAATGATCAACATCGATAAATAGCACAGCAAGCGAGGTGTTATTACGTCGAGATTGCTCATAAAAGGTATCAAGCATTTCATCAAAAGTACGTCGGTTTGAAATCTTGGTTAATTCATCATGCTGACTTAAATGTAAAAGCTCTGTGGTATGAATACGATGGATTTTTTCACTAATATCCGCGCGCAGCATATTCAAAAATATCATCCGTTCACGCGCACAGAGCATCTTACTGATTGCAAAACCCAATACACAGCTTCCAATCAGTACACGCCCCAACACCATCACATCAAATTTCACTTCTAATGAAAAAAGCATCAACATGGTGACCACAGCAGCCAACAATCCAGACATCAACATTTGGACCGGTTTTACCCCCGTCAAAATATAGCTCAAGATGTAAATCATACAAAGGATCATCATGGCCTGATGTTTAAGTGCTTCGGTATACACGGTCATGGTGAGCCAAGACATTGAAATAACAGCCCAAAACACTACAAACATACTGGCATGTGAAAAATAAGGCTTCAGACGGTCATAACGGGCAAAGGTATATAAAGCCAAAAGACACAGCGCACCATTGAGCTGACCGACCAAACAACGAATAAAATCATGCACAAAATGCTGTTGATTAATTATCCAGTAATCTCCGGGAATGATCAGCATCGTGAGCACAAAGTAGATCAACACTCCCATCCAAAAAAAATGACGTATGTTGGTTTGCGCACGATCGAGGCTTAAAGTCCAAAATTGAGTTTCCAGTTTTTTAGGAAACATTTCCCCTACACGACGGGTTTGCCGTGTAATCAGTTCCTCTATTTTTTCTTTATCGTATTGCAACTTTGCAAGGTTATACTTGTATTCCATTTCCAAGCATTTATCTAATTCTTTTAGTCATTTAAAAATACCACAGTTTTATTCTATATTTATATCTGTTCAGTCATTTGTACAGAAATCTCGTTACCATTTTCACATTATTTGCATTATCATTTGTTTTATTTCCAAGCTTGGAATCGCTGTGAACACGATTACTCTTCTTCAGCCAGATGATTGGCATGCACATTTACGTGACGGTCTAGCCCTAAAGCGTACAGTTCCTGATTTAGCACAACAATTCTCTCGCGCGATTTGTATGCCAAATACCGTACCACCGGTAAAAACCGTTGAAGAAGCAAATGCATACCGTGAACGTATCATGGCAAATGTTCCTGAAGGCGTTCACTTTGACCCGCGCATGGTGCTCTATTTCACAGACAACACCCCAGCGAGTGAAGTTAAAAAAATTAAAGAATCTGAGCATGTTAATGCCATCAAGCTCTATCCAGCAGGTGCAACCACGAACTCAGACAGTGGTGTCAGCGACATTAGTAAAGTCTATGGTGTGATTGAGCAACTCGAAGAGCACCAAGTGCCATTACTCTTACATGGTGAAGTGACCCATAACCATGTCGATATTTTTGACCGTGAAAAACGTTTCCTAGATGAAGTGCTATCTCCACTGTTAAAACAGTTCCCTAAATTAAAATTGGTACTAGAACACATCACCACCAGTGAAGCTGCGCATTTTGTATTAGAACAAGACCGTAATGTCGCTGCGACAATCACACCACAACATTTATTATTTAACCGTAATGATATGTTGGTGGGTGGTATTAAACCGCATTTCTATTGCTTACCGATTTTAAAACGTCAAACCCATCAGCAAACTTTGCTCGAAGTCGCGACCAGTGCGAACCCTAAATTTTTCTTAGGTACAGACAGTGCGCCGCACTCAAAAAATGCTAAAGAAAATGCATGTGGCTGTGCAGGATGTTATAGTGCACCAACAGCAATTGAGCTATACGCTCAAGCATTTGATCAAGTCGGTAAAATCGACCGTTTAGAAGGTTTTGCAAGCCACTTTGGTGCAGACTTCTACGGACTCCCTCGAAATACCAATACCATTACTTTGGTAAAAGAAGATCAAGTGATCCCTGAAAGTTTAGACTACTTGGATGGCGAAAAAATTATTCCGTTGTATGCGGGTAAGACCATCCAATGGAGAAAAGTGTGACAGATGAAACTCGACCAGTCATTGGTCAACGTTTCCGTGGATTCCTACCTGTTGTTGTCGATGTCGAAACAGCAGGTTTTAATTCACAGACCGATGCCTTACTGGAAATTGCAGCGATTCCTATTGTGTATGATGCAGAAGGTAATTTTGTACCGGGTGAAGCCCACCATGCACATATCAATCCATTTGAAGGTGCCAACCTTGACCGTCGTTCACTGGATTTTATTGGTGTAGATCCATTTAATCCGATGCGTATGGCCATGGCTGAAGATGAGAAATCAGCATTAAAACGTATTTTTAAGTCAGTGAATGAAGTACGTCGTCAACAAAACTGCACTCATGCTGTTTTAGTTGGTCACAATGCACATTTTGATTTAGGGTTTGTACAGGCAGCTATTGCACGTACAGGAACAAAAAATCAAAATCCTTTCCATAGTTTTTCCGTATTCGATACAGTGACATTGAGCGCTGTAATGTTTGGACAAACTGTGCTGGCAAAATCATGTATTCAAGCAGGTATTGAGTTTGATGGTAAAGAAGCACACTCTGCACTTTACGATACTCAGAAGACCGCTGAACTGTTCTGTTATATTTTGAACAAACTCGGCCCTCACCTACTTGACACTATGATGGCGGATCAATAAGATACCGCCATCTTCTAAATGTCCCTATCGTCTAGAGGCCTAGGACATCGCCCTTTCACGGCGGTAACCGGGGTTCGAATCCCCGTAGGGACGCCAATACTTCTTATCAAGCTTTTTCTTTTTTCTAATATTCATAACGAATGAATATTCTTAAATCATCACTATTTCTATCTTAATTCTCATTGACTGAATTTCTGTGTATTAAAAAATCACTTATTGCAAATAATTCTCATTTCTATTGATTATTCTTGTAAAGTTAATGATAATCGCTATCGTTTTTATCTGCATAATTATTGACAGCCATGCGCTTTGCCTATTCTCCCCTCAATATCGCAATTTTGACTGCTTTAGCATCTCAAACGTATGCAAATGAAAGCCAGATCTCCGAAGAAATCAAAACCAATACGGTGTCGATGACACCTATTGAGGTTGAAGTCAAAGCCAAGCAAGAAGTAGGTAAAACCGTCTACACCAAAGAAGATTTAGAAAAAACGCCGAATAGCTCAAAAAATATCACAGACTTTTTAAAAGTTAATCCAAATGTGCAGTTTAGCCGTGAACAACGTTCTGCAGATTCACAGGCTGAGCTACGACCATCCGAGATTTCTATTAATGGCGCGCAAACTTACCGAAATAAATTTGTAATTAACGGCGTCAATACCACCAATAACCTTGACCCTCTGGCAAGTGGCGACTCCTATTCAGGCAAGCTAGATGGTGGCTCACAAGGGATGGCCCTAAATACCGATTTAATTTGTAAATTAGAATTGATCGATAGTAATGTTTCTGCAGCATACGGCGAATTTACAGGTGGTGTAGTTAATGCTGAAACTTGTGCCCCAAATACTGAAATTGGCAAAATCCACGGCTCCCTTACTTACGACTACACGGAAAGTGATTGGTCACGTTATCATTTTACCGATGAAGAAGAAGCTGCAGAGTTTGAAGATCCAACCTCATCAAATAATAAAGAATATAAAAAACACGGCCTAAGCCTGAATCTATACAGCAAACTCTCTGAACAATGGGGCATCAATAGTTATGCCTCTAAACGTGAATCCATCGTTCCAGTAATGAGTGGTTTAGAAGATCGCAGTAAAGTCAAAAGCGAGCGTAATAATATCAACTTAGGGACTACCCTTTTTTACACACCTTCGGACACAATCAAAGCGAAGTTTGGCTTTGATTTAGGGGATTTGGACAGTCTAAATTTCGTTGATAAGCGAATAAATTCAAAAAGTATTAGCAATACAGAAACGCTGACATTTTTTGGTGAATTAGAAAGTAAACTCAATAATTCAACATTAAAACAAAATATTAGCTATCAAACGCTAAGCCAAGCACGTGAAAATGATTCAACTACCGGCATTCTTTGGAAGCAAACACCAACTAAAAACTGGAGTTCCAATCCTGGTGAAGGTGCCACAAGTAGTGATATTGAATTACACCAAGATACATTTTCGTATAGTCTAAAAAATGCGTTTGATACCATTCAGATTGGCAACAGCATGCAACAATTAAGCTTTGGTATGGGCTATGACTATTCTAAAATTGCATGGGAACGGCCTAACGATGCCTATATGTATAATCAGCCTAAGACTTTTACATCTAGTTCAGGCATTAGCTGTACGGCAGGTGATATTCTTTGTGATGAAGCAACGGATGAAAATAACTATCAAGGCCAATATCAAACAAATGGCAAGTATTATCAAAAAGGTAAAGTTAATATTGACCAACAACGTGTGCATACCTTCATTGAAAACACATCGACTTGGGATAATTTTTCAGCGCGTTTAGGTTTACGTGCAGATTATAACAGCTTGTCGAAAAATTTAAATATTGCACCTCGTAGTGCCTTTAACTATAAACCGCTAAAAAATGATCTTTTGTCCTTCACTACGGGATGGAATCGATATTATGCAAACTATACCTTAGCCACTGAACTGCAAGATCAACTTGCATTTTTGGAATACAATTTAAAACGCACAAAAAATCAAACTGAAGACTATTGGACTCAAACTGGATTATCAGATTTAATATTAGCTAATTCCAATATTCAACGTGCCAATTTAAAGACCCCTTATGCTGACGAAATTGTGTTTGCCATTAATAGCCAAGTTAAAAACTGGAACCTTGGTCTGAAATGGGTGAATCGCGATAGCAAAGATGAAATCACAAAAAATCGTTTTATTGATCCAACCACTAGCAATACCATCGATCATTTTGAATATAGTAATAGTGGTAAAGCAAAAGCTGACATTTACACACTCACACTCAGAAATACGCTGCAAGTCGTTTATAAAAACTCTCTGCACGGGTTTAACTTTGGCTTTGATTACACTGAATCAGAAAAAAATTATTTAGACTATTCTGAGTCATATAACGTTAACAGTAATACGGCTGCTGAAGATCGCGATATTATCTTTAACGGCAGCCTCATCCAATTTAATGAACGTCCTGTTGAAAATTTCAATCAGCCTTGGACTGCTCGTTTTGGTTGGGACATTGAGTTTTCAAATTTACCATTAAAGATTAATAACTTCTTAAGCTACAAATCTGAATATAAAGATACGTATAAACTAAAAAACAAAGTTGAACATGATGGTGTCCTGTTGGAAGCCTATGCTACAGATACGATTAGACCTCGATTTAGTTGGGATATGCGTACCACTTATGATTTCAATTTCGCTAAAGATTACAAAGCAATATTCGGTTTAACCATTAACAATATTACCAATCGACATAATATCTATACCACCCCAGGTATTAGTGAGTCGACCAACAGACTTAGATCTGAAATTGGGCGACAGTTCATTGCTGATGTCACATTTAAATTTTAAACTTCCCCTATCAAGAGCACCTAAAAATGCTCTTGATTCATTTTCAAATAGAATAAAACATGAAAAAAATAATCTTACTCTTTGGCCTGTGCATAGTATGTCTCGGTATCTTCATCTACATTTTTAGACCCGAAGCCAGCCTACCGACAAATCCTTCAAATACTGTTGAGCATGATGCCAATCAGACAAATCAAACAGCATTGAATGATGACCAAGAATCTTTTATTCCCAAAACCAACGATCGTGACACTCAAATACAAGCGAAAAAACCCAAAAAATTGAGCGAAGAAGCAATACAGTATTACCGAACAGCAACCAAATACGGTTGGGAGTCAATCGTTCGTGATTTCGAAAATGGAACCATTCTAAAAAGTAAAATGCCTAAAGGGGAAAAAGAAAAACTTTGCGAAATTGCACTGAGTCTAAGTACTGCCAATCAAACCAAACGCTTATTTAAAGCAAATTGCAAACCACTCAATGGCCGTTCATCCTCTATGATTATTAATGGCGCATTAACCAATGCAAAAGGCAAAATAGATCAAAACGAAATCATTGAAAAATTAAAATTCTACAAATCGGAAAATGTTTTACAAACTCACGTTACGTATAAATTTGGCCCGTATGAAGAAAAAAGCTCTTTGCAATCTAACGCAATTGGTTGGGGACTAGAAGACGTTTCTGATTATTTGCTGAGTATTGGTGTCGATTACACGGGCGTGGATGGTAATTTAATTTTAGACAATATCAAAGGCCGTAACCCTTCTGGGAGTTTGGTTCAAAAACTACTGAATGCAGGAATCGAGCCCAATAGTAGCGTCTATAAACAAATAGAACAGAATGACTTTTCCACCAAACATCCTGATGTTTACAATTTATTAAAAGCACATAAACCATGAAAAACATCGTTATTACCAGCTGCTTGCTAATGAGTATGCATTGCTTTGCAAATGCTCCATTACCACAAAATCTCTCTACCAATGCACCATCAGTGAAAAACATTCAAGACTTTAAAAAGATCAAAGGGATGACAAATGATGCATCTCGTTATTATAAATTTATAAACATATATGGTTGGTCAGCCATAGTGCAGGAATTTGAAAATAAAAATATTCAAAGCAGTAAAATGAAAAATAAAGAAGTTAAAAAAATGTGTGACACAGCGCATCTTATACTTCCACTTCAAGATATCA
The DNA here is from genome assembly GCF_002018395.1 of Acinetobacter sp. ANC 5600. Classification (NCBI taxonomy): domain Bacteria; kingdom Pseudomonadati; phylum Pseudomonadota; class Gammaproteobacteria; order Moraxellales; family Moraxellaceae; genus Acinetobacter; species Acinetobacter sp. ANC 5600. The sequence continues at coordinate 44,976 of NZ_MVKW01000003.1, forward strand.
AGCGACTGATTGCTGCTAATTGCAAACCCAGCTCAAACAATGTCACTTTTAATACCATCAATAGGACTTTAAAAAATGGCGATGGTTCTATTAATGAACAAGAAATTATTGCCAAGTTAGAATTTTATAATGCATTAGGATTATTAAAAACACATCAAACATACGGCCGTGGCTATCGTGCAGAAACATATAATTTACTCTACAAAGCTGCCGGTTTTGGTTTGCCTGATGTTTTTGATTATCTCCTGAATATCGGACTCACAGTAAAATATACCGATGGTAACTTACTGAATACACATTTTGATGGTCGCTCCCCTCAACTCGCTTTAACCCAAAAAATTTTAAAACTGGGTGTCGAGCCAAATGCCTCAACCATTACGATCATGCAACAACAGAACTTTAAACAACACTACCCTGACATCTACCAAGTCATCCTGTCCAATCTAGAACAGAAAAACCGTAAACTTTAATTAATTACAGCCTGACTGGTTTTGTTTATACTTCAGCTTGATCTATTTTGATGTAAGAATACCCTATGTTTAAAAAGTTGCTCTTAGTTTTAGCCATCTTATTTCCATCTGCACTCTATCTGTATATTGTGAGCCGCGATGACAACAAAGCCCCTGTAGCTGAACAAACTCAAGTACCTGCAACTTCTGAAGCTGAGTATCAAACTCCTGACCATTAATCCAATGGTCAGTGCTAAAGATTTAAATTTTAGATCAGTATTATTACATTATAAGAAAAATTCGATTTATCAATCATTTCACTGCATTCAATCATAAAATATACCTTTCATTCAATTTTCTTTTCACTATGCAATCTCCCTCTGAACCTTCGCAACACTCGTCTGCTGAAGGTAAAAGTCCATCGCTTAAACGTGCGATGACGACTCGACACCTTGTGATGCTCTCACTTGGTGGTGCAATTGGTACTGGTTTGTTTATGGGTTCAGGTGAAGTTATTTCACAAGCTGGGCCTTTGGGCGCTGTACTTGCCTACATTATTGGCGGTCTAATCGCCTACATGGTTATGCTCTGTTTGGGTGAGCTTGCCGTACATTTACCTGTTTCTGGCTCTTTTGGTGCTTTTGCGACAAATTATATTGGCCCGGGTACCGGTTATATGGTGTCTTGGATGTACTGGTTGGGCTGGTCTGCCACCTTAGGTACAGAATTTACTGCGGCGGCTATTTTGATGCAGGAATGGTTTCCACAAACCTCTATTTGGTTATGGACACTGATCTTCGCTGCGGGTGTACTGATTTCTAATTTAAGCTCTACACGCGCATTCGCAGAGTCAGAATTTTGGTTATCAATGGTGAAAGTTGCAACAGTGTTGATTTTCATCATCCTTGGTTTTGCCTGCATCTTTGGTTTCGTACCTTTCCAAGGCTATGAATCAGCTCCAATGTTCCACAATTTGACAGAACATGGTTGGCTGCCAAATGGTTTGTTCCCTCTGTTTGCCACGCTATTGATCGTGAACTTTGCCTTTAATGGTACGGAGATGATTGGTATCGCTGCAGGTGAAACTGAAAACCCTGAAAAGAATGTGCCTAAAGCCATTCATGCTGCGGTATGGCGCTTAATCATTTTCTTTGTCGGCACTATTATCGTTATCAGTTCACTGTTGACCTATACCGATGCAGGTTTAAATGTCGGCGGACATGGCGGCTTAAGTAGTAGCCCATTCGTTTCCGTATTTAACCTGATGGGCATTCCCTATGCAGAAGACTTGATTCGTTTCGTCATTATTACGGCCTTACTGTCTACAGCTAACTCTGGTTTATATGCTGCATCGCGTATGATGTGGGCGCTGTCCGCACAAAAACAATTACCACGTGCTTTCGGCAAATTAAGCAAAACTGGTGTGCCTTATATTGCTGTATTGGTCACTATGATCGGTGGTTTACCGGGTCTATTATCAGAACAATTTGGCGCAGATGTCATCTTCAAAAACTTGATGGGGGTTGCTGCCTTCACCATGGTGATCGTGTGGATGAGTATTTGTTGGAGTCAATTTAACTTCCGTCGCCAATGGCTGAAACAAGGTCATAGCGTGTCAGAACTTAAATTCCGTACACCATGGTTCCCACTGGTTCCAATCCTTGGGTTTGTCTGCTGTACCGCAACAGGCTTAAGTATGGCTGCAGATCCTGAAATGCTTTCTGGCTTTATTGGCTGTCTGATCTTTATGGCAGCGTGTTATGCAGGTTATTATTGGTTATATCACGATAAATAAAATAGTTAAGGTGGCTCATTAGCCACCTTTTTTTATGAAACTATTTCTCTTCTCTATGAGAGAAAAATTAGGGTTTCCATATAAATTCAAAAATGATTTGTGGGAGCAGTTTAATCCACAAAAACCACTGTACAAATTATAATTTAAGGAAATAGTTCAACTGCTTTTCGTCAATGAGTTTTTATCCTCGCTCAACACCAAGATATAATCCCATACTTTCAACTCTAATGAGTCCTTTTCGGATTTTGCCCCTTTAGAAATATTAGCTAAAAGACACGCAGCTACTATTGCTAGAAATATTTGGATAGATACTCTCAAACTTGTATTAGATATTAATTCAACAAAAGTAAAGTTAAAAACTATTAATGAAAGTGGCAAAAGCACCCGACTTGAATTCATCTGTTTTTTAAATTCAGGAAAATCACGATTAATAACCAATAAATCTTGTTTGTCTTTACTCCACAACATTGGCTCAAAAATTACATCCAATTTTTTTTCTAATTTTTCAAGTTCTACATCATCACTAGACAACTGATATCTTCGAACCTTTAAGATTAAATATAATTTAAAAAAGCTCTGGATATCTAAAAAATAATGAGAATTATCTAAAGATTTAAGGTGATTATACGTAATTCTACTTTCCCCATCTAAATCCCTAAATAAAAGTTCATCAATAATTCTTTCAAACTCTAATTTACTGATATACGAAGAAAAATTATTTGTATAAATTTCAAACCAATGCAAATAATTCAATAAAACTATATAGAATCTTTCATGGACTTTGCCCACATTAAATTGATTGATTTCAAATAAAATTCCAGAAATAAACTCATTAAAATTATTTTTCATTAAAAAAATTCTGTTTTTGTTTCATTTATATACATTTAGAATATAACAATGAAACTCTATTTTGACAAATATAGATGGGCTATGTACTATACACCCACCTCAAAACGTCCCTATCGTCTAGAGGCCTAGGACATCGCCCTTTCACGGCGGTAACCGGGGTTCGAATCCCCGTAGGGACGCCAATTCTTCTGTCAGCTCTGACAAACTTAAAGTTTATTTATCTATAATTTATATTAATTGATTGCATCATCATTGCATTCTTCTCTACAATTACTCGCTTCATTATTTGATTCTCCTTTTTCTCTATGCAGTCATCACATTCTCCGAATGATGCTTCGCATCAGGGCAATTCTGCGCCGTTAAAACGCGCTATGAGTACTCGACATCTGGTGATGATTTCGCTTGGCGGCGCAATCGGTACTGGTTTATTTCTTGGTTCGGGTGAAGTCATTGCACAAACGGGGCCTGTAGGTGCCATTATTTCGTATTTTTTAGGCGGTATTATCGCCTATATGGTGATGCTTTGCTTAGGCGAGCTCGCGGTACATATGCCAGAATCTGGTTCATTTGGCGCTTATGCTAAACGCTATATCGGACCGGGTACGGGTTATACCATCACTTGGCTGTATTGGCTGACATGGTCAGTAACGCTAGGAACTGAATTTACTGCTGCTGCACTTTTAATGCAGGAATGGTTCCCAGACAGTTCTATGTGGATGTGGACCTTAATCTTTGGTGCTTTTGTATTCAGCTTGAATATGATTTCAACTAAATGGTTTGCTGAATCTGAATTTTGGCTAGCCTTAGTCAAAGTGATTACCGTTGTAGCCTTTATTATTTTAGGTCTATTGGCCATTTTTGGTGTTTTAGGCTATCAAGGCTATGAAGCTGCACCGCTGTTTAGCAACCTCACTGCACAAGGCTGGTTCCCTGAAGGTTTGTTCCCAATCTTCGCTACAATGTTGATTGTTAACTTTGCATTCTCAGGTACTGAACTGATTGGTGTTGCTGCGGGTGAAACCAAAGATCCAGCTAAAAATGTACCTAAAGCCATTAACACGGCGATTTTCCGCTTGTTGATTTTCTTTGTAGGTACCATTGTTGTTATTACTGCATTATTGCCACACCAAGAAGCCGGCTTATCTGCCGAAGGTGTAAGTAGTTCACCTTTCGTAACGGTATTCCAGCACATTGGTATTCCTTATGCAGAAGACATCATCCGCTTTGTGATTATCACAGCCCTACTTTCTGCTGCAAACTCAGGTTTATTTGCTGCATCTCGAATGATGTGGTCATTGTCCTATAGTAAGCAATTACCTGCGGTGTTCTCTAAAGTGAACTCGCGCGGTATTCCTTATGTTGCAGTAATTGTGACCATGATCGGTGGTATGCCAGGCTTACTTTCTGAGCAATTTGCACCAGAAACCATCTTCAAAAACTTGTTAGGTGTTGCTGCATTTACCATGGTGGTGGTGTGGATGAGTATTTGTTTAAGCCAATTCAACTTCCGTCGTCAGTGGTATAAAGAAGGCAAAACTGCAAAAGATTTAGCTTTTGCTGCACCACTCTTCCCAATCGTGCCGATACTCGGTTTTGTATTCTGTCTGATTACCTGTATTAGTATGGTATTTGACCCAGAAATGTTAACTGGCTTTATCTGCTGTATGATCTTCATTGTGGCGTGTTATATCAGCTACTACACCTTGTATCACAACAAAGATTGATCTGTGTTGTCATGCCAAACACGATAAAAGAGTAACTTCGGTTGCTCTTTTTTTATGGCTATATTTTAATAAAAGTAGAATAAAAACTGATCCGTCGATGAGGTGCAATATGCAGATCATCTTTATCCATGGCATGAATCAACAGCAACAAACTGCACGTTCGCTCGAACAGCATTGGCTTGCACTGTTGTCTCAAGGCTTAAAGCAAAGCCATCAAGAGACTTTTTTATCATATATACAGCACCATATGCGCATGCCTTTTTATGGAGATTTACTCACGCGTTATCATTTGCAGAATATGCTTCAAGCCAGCATCTTGACGCCTCAAACGTGGCCACATTTTCCGTTTATCCATCGTACTGAACTCCCAGAAAAATCACCAAAAGTACTTGAGCATCACGCCGTACAAAACAATCTACCTGACATCACCCTTAATGACGCTATTGGATTAAGCCAATCATTCAAATCGATCACTGCACTTGGCAAAGATCTTGCGCTACGCGATTTTGCAGTTTTAATGAATTATTTCCCAAAATTACATGCCACACTTTTGCATAAATTTTTGGTCGAAACTTATCTCTATTTATCTAATCCACACTTTATTCAGGCAGTTCACACTCGTCTGCATGAGCAATTACATCAAACGAAACCCACCCTGTTGATTGCACATTCATTAGGTAGCGTGATTGCGTATCATTTTTTACTGTTACATCCTGAACTCAACATACAGCGCTTTATCACCTTGGGCTCACCTTTGGCTTTTCGTGTCATCCAAGCTCACTTACCTCAACCTTTACAGCGGCCTGATGCAATTTCAGGCGATTGGTTAAACTTTTATTCACATGATGATTTTCTCAGCGCTTTTCCACTGAGTCAGGCACCATTTGATTTTCAACCCGCCATTATCAACCAGCAAATTCAGACATCGATTGAACACCCACACGATATTGCTGGATATTTAACGCATCCAGAAGTTATTGCTACAATCTTACAAGTGTTGAAAAAACCGACATAAATAATGTATTTTTCAAACATTTTTAGCAAATTGTTTTAATTTTATGCACTCAACAACAAAAACTGAATTTATTTATAGAAAAGCGTTTGACACCCCCCGATTTTCACCCTAATATACGCCCACCTCTGAAACGTCCCTATCGTCTAGAGGCCTAGGACATCGCCCTTTCACGGCGGTAACCGGGGTTCGAATCCCCGTAGGGACGCCAATTTCAGAAGTACATTTTATTAAGTCCCTATCGTCTAGAGGCCTAGGACATCGCCCTTTCACGGCGGTAACCGGGGTTCGAATCCCCGTAGGGACGCCATTATTTAGTCTAAAAACTTAGACTGAAATAAACAGTTTTAAAATTTGCTTTCTGTACTGTCCCTATCGTCTAGAGGCCTAGGACATCGCCCTTTCACGGCGGTAACCGGGGTTCGAATCCCCGTAGGGACGCCATATTCGAGTTGGTTTTAATCACTCATTAAAAAGCTCAAGCATTGCGACTTGGGCTTTTTTATTGCCTTAATTTCTAAATATTTCTTTTAAAAGTTTTGAATCATAAATGGACTTAGGGGCAATCACCTGCTCATTTAGCGGAATATTTTGACCATAGCGCTGCCGCATTAGACGCTGCACTTCATTTTGTTTTAAATCAAATTGTTTCAGTTGTTGTAATGGAGAAAGTTCGATTCCCAAAGCATGCTGATAAGCTTTCCAAACAATTTCAGAACAGTAAATTGCACGATCATCCCATTCAAAATAAATATCATAGGGTTTGCCCAAGTACTTTTCTGCATGTTGTACCAGCTTCGTTTTCTGCTGCACATTTAAGGGTTGTTTGAGCCTTTTCACCACATAGTGAGCATTCTCCCCACGCGCGATCCATTGATTTAAAGTGGTGTATTGCACAGGTTGAATGGCTTCAAGCACCCACGTTTGGTTATTTTTATTTACGATCATACCCATGTGGCTATAAGTCGAATGTGTGGCCTTTTGAATGCTTAAACTTTGCTGTGACTTTGAGATATGAAAAATGATATCTCCCGTCTGAAATACAGACTGGGCATAGAGGGCAGAACTGAGCCCCGAAAGAATGACTATTAATATTAAAATTTTAGACATTTTTATTGTAAGTAATATTGATATGAATGAAGGCAACCATAACATGGATGTACGCTGATTGCCCTCATTCTCGTCAATCAATGTGCCACTAAGCCGACTTACGTGAATTGACTTGCCCTTTAATGACCGCTGTTAAATTTCCTTTAAGATATTTAAAAAACACTTTTAACGGTGAAAGTTTAGGATTTGGCTGTTTTCCTTCACCAATCGATTTAAACTGAGCGGCATACCAAATAATTTCCATAATCGCCATTTTATCTATCATCGGTATGCCAGTTTTAATTTTGTCCACACCATAACGAACATCCTGCCCCGCCAATAAACGATCAGCCAAATCGACTTCAACAGCAAATGGACGTGCAATACCAATAAAATCACAAGCTCCACTGTCTAGTGCAGCATTCATGCCTTGCACGGTTCTAAACCCACCGGTAACCATTAACGCGCATTTCACTTCTTTACGGATATTGTCCGCAAAATCGAGGAAATACGCTTCACGAGCAATGGTACTGGCTTTACGTTTTTCTGCTTTAGCACCGGCCATCGCTGGCGCTTCATAGGAACCGCCCGAGATTTCAATCATATCAATCCCTGCGGCATCGATTGCCTTAAAGACCTCAATCACATCTGTTTCGCTAATTCCGCCCCGTTGGAAATCAGCAGAGTTGAGTTTGACCGAAATTATAAAATCATCTGTCGTCGCTGCACGAACTGCCTTATAGATTTCAAGCAAAAAGCGCATGCGATTTTCATTTGAACCGCCCCACTGATCTTGACGTTTATTGGTCAGTGGCGACAAAAACTGACTAATTAAATAACCATGCGCACCATGCAATTGCACGCCTTCGAAGCCTGCCTTTTCACAAATGTGTGCGGCACGTGCAAAACGCTGAATGATATCTAAAATTTCATCTTCACGAAGTTCGCGCGGTGTTCCAAACGTTGTGGCTAACATCGGACTAAATGGCACAGCAGACGGTGCAACCGTTTCTTTATTTAAACCTTTAGGACATTGGCGGCCCGGATGTGAAAGTTGAACAAATTGCACCATGCCGTGCTTCTTGCCTAGCTCAGCCCACTGTGTTAATTGCGCTAAATCTCGCTCAGTTTCAGCGACAACAACCCCCGGCTCATTTTTAGCACGAAAATCCACCATGACATTACCCGTAATGGCACAGCCTAAACCACCCTTAGCCCAAGCTTCATATAATCCAAAATGTAAGTGATTGGGTTGGCCTGCAGTATTGGCCAATGCTTCACTCATTGCACCTTTAATGATGCGATTTTTAAATGTGGTATTACGAATTTTAAAGCTTTCAGCTAAATGGCTCATGGCAATGTCCAAAATGAAATAATAAGTCCTGAGTATTTACTCTAATTATTATTTTCTAAAGGTCAAGGATATTTTGACAATGACACTTGTCAAAATATCCATAAGTTTGATTTTAGTATTGGCTGGCTTCAATTAATTTACGGGTATAGCCCGTTTGTGGTCGCGTAAATAGATCTGCGGTGTCTTGAAACTCCATGACTTTGGCATGTCGCAGTACCAACACTTTTTGACACAAGGCTTTGACCACGTGTAAATCATGACTGATAAATAAATAACTCATATTATATTCTTGCTGCAAGCGACGTAGTAGCTTCACGATGGCTTTTTGTGTCGTCCGATCTAGTGCAGATGTGGGTTCATCGAGTATCAATAATTTAGGACGTAATACCAACGCACGTGCTAAGGCGACTCTCTGCCGTTGCCCACCGGATAACTCATGTGGATAACGCTGCTTAAATGAGCTGGCTAATTCGACTTTCTGCAAAGCTTCATCTATACGCTGTACAATTTCATTTGCAGATAAATGCTGTAAGGCCAGACCTTCGCCAATGGTTTGCTCTACATTGAGCCGTGGATTTAAACTACTGAATGGATCTTGAAAGACGATTTGAAATTCACGACGTAAAGGTCTGAGCTGTTTTTCTGAAAGTTGATTGATGGCGTGTTGATTTAACATAATTTCACCATCACTTTCTATGAGCCGAGCAATAGCCAGTGCTAAAGAGCTTTTCCCTGAACCACTCTCACCAACAATACCGATCGACTCACCTTCAGCCACTGTTAAATCCAAAGCTTCTACAGCAACGACATAATTTTTGATGCGGTTCAATAAGCCTTGTTTGACTGGGAATTTCACTCCTAACTGGCGTAATTCTAAAAGTTTTTGAGTTTGCGAAACTTGTATCGCTACTCCAAAATCATGGTCTAACAGATTTTTGGTATACGCCTGCTTCGGCTGCCCAAAAATTTCCTGAACACCACCTTGCTCCACCACTTGCCCACGACTCATCACAATCACATGTTCTGCATAGCGCTTGACCAAATTCAGGTCATGGCTGATTAAGATCATCGCCATATTACGATGCTGTTGTAGCGACTTTAATAAATTTAAGATTTGCGCTTGCAAGGTGACATCTAAAGCCGTGGTTGGCTCATCAGCGATTAAAATATCAGGATCTAAGGCCAATGCCATGGCAATCATGACACGTTGACGCTGCCCGCCTGATAACTCATGTGGATAGCGTCTTAATTTATCTTCAGCATCCGGAATACCCACATCATTTAATAATTCTATAACCCTCTGTCGTGTTTTTGCCTTCGACCAACCCTGTAACAACAGTGACTCACCAACAATCTTTTCCACACGATGTAAGGGATTTAAGGCCGTCATCGGCTCTTGAAAAATCATGGCAATTTTCTGTCCACGAATGTTTCGGTGCTGCTCAGGACTCAGTCCAAGAATATTTTGTCCATTCAGGCTGACGCTGCCTGTGACCTGCAGATCACTTGGCAACAAACCGAGTATAGCTAGGCTGCTAATCGATTTACCTGAACCGCTTTCTCCAACAATGGCTAACGTTTCACCTGCATGCAATTTAAAATTCAGGTCTTCAACCAAGACCTGTGCTGCATGTGAAATATGTAAATGTTCAACCGCTAATACGATGGGAGGTACATTAACTTGATGATTATTGACGTCTAGGATCGAATGCATCACGTGTCGCCTCCCCAATGTAAATCAATAAAGACAGCACGATCGCTAATGTAAAGAACCCCGATAAGGCAAGCCAAGGTGCATTCAGATTGTTTTTCCCTTGAAGCAATAACTCACCTAAGGACGCTGCATCAGGCGGTAAGCCATAACCTAAGAAATCTAGGGCTGTTAGTGCCGTAATATTTGCCGTAAGCATGAAAGGTAGCTGTGACAGACTGGAACTCATCGCATTTGGTAAGATATGCCGAAACATAATGGTTCCATCTGTGACGCCAAGGCTTCGTGCTGCACGTACATAATCAAAATTACGAGCACGTAAAAACTCTGCACGAACCAAGCCGACTAAAGTGGGCCAACCAAACAACAGCATAATGACAAAGAGCCAATACACACTCGGCGTAAACATGCTAACCAAAATCATCACCATGAATAGCATCGGTAGTCCGCCCCAGACTTCCAAAATACGTTGACCAATGAGGTCTATCCAGCCACCATAATAGCCCTGAATCGCCCCAACCATAATACCCAATACGGCTGAAGCAAAAGTTAATGCAAAGCCAAACAGGAGCGACACACGTAATCCATATAAAATACGCGCGAGCACATCACGCCCTTGGTCATCGGTACCGAGCCAATTTTGTGCAGTTGGTGCAGATGGTACGGGCACAGCCAGTTCTAAATTCGGTGTTTGATAGGAAAATTTAATCAGTGGCCATACCGCCCAGCCTTTATCTTCAATCAGTTGCTGCACCACAGGATCTTTATAATCTGCCTCAGTTTCAAATACCCCACCGAAAGCGGTTTCTGGATAGCTTTTTAGTACGGGTACATATAAAGAATCATCGTATTTGACCAAGAGCGGCTTATCATTGGCAATAAACTCGACAGCTAGGGACAACATAAAAATCAAGGCAAAGCTAATAAAGCATGTAAAGCCTAATTTATTTTCTTTAAAACGTTGAAATCGCGCTTGAATGATCGGAGACATTATTTTGCCCCCTGCGAATCAAAATTAATTCGTGGATCAATCATTTGATACATGACATCACTGATTAATCTTAAGATCAGCCCCATCAAGGTAAAAATAAACAAGGTGCCAAAAATCACTGGATAATCGCGCTGTACGATGGCTTCAAACCCCAACAATCCCAGACCATCTAAATTGAAAATAATTTCAATAAATAGATTTCCCACAAAGAAGATGCCGATCAAGGCTTCTGGTAGACCAGCAATAACAATGAGCATTGCATTACGAAATACATGCCCATACAGCACACGTGATTCGGTCAAACCTTTAGAACGAGCAGCAAGAACATATTGCTTATTTAGTTCTTCCATAAAAGAGTATTTGGTCAGATAAGTTAAGCCAGCGAAACCACCAATTACCATAGCAAACAAAGGCAACGCCATATGCCAAAAATAATCTGCAATTTTGCCAAACACACTTAACTCAGCAAAATTCTCTGAAACTAAACCTTGTAGAGGGAACCACTGAAAATATGAACCACCTGCAAAAAAGACAATGAGTAAAATGGCGAAGGCGAAAGCAGGAATGGCATAGCCGATAGCCAATAAAATAGACGTGCTTTTATCAAATAGCAGACCATGTTGACGGGCTTTTTTAATGCCTAAAGGAATAGACACCATATAGATCAGCAAGGTACTCCACAAGCCAAGGGATAAGGATACAGGCAGCTTTTCCCAAAGCAGCTGAGTCACAGGCTTATCTTTAAAGAAACTTGTACCAAAATCTAGCGTTACATAGCCTTTTAACATGAGCCAAAAACGTTCGAACAATGGCTTATCGAAACCATATTGCGCTTCGATTTTTGCCACCATTTCTTCACTGAGGCCTTTAGCACCTTGGTATTTACTGCCTGTCGTCGCAGTTTCACCACCACCTGTGTTTCCCATACCTTGAAAGGACTCAGCTTGCTGTATAGCCTGCTCAACAGGTCCTCCCGGTGCAATCTGAATCACGACAAAGTTAATCAGTAAAATGAAAAACAATGTTGGAATAATCAGGAGCAATCTTTTTAAAATATATGTGCCCATGTTGCTTTAACATTCCCTGTCATTCATTAGTATTTATTGTTGGCTCAAATAGTTTGCAACTTTTTTCGATTGCGCTTCATTACTCCACCAATAATCAATACCTGTTGATAATTTTGGTTTTACTTTTGGCTGTTGATACATATTCCAATACGCAAACCAGTTTTCACTTTGCCCAAACATTGGGATTTGATAATAACCCGCTCTGAGCAGGCGGTCTAAAACACGCGTACGAATAATCAATTCTTCCCGATTTGGAGCATTGATCACCTGTTGAATGAGCTGATCTATTACAGGATTTTTAATCCCTGCGTAATTATAATTACCCACTTGGTCAGCTGCTTGACTGCCCCAAAGTTGAGCTTGCTCACCCGCTGGAGTGAGCGATTGAGGCATTTCATCCACGATCATATCAAAGTCAATATTTCGCATCCGCTCGGTGTATTGCGGTCCATCGACTTGTCGCAATAGCACCTGAATACCTAAACGTTTCAAATTTCGTATAAATGGCATTAAGGTTCGCTGCAAATCTTGTTGCTGAATCAAGATTTCGAATTTCACAGGCCGAGATTTTGCATCCACCAATCGGCCGTCTTGATAAAGATAACCCGCATTCAATAACAGTTGGCGTGCATGCAGCAGATTTTTTCGATTAAATCCACTGCCATCAGAAACGGGATATTGCCAATCGGATAAGACCCCCTGTCTTTGAATAGGATCAAGTTGCGATAACATCGGTTTTAAAATATCCAACTCTTGGATAGAGGGTTTCCCCTTCGCTTCTAGCACACTATTACTAAAATAACTCTGCAAACGCTGATACTGCCCATAAAATAATGCTTTATTTTGCCATTCAAAATCATAAGCATAGGTTAACGCTTGTCGAAAACGAATATCACTAAATGGCGCACGACGGGTATTAAATACGAGACTTTTTGTCGGAATCGGTCGTTCATGTTTAAAGCGATATTTGACAATTTTACCGTCTTTAAAAGCAGGAAAATTGTACGCTCCCACCCAATTACGTGCGGTCTTTTCCTCATATAACGTAAATTGACCTGCTTTAAAGCCTTCAAAGGCTATGTCTGGGCTGCGATAATATACATATTTCAGATGGTTAAAATTATAGCGACCACGATTGACGGCTAAGTTCTGCCCCCAATACTCAGGATTGCGCTTGTAGCGAATACTCCTACCTGCATCGATCGTCTCAATCGTGTAAGGGCCTGAGCCTAATATGGGCTGCAATGTAATTTGAGTAAAATCTTTTTTTGCCCAATCTTTTTTGGAATAAATCGGCATTTGCGCCAAAATCATGGGCATATCAGTATTATGACCAGATTTAAAACTCATCCTCACCTGATATTTAGATAAAACATCTGTTTTGTCCAAATCCGCTAAGTACATTTGTAGACCTGGATTTGATTTAGTTTGAAAGGTATCAAAACTAAATTTAACGTCTTCAGCAGTGAGTTCAGAACCATCACTAAACCGTGCTTTTGGGTTTAAATGAAAAATAACAAAATTAGTTTTTTTCGGGTCAAATGTCACCTTTTCGGCAAGCAATGGATACATCACACCCGGTTCATCTAAAGATGAACTCATCAAGCTATCAAAAAGATAATTGATACCTTCAACAGAACGCCCTTTTCCATTCATGCTGTTTAAATTATCAAAACTCCCAATACTCGAGGTCGTGATATATCCCCCTTTATTGGCAAGAGGATTGGCATAGGGCATTGCCTGTAATTGATGATATTGAGGGCTACTATGTATGGCAAGAAAAGGCGTGGTCTGCAACGCAGCCCACGCCCCTGTTGAAAGTATGCTCAAAGTCACACCAAACACGTAACGCGAAGTTGAAGCAGAATACATTCAACTTAACTCCTTAATGTTTGGACTCAGTTTGGTACTTTAATGACTTCACCAATACGTAACTGAGCAGACGGTTGTATATCATTCATTTCAGCAAGTTTTGATGTATCAAGTCCATAACGGCTTGCTAAACCAATCAATGTATCGCCGCGTTTAATACGGTATTCACTGATAGTTTTAGGGACTTGTAAATTTTGACCGACACGCAGTCCTGCACGGGGGTTCAAGTTATTTAATTCAGCCAATGCTGCCACAGTTAAACCTGTCCGACTAGCAATCGAATTTAAAGACTCGCCTGATTTCACAGTATAGCTTTCAGTATTTGTTGGTTTCACATTGCTCGTAGAGGATTTAGCTTCCGTTTTTTTGGTTTCAGTTGCTTTACTAGCTACATCAGCAGGTAGTTCACCATCTACTTTTAAACGCTGCCCTACACGAATCGCACTATTGGTATTTAGGCCATTTAATTCAGCTAAATAACGTAATTGAAGATGATATTTCTTCGCAATCACACCCAATGTTTCACCTGATTTCACCACATGAATATCGGTCGCATCAACGGAATTCGTTCGTGTATTGGTTTTGCTTTCAATTTTGGTCGCCTCAGCTTTGGTTTCTACTTTAACCGGTGCGACATCACCTGTTAATTTTAATTTCTGCCCAACCCGTAGACCAGAACTACGCTCTATACCATTTAAATTTGCGACATAGTCCATGCCTAAATCATAGCGACTAGCAATGCCTGTCAGTGTATCGCCAGACTGCACCACATATGTATCAGGAACAGTTGAACTTGCAGGAACTTTAATGCTTTGCCCAGCCATCAGCCCACTATTTACCGACATATCATTTAGACTCGCCAATTCTGACAAACTGATTTTTGACCGCGTCGCAATACTGTAAAGCGTATCACCACGCTGCACTTTATAGCTTTCAACTTTATACGCAGGATCAACTTTGACATTTTCAATGCGATTCACGACTTTGCTTTCGAGCTTCTCAACTTCTGCTACAGCTTGTAATGGCACATTAATTTTTTGCCCCACCATCAAGCTACTGCCAGCCGTTAAACCAGTTGTTAAATCTGCCAACTCTTGATTTGACAGCGCATAACGATCTGCAATGAGTTTTAGATATTCACCACGTTTTACCGTGTAGGATTTGGTTTGAACTTTTGCAGATTTTTCGACAACTTGAGCTGCTTTCTTGTCAGCTTCCAATTTTGCTTTAGATGCTGGCGGTTCTTTTAAGGATAATTTCTGCCCAACATATAAACCACTCGTGGTGGTTAAACCATTGTAGTCGGCGAGTTGCTTCGTACTTAAACCAAATTGACTCGCAACAGCTGTAAGACTGTCATTTGCTTTCACCACATAGCTATCTGCGATAGGCTTAGCTTTCGATTCTTCATTATTTTGCACAATCGGTTTCGCATCATATAAATAGATGGTCGTACCGACATACAAGGTCGAATCTGGCGAAATTTGGTTCCAAGCTGCAATATCACGCCAATTCACGCCATTTTTCATCGCGATCAACGCTAATGTGTCGCCCGCCAAAACTGTATAAGTACTGCGTTTACCTTTAGGTGGTACAACTACAATTTCAGAATCTGTACGAATGACATTTTTACCTTGGTTGCGTTTGGCTTCTTCGGAATCTGCACCTGTATTTTCAGCCACGCTTTTCGGGTAAGAGAACCCTTTCGTCAGTTCTTTACCTTGTTGGTCTGCAATTGACTGACTGGTCTGAATCGCAGTCAACTTAATCTTGCCATCATAAGGATCGACAATTTCAGTGCCTTTCGGCGCAATAGCTTTAATTTCCTGAACGACTTCTTCTTGTTCTGCTTTAGTCGCTACTGGTTTTAATACCTCATCTATTGTTTTGGTCTCACCTTCAGCTTTAATAGCCGCCATGATTTGCTCACGCTCATTTGCGCTGAGTGGTGGCTCGACAGACACGGCTTTCACAGGCGTCGAAGGTGTTACAGCGACTGGAATACGCGGCGCACTTGGAATATCACTATTCGATGCAAAAGCAGCCAAAGCAGATGATCCTATTGGCGTTTTGCCTTTCGTTCCTGATGGAACACTCGGCGTAACCGTTGCAGCGACTACAGGTGGTTTGGCAGAAGCTGTCACTGTCGGCTGTGTTTTAAGCGTAGGTGGCGTCACTTTAGCGGGCTGAATAGTTTTACTATTTAATTCCGGCGGAGTAACACGTGACGGTGTTATTTCAACATTATTTTTTGGTAAGTTATAAGTTGAATTACTTGCCCAATAACCTGATGAACCACCTGATTGTAATTTCTTCAAACGTGCATCGACTGATGGACTCACATCCGCAGGAATTAAAATCCGCATTGGGCTACTGCTGTCAATCACATCGCCACGATGCCCGGGATTTAGTGCATAGAGTTCTGCACGGCTTAAACCGGTAATAGATGCAATTTCATTTAAATTTGCAGGCCCTACAGCCACTTCACGAAAGTGTGGACGGTTGGCAATTGGCGGTAAACTTACGCCATAAGCACTTGGATTTTTAATAATTTGAGCAACAGCCAAGAAACGTGGGACATAGTTCATGGTTTCTTGGGGCAGTTTTAGTGACCAATAATCCGTTGGCAAACCTGCCGCACGGTTACGGTTAATCGCCTGTTGAATGCGGCCCGGCCCTGCATTATATGCAGCCAAAGCCAATTCCCACGAACCGAACTGGTTATGTAGCGCACCTAAAAACTCATAAGCTGCACGCGTTGATTCCACTACGTCACGACGACCATCATACATTGAGGTTTGTTTTAAGCCGTAAATACGTCCAGTACTTGGAATAAATTGCCATAAGCCTGCTGCGGCTGCACTTGAGGTTGCTGCTGGGTCATAAGAACTTTCAATCACTGGTAATAACGCCAACTCCGTCGGCAAACCACGACGTTCTGCTTCTTTAACCGTGTGATATAAATAACGGGACGCACGCGCACTTAAACGATCAATATATGGTTGACGTGAAATAAACCAACCACGCTGCGCTTCAATTCGCGTATCCCAGTGGTTCAAATCCATTTTGAAACCCACAGTCATACGCTTCCAGACATCACCATGCTTCAGTACTAAAAGGCGATCGCCTTCTACGGCACGCATGTCTGTTGCAGAAAGTAAATCTTCGAGTGAATCTAAACTATTGGCATCGAGAAAGTTTGAGCCAACTTGTTTACTTGCTGAGTTCTGCTTAGTCGTTTGCGATGAAGAACAGCCCGTCAGACCAAGAGCTGCGAGCGCAGAACCCAAGACTGTAAATTTAAAAATTTGTGGTAACGTAGGCTGCCAGACAGTCGCAGTTGATTTATACATAAAAAAATCCAGACAACTCATATAAAATTTATTTTTTAGATATGCCATTGTAGTGAAGCAGAACACAGACACAAGGCGTTAATTTAACGCTATTTCAGTATAAATGTTACAAGAAATTAAAAAAATCGCCAGAAATGGATTTCTCTCTGTCATTTGCGTTATACAATATACGGTTCTGAATGCTTGTTTTTCTCCGGATTTGATTTATGTCTCAAACAATCACGCTTTATGTTGATGGTGCATGTAAAGGCAACCCTGGCTTAGGGGGTTGGGGGGCCTATATCATCCGTGAAACTGGAGAAGAAAAACTCTGCGGCGGCGAAGCTGAAACCACCAATAACCGTATGGAATTGACTGCTGCAATTGAAGGTATTCAACACTGTCCGTCCGATGCAAAACTGATTATTTGGACAGACTCTAACTATGTCAAACAAGGCATTACCGAGTGGATACATGGTTGGAAAAAGAAAAACTGGAAAGATGTTAAAAATCCAGATTTGTGGAAATTACTGGATGCAACTTGTCAGGGTCGGGAAATTGAATGGAACTGGATTAAAGGGCATGCAGGCCATCCGGGAAATGAAATGGCCGATCAATTGGCCAATCTAGGCGCTGAAAAAACCCTCGAACACATCAAACAAGCGGCATCATCTACAGCTGAAGCACCTAAAAAAAAAGCTGAACCTGACTGGCTATTAAATGATCCATTTGGACTTGAATTTGCTGATAGCGAGGATGAAGCAGAAGAAATCTCTGAAGAAGCTATGATTGCAAATGACAGCATTGTTGAAGCTTCAAGTCAGGAAACTTCAATTGCTCAGCCGCTAGAAATTGCTCCGTCACGTGAAATGACTACTTACACAGCGATCAATGCAGAGCAGATTGATGACATTACGATAGAACAACAAGCAATAAACACGGCATCAACGTTGAATGAAGCTGCCCCTATACAGTCTAAGCAAGCTGCTGAAATCCATCCAATGATTGTCATTACACCAGCAACCGTCGATGTATCTGGCCCACGACAATTAATTTTGGATACGGAAACCACAGGTTTCTATTTCCAAGATGGCGACCGTATTATTGAAGTCGGTGCAGTGGAAATGATTAACCGTAAACTGACCGGTAGCTCAATTCATATTTATATCAACCCGCAAAAACCTGTCGGTGAATCTGAAAATATTCACGGAATCAGTGATGACTTTCTAAAAGACAAACCACTGTATGCTGAAATTGCTGATGTCTTATTTGACTATCTAAAAGGCGCAGAAATCATTGCGCATAACGCAACCTTCGATATGAACTTCCTTGATATGGAGTTCAAACGTGCCGGTTTTGTGGCCTTATCTGAAGTTTGCGAAGTTACCGATACCTTGGCTATGGCCAAAGCCAAGCATCCAGGCCAGAAAAACTCACTCGATGCATTAGTGCGTCGTTACGAAATTCCACAACGTGACCGTACTTTCCATGGTGCCTTACTCGATGCGGAAATCCTGTCTGACGTATACCTAGCAATGACGGGCGGTCAGGTTTCCTTTGATATCGATGCACTGACCCACTCGCAAAATGAAGATGGTTCGCAAACCCGCGCCGCTGTTGAAATAGAATTACCTGTGATTTTACCTTCAGCAGATGAACTTGAAGCCCATGAGACATGGGTCAAACAATTTGAAGAAAAACATGGTACACCTTGCCTTTTTGCGAAATAAAATCTAAATTTCGTGTTACTTTTTGTATATAAACAATTCTTACATACGCTATAGTAAAACCATAAACATGGACCGCCTTAAGGGGCGGTTAATAAACAAGATAAAACATCTAGGAAAGGTGCAGATACATGTCTTACCAAACCTCTATCCATTTTGATCCAACGGCTTTGCTGATAATAAAAAATGAGGTTGATAACTCAATCAAGTTAGTCGAATCAGCAGTCAGCACCTTAGTTGAAGATCAAACTTTACCTTTCGGGATTGATGATGCACTGATTCAATTTGAACAATGTGCTCAAGTACTAGCTTTAGTTGATATGCCAAGTTTGGCAAAAATCGCTCAATATTCAGCAGAGTTAATGCGCAAGATCATGGGGAATCCTGCGCAAATTAACACTCAAGATGTCATCGCACTGAGCGAAGGCACGACCATGCTGAAACGCTATATCGAATTTATCTGCCTACGTGAAGTTAAAATTCCACAGTTCCTACTCGACAGTCTGAATCGTCTAGAACTGTCTTTAGGTAAACCTTTAACGTCGGAAGGCCAACACATTGAGTCCCTACTCGATTGTATTACCCCTGACTTTGACTTACCTCAAGCTCCTGCACTTGAAAAATCAAAATACGTTCACCGGCTGTATAAGTTGGCTTTGAATAAATTGATTAAACAAGAAGAAACTGAGCTGGATTTGCAAGCGATTAAATTGGTCGGTGCGTATTTAGCAGGTCTTTCAGACAAACATCCAAGCAAACAATATTGGAACTTGGTTTTTGTTGCGTTTAATCAAATTGATCAAATCTTGATTACCGATGCTCGTTTACGTACTTTGGTGAGCATTGAACGCAATATGGCTCAATATTTTGCAGGAACTGAGCGCTTTAAAGCATCCATTTCTGATTTAGCCAATGTCTTAAGTCTAAACATTAGCCAAGAAGATGACATTTCTCATCATATTCGTGGCAAGTTAAATATCGGTGAAGACCTTCTTACCGACACCCAATTGCAAGTTTTCAGTCGTCATTTATATGGTCCTGACTTCGACACCATGCATACCATTGGTGAATTGGTTACGACTGAAATGACGCAAATTCGTAATGATATTGAATTTAACTATCAAAATATGACGCCTGAAAAAACCCAAGAACTTCAAGCGAAATTGAACGAATTGGCAAATATTTTCAAAGTCTTGAACTTAAATGAAGCGTATAACGACCTGTCGCGTCAAGCTGCGTCATTAGGTAATGCTGAGATTTTACAAGATGAAAGCTTTGCCCAGCAGTTGATGAACAATATCTTGTCTGCCATGAACTCGATTGGTGTGCTTGAGCGTCATCACACTTCTAGCCGCTTACAACTTCGTGTGAATAATATGAATATTTCACTCGACCGTTTAGATGAAGCACACGCTGCTCTGTTAAATGAGACCAAGGTTTTAATTGATGCTGCTAGCCAATCTTTGGTTCAGTATTTACAAAACCAAGATTTGACACAACTTGAAGCGACTGCAACTCAATTCCGTGAAATTGGTGGTGCAATGTTGTTCCTCAATGCAGATGCAGCTCAAAATGCGCTGAATTCAACAGCTCAATTCATTTTGAAACGAGTTGAATCTTCAACAGCCATTGAAGCAAATGAAGTGAATCAAGCATTAGATTCATTGGCAAGCGCAGATATGTTGATTGACAATTTAAAGAACAAACAACCTGTTTTACAGGGCATGTTTAAGGTAGCATTGGACAGTAGCGAAAAACTGAAATCAGCAGCGGCCTAATGTCTAAATTATCACTTGCGTATATCTTCAAACAACAGCAATTGCTAGTCGATGAAAACTTTCAACTTCCCGAAGTTGAACAACTCGCAAGTGATTTAAATATTGGCACGGGTGATCGAGTGATTGCCCGTGATCTACTTGAAAATGAGCCAATTCCTGAAGGCTTACAACTCATCCCTATTCGTCAGCTTTTACAACTTTGGAATGTTCAGCAATTTGAACAAGCCAGCCGTGCTATTCAACTCTTAGAATGGCGCCGTAATCATAAATTTTGTAGCCACTGCGGTACTGCAACTCAAGTCCACGCCACAGAATATGCTATGGTTTGTCCCGCTTGCGGATATCACCAATACCCTCGTGTCAATCCTTGTGTCATTACCGTCATTACCCGTGGTGAAGATGAAATTTTATTGGCAAAAAATGCAAAAAATGTCCGTGCTATGTATGGACTGATCGCAGGTTTTGTTGAAGTCGGTGAAACTTTAGAAGAAGCAGTTCGTCGTGAAACTGAAGAAGAAGTTGGGCTGAAGGTCAAAAATATTCAATATTTGGCAAGCCAACCTTGGCCTTTCCCAAGTAATTTAATGATCGCCTTTAAAGCAGAATATGCTTCAGGTGAGCTTCAATTACAAGAAGAAGAAATAAGTGATGCGGCTTTCTTTAAATTTGATGCATTACCTGAAATTCCGTTCAAAGGAAGTATCGCCCATTCGATGATTATGCATGTCATCCATGGGTCTGCTGTTGCAGATGACACCGAAGCATGGTTATAAGTAGCTATTTTTAGTAAATAAATCATGCAATAAAAAAACCGCCATACTTGGCGGTTTTTATTCTCAATCATTTAACCAAAGACATTAAGGTGGACTAATTTCATCGAGTACACGCATGATTTCAGCTTTGGTTTTAAAGAAGCGACTAAATAGACTCGAAATTGAACCAATCATCGTAATGTGCCCAACACGAGGGATTTGAATCAATTGACTATGGTTGCCTGAGGCTTTTAATCGACGATCAAAATCTTCACTATTGCTATGGCCAACGATATTGTCTTTATCCGCAGTGAATAGATAATGCTTCACTTGATTGTGCTCAACAAAATAATACGGCATCACTTGTTGATACGGTACATTTTGATCAAAGGCATCTGCACAAATCGGATCACCTTTATAATCAAAATGATATGGCCCTGCCAAACCCACGATTGCACGAATATTCTCTTTCACTTGTAGCTGATAAGGTGTCGGATGATACAGTGCAGACATGACATTAAATGCCCCTGCCGAATGTCCCATTAACACCACATTTTCCACTTCAATCTGCAACTTATGCTGAGACTGCGTCAAATAGTTTAATGCAAGGCTAAGATCATCAATTGAAGCCGGAAAAATATATTCAGGTGCGAGATGGTAATTGATGACAGCAACATCGAAACCTTCTTTGGCAAAAGCTTCACCAATGAATCCATAATCCTTTTTGTCACCATGCATCCACGCTCCACCATGTACAAACACGATGAGTGGACGTTGCTGACGAGGTGCTGACGTGCGATACAAATCTAGGCGATGGCGCGCTTTTAGACCATAAGGGATATTGTGTTGAACATGATATCCTTGTTTGGGTGTCAGTCGATTTAATGCATAACTGCCAAAATCATATAACCGAAAATTTCGGTATAAAGATTTAGCCAAATCCATTTTTTGCTGAAGCCGCAGAGACCATTGATTCATATTTTACAGCATCATTTCCGACATTTTATTGAGCATTTGGATCGACAGCATCCGGATCTATCGCTACAGGCGTTTGTACTTCAGGTTGCACATTACCTACAGCAGGTGTGGTGTAACTAGAGTTAATCGAACGTGCCTGTGGATTTGGGTTCTGATCAATATTATCGATTAAAGTGACAATTCGCGTTACATTACCCACTTGTTGCAAGATTTGATTTAAGTCTGTGATTTCCGCACTGTTTAAACGGCCCATCACATAAAGAACAGCATCTTCAGTATGAATGTGTACTTTGCTGTCAGATACCACAGGCGCTTTCATAATCAAACCACGGGTATTCGCAGTGACCGCAGTATCTTGCATGATGGTGCTATAGCTGATCTGATTACCCACTGTAATATAGTTATGTACAGTTTTGACATCACTCATTGAACGGACATTTTCTTCTGCCAATTCTTTTAAATGATTATCTGGCACTTGCCCAGTCAATAAGACATTGCCATGAAAACTTTCAATATTGACACGTGACTGTTTAAAACGAGTATCTAATTTATATAAGTTAATTTTTGCTGTTCGAACAATGGAAGAGTCAATAAAAACTTGTCCCAATGAGCGTGCGCCGCTTTCAGTTCCTACAGGTGCTGATCCTGTTCCATTCGAAATAAAACTCGCACAGCCAGATAAACTTGCGACACAAAGCATCGTTATTGCAATACGCTTAACCACTCAGCACGACTCCTCAAATTTCCACACGTATTTTTCTATGCGTTTACACAGTTTGTTTTATCAAAGATTAATCAACTCTTGATCAAAAGTAAAAGCATTTTCAATCCATTGCTGATGATACGGGTATTTAGAAAAGTCTTGCTGTAGTGTTTTTGCAAAGTGTTGATAAAAATCAAAACAAATTGCATCAAAGCGACAATAATAATTTTGAAAATGTGACTGTTCATTTAAAAAATGCAACGCAGTCTTCATCATCTTACGTTGTTTGTGAATTGAGATACTTTCGATGGCTTGGGCATAACGGGTATGCGAACGAGCTTTAACTTCGATAAACACCAATTCTTGACCACGTGTGACGATCAAATCAATTTCACCATAACGACTATGATAATTCTGTTGCACCTGTACATAGCCTTGCTGCTCAACCAAACGTAGCGCTTGCTGTTCTGCCCACTGTCCCAGATTCATCTGTCCCAAATTCATCTGCTCTAAGTTTAGCTGCATCGTTTCATCCCTAAAGTGAGATCGCCACGATGCCTTTTTTACTTCGCTCATAGCAGTGAGGAACACGCTGAATATTATTTTGACTAATTTTGATTAGCCCTGTTCGCCCCTGAAACTCAATGCTTTTTAATTTCGGTTCTTGCAAATATTGTTTTGCGATATGCCATGTGTCCCCACCAAAAGCTAAAAGACGTTGATATGGCATATCTACTGGGTTTTCCTCATAAGCTCGGATCAGGTCAGGCCAACGCGCGTCATGCAATGCAGGTGCATCACAAAATTTCAGCCCTATAGGAATGGGCTTTGTGGCTTCAATCGCATTGGCAACGGTATATAGTTTTGCTTTAGGTAGTTTTTTTTGACTGTTTAACCATTCATTATTGCCCAGCAATAGTACCCCTTGATTTTTGTCCAGCTTCGTTGGGAGCTGTTCAACCACTTGAATCGGCACTGAACTTTGGCTGATTAAGGACATGAGCAATAATTCATGTTCTGCCTCAGTTGCAGGCTGACGTAACACTAACACTTGCGCTAATTTGTCTTTTTCGAAGACTTTTTGGAGTGCTAGGGCATCATCCCGTTTCGATAAACTGTACTGCCAGACGTTTGGAATTTGGCTCGTCGTTTCATTTAAAGCCAACACGCGGACTTTA
The DNA here is from genome assembly GCF_002018395.1 of Acinetobacter sp. ANC 5600. Lineage (NCBI taxonomy): Bacteria > Pseudomonadati > Pseudomonadota > Gammaproteobacteria > Moraxellales > Moraxellaceae > Acinetobacter > Acinetobacter sp. ANC 5600. The sequence goes on from NZ_MVKW01000003.1 coordinate 69,337, forward strand.
GGCTTTGCTTTTACAAGTGCTTCAACATCTTGGCGTGCTAAAGGACCAATCACCAATTGAGTTTTTTTATTGACCTGTTGCTTCAATATCGTTGCTATTTGCTTTTGATTTGAATCTACAAACTTAATGGGCACTTTGTAGTCTGACGATTGATATGCGCTATTGAAACCTTGCTTAATACTGGATGCGGCTCGCGCCATAGGGCCAGATTCAGGTAGAATGACCAAGACGTCTGCCTGTGCAGCAGTAAACAGACTGCTTAAAAGGCAAAGACCCAAAATTTTGTTCTTATTATCCAACATGGAGAAACCTATGAGTGCTCAGTTATTTGTTGTTGCAACTCCAATCGGGCACTTAGATGATATTAGTTATCGTGCAATTGAGGTATTGAAGTCGGTTAAAATTATTGCCGCCGAGGATACACGAACTTCAGCACAATTACTTAAACATTTTAGTATCAATACGCCTTTAACCGCCTGCCACGACCATAACGAAAGCAACAAAATAGACCAGCTGATTGAACGCCTCGAAAAGGGTGAAAATATGGCGCTGATCAGTGATGCAGGCACGCCATTAATCAGTGACCCTGGCTTTAAACTGGTTCGTGCTGCACAAGAAAAAAATATTCGTGTCATTCCTGTGCCGGGTGCCTGTGCTGCCATTGCAGCTCTCAGTGCTGTCGGCCTACCCAGTGACCGTTTTAGTTTCGAAGGCTTTTTACCTTCTAAACAGTCACAACGTCTTTTAGCACTCGAAAAACTGAAAGACGAAACTCAAACCATGATTATTTATGAAGCGCCGCACCGTATTGTGGATTGCCTAAAAGATATGTCGAATGTCTTTGGTGCCGATCGTCCTGTGGGCTTTGCACGTGAAATTACCAAAACATTTGAAACCATTAAAAAAATGTCTTTGGGTGAGTTGGTTCATTTTGTCGAATCTGATCACAATCAGCAAAAAGGCGAAATCGTTTTGGTAATTGGTGGTGCGACCGAAGAAAAAGACCTAGAGCAAGAAAAGTTAGACAAATTGCTGACGCGTTTACTTCAAGATTTGTCCGTTAAAGCTGCCTCTCAGTTGGCTGCAGATTTAACTGGGATTAAAAAGAAAGTGGCCTATCAACGTGCTTTAGAGTTAACCCAAGCGAACGATTAAGCTTAATTTTTTTATTTTTAATTTGAACCACTTATGGGACCTACGGGTTCCATAAGCTATCCCATACAATAATTTAAATAGAATGAAAAAAGTTGCTTATAACATGTCCATAAATCTGTCTGTCAAAAAACCGCTGGTGTTCATTCTCTTTAATCTGGTTTGGCTCACGGCCCTTGCACATATTGTTTATACGGGCATTCAACCCTATCCGCACTATATTAATGGCGAGCAAATGACTGCCGATCATAGCGCGATTGCGATGGTCTGTGGATATTGTTCCCTCTATTTTGTAGTCGGTAATTTACTGAAACTGAGCCAATTTTGGGATAGGCATCGCTATTGGGCTTATGTCGTTTTGAGTGCGGTATTACTTTTTCAATCTTTTGTCGCTGCTGTGGCGGCCATGCATGCACCGCCGTATATTGCTGCATTCATTATCAATTGTATGTTTTTGCTTTTACTGCATTTTGTGTTTTATCCTATTTACGCGATCAGCCGTAAATATATGAAGCCAAAGACGGCTTGAAGCGACTTCACATCTTATTAACGTCTTAACTTCTTGAGCAAACATGCTACAGAGTTAAAAAATGAATGACGTTCATCATCGCACAAGCGAATGAAGCAAAAAAAACACCACATGACGTGGTGTTTTTTCATTTTAATCTTTTGCCGATTCGTCTGGAGGGACTTCGGTAATACGACCACCACGCGCTAAGAACGCAGCAACTTCATCTTCAAGCGCCTGACGTTGTTTTAGTTTTGCAGTCACTGTTAATGTTTCAGCTTCAGAGGTGTCATCATCAGAGGCAGAATCAGCTGCGTCACCTGCACCTTTTTCAGCTGCTTGTGCTTCATCTTCATCAACTACTGAATCTTCTGGATCATCATAATCGTTCATATCAGTCATTGTGTTCTCCCCGCGAATGACTTCTGTTTGCCAGCGAATGGCTGGTTTTAAATTAACAGAAATTTAGCAATCTCTGAGCATTTCGACTAGTACCCACAATCAAAAAATCGTATCTTTTTTAATCAAAATCGTAACCTTGTTTATACGACTGTCTAAAAAATATCTGACTTTGACCTAAGCTGCGTAGATTGTATCTTTTAAAATACTCAGACCATTGGCTTGAGCCATAAACGCATCTTTTAGAACAGTCTGATTTTCCACTTGTTTTAAACCAAAGTTTCGCGCCCACACCACAGGTGAAAAAGTGGTGGTTTCTAACCAACCAATCGCGGACATACTATGCATCATGGCATCGTTTTGCCCTTTACGGCGGTGCTCATAGCGCTTCAAACTTTGTTCATGTGCCCACACACCTCGTTTTTTATCGGTCAAAAGCACATCGCAAAGCACCGCTGCATCTAAACAACCAATATTCACGCCTTGTCCTGCAAGCGGATGAATCACATGGGCCGCATCACCAATCAACGCCAGACCATCATGCACATATTGCTGCGCAGCTCGTGCCTTCAATGGAAATTTAGCACGCGGAGTTGCTTCTAAGACTTCACCGAGCATGTGATGACTTTCTCGAGTGAGCAACGCATTAAATTCAGCATCGGATAAAGCCACATATTCATCGGCGTAATCATCTGGTAAGGTCCACACAATGGATTGCCAATAACCGCTTTCCTCTTTTTTCAGACTCGCCATCGGCAAAAATGCCAAAGGCCCAGTTTCTAAGAAAATTTGACGCGCTACATGCTGATGCGGTTGGGCGGTTTTAATTGCACAGCTCACACCGGCTTGTTTATAGTCCAGCACATCTAGATCGATGAAAGCTTGCTCACGGACAAATGAGTTTGCACCATCTGCACCTATCACCAGTTTTGTTTTGAGCTGGGTACCATCTGCGAGGTGAATGATCCACACACCAACGCCGCGCTCAACACGACTGACCTTGACTTGGGTTCGGTAGTCTTCGAGTTGTTCTAGCATTTTTTCTTGAATGGCTAAATTCAATATGCTTGGTTCAACCATTGAACCTAAAGCTTGCTCAACTGATGGTGTTTGGTCTGCAACATGACCAAAATTGATTTCTCCATAGCCATTTTTATTCCACACCTGCATACCAGTATAAGGCTGCTGACGGGCAAGCTTTTCCCAAACGCCCACAGTCTTGAGTAAATGAATGGTGGCTTGACTGAGCGCCAAAACTCGAGGATTCACAACACTTTTGGTTTTTTCTGCATCCAAAATAGGTGCCGCATCCAATACCGTAGCCTGCACACCGCCCTGCGCCAATAACAATGCCGTTAAGCCACCGACCAAGCCGCCGCCGACAATCACGGCATCCAGTACATCTGTATGATTTAAACTCATGCTTTTAGCCCCATTGCATAATTCGCGACCAAAGGCTTAATCCCCGGAATGGTGTCAAAGGCAACTAATCCAGTATTGCGAATCAATTTTAAAAATGGATTCTGGTTACTAAAACCACGAACAACTGAATCACAGAATTTAATCACCCGCTGCTGATCGGTCAGGCGCGATTTTTCATAATCAAGCAACATAGCTGCATCACCCAGATCTGCATTTTTTTCAACTTGCTCTTTTAAATAACGGCGTAGTACATAAGCATCGCGCATACAAAGATTGAAGCCCTGACCTGCCACTGGATGAATGGTATGTGCTGCATTTCCCATCAACACTACACGTCCAACTGCTTGTTTCTCTGCAAGTACTTGCGACAATGGGAAGCTGAAACGTTTACCAGTTTTTTGGAATTTACCGGCACGGTCACCATAGGTTTCTTGTAAAGCATCTAAGAAGTGCTGATCATTTTCATCACCCATCCACTCGCCTTCAGTTCCTTTGGGAACAGGCCAAACCACTGAGCGACGGTATTCACCTGGAAGTGGCAGCAGCGCTAGCGGACCAAGCGGACTAAAACGCTCGAAACCGACATGACCATGCGGTTTAGAGGTTTGTACTGTAGTGACAATCGCCACTTGGTCATAATCATGCACCGATGCGCCAATACCTAAGGCTTTACGGCAGAATGAATCACGGCCATCGGCGGCAATCACAATTTTAGATTGTAGTTTGAGCTGTTCTTCAGCACGCTTTGCTTCAATATAGGCATGGTCTGCATCCTGCGTCAGCGAAGTCACTTGTACGCCGTCAATTAATTCAATGAATTGTTGTTTTTTGACTTCTGTGAGCAGCACACGGCCTAACCATGCATTTTCAATAACTTGTCCAAAGCTTTCGACTTTTTCTTGTTCTGCTTTGAGTCTTGCCTTACCAAAACTTCCTTGCTCGGTAATATTCACTTCTAAAATAGGTGTGGCGTGTTCCTGCAAAGAATCCCAGAGGCCTAGTTCTTGATAAATTTGCACCGTACGGCGTGACAAGGCGCTGTTTCGTGCATCAAAACTCGAGTGATAAGGCTCAAGGTTTGCATCATCATAATTGGGGTATTTAATGGCTTCTAAAAGTTTTACGCCAATTTTGTCTTTGGCCAACATGAGTGCCAGACTTAAACCGACCATACCACCACCAACTATGATGACTTCTTGCTGCATGCTTGTTTCCTTTTTTATCAAGTATTCGAATTTAGGACATTCACTCGAAATACATATAATCTGTAATGAATTTTATCTTACATCAAGGGCATGATTTTTTATAATGAAATACAAATTAGTTGCAGGTATTTGCACTGATTAAATACAAAATTAATCATCTCTTGCCGTAAATATTGATCTTTAAAAAAGAGAAAATCACAATAAAAATGGCTGAGTCCATCAGTATGAGCCATCATTTGCGTAAATCAGCGTCATTTGAACATGTCATGTTTTGATGCATTCAAAAGGACGATATCAAGCTAACTACCTGATGATCTGCCTTTAGCCATTGCTCAATTAGTTGAATAAGTGATTGCAGCTGCAAAAACCAATTATGTTACACCATTCGGTTTAATGAGCTTTTCATTACACAACATTTTCTGGATATATTCCGCAGCAGAATATCCAGAATATGTAATTTTTGTTGTGTTATTGGCGCCTTATCCTAAAGTTGATGCACGTACCAAGCTTTAATTTGAGTTAGGTACAGAGCAACTCTAAAGCGATGTCGAGCACTATTATTCAAACAGGTTTTAGCGCCAACTTTACCTTGGCATGGTGTGAAAATACTATGGCGCAAACCTTAGAAAATACGCTGCAAACCAATAATTGAGAAAGATTTACCCACCAAGCTGAGTTGTAGATTCATACCGATATGACTGAGCCAGCGAAAAAAAAATCAACAAACAAACATTAGTGAATGGCTGTAATTATGATTATATGCCCCCGAGTGTATTGGTCAAATATGCTATAGATCTGATTTCACATGCTGAATATGCTGAACTGGCAACAGGACATTTGGCCGTATATGAAAAACCGGAAGAGTTTTTAAAATTAGCGACTGATTTTTTACAAAAATCTTAATGTTTGAATGAAGTTAAAAAGCCGATCTAATGATCGGCTTTTTTATATTTATTTAATATTTTCCATGATTTGGTCAAAATATTGCGCTCATGCATTCAATTTATTTTCATAGCAATAGATAGAGATATAGAACATAAATGACAGAAATGATCTCCTTAATACGGAATAATTTAAATGAATGGCTTAAGCATTAAAATGCTGGATTAATTTCCGCAATCGAATTTCTGCATCTTGATTAAAAGCATTCGCCGCTTGGTGATACCAGCGTTTCGCCATCTTAAAATCTTGAGCTGCGCCGTTGCCTAGCTCATACATTAAGCCAATTTTATAGGGAGCAATTGCACAGCCTTGTTTTGCCGATTGCTTGTACAAGTTCATAGCTAGATTATAATCTTGATCAAGAATTTCGCCCTTTTCATATATTTCAGCAAGGGCCGTTCTTGCGTTTATATTTCCCTTTTCCACTGACTGATTCAGCAGAGCTAAAGCGATATGAACCTCTGTTTTACATGGTTTTCTGAACAACAGCACCGCTAACTTCAGCATCGCCGCATCATCCCCCTGATCAGCCGCTTTTTGATACCATCCTTGTGCTGTAACATCATTTTTTTCGACGCCGCATCCCGTTTCATACATTTCACCCAATTTAATTTGGGCTGCAATATCCCCTCTTGAGGCTAAACTCAAATAATCATCATAAGTACGCTGATTGTTATACTTAAACTTTATTTTCTTTACTGGATTATAATCACTATCAAAGATTTCAAAACCGACATAGTTTTTAAAGAGTTCAATCAATAACTGCCGAACCAATTGAGTATGATAAATTAAATGATCCTTTTCGCTAAAATAATAATACTGATAATAGCTTTCCAAATCTTCATTGATTTCTTCTTTTAAACTGTTTAAATCAGTCGTCCATTTTTTTTGAACTTTGCCATTTTCAACATATTCGTATAAATACCTTGTTGAAAAGTTTAACCATTCCTTTTCAAAATCTTGTCTTTCTCCATCCATGTAAAGTTCCTCTTCTTCCGCTTGAATGACACATCTGATTTCTGCACCCTCTTTATAAAGCGCATAGCTATAGCTTGAATTTGTGTCTGCAAAATCAAAGAAGATCATCCATTTCATCGGCAACTGACTGCTCAGCAAACTGCTCCATTTTTCAGGTTCAGTAAAAGCAAAATGTGCTAATCCGGCACTATTGATACAAACAATATGATCCGTCAGCCACTCTATATCTAATGCAGATTTTGAGTTTTCTTCAAAATAAACCAGCCAATCATTTATCAGTCTTTCAATATTCTGTTGATTGCCATTAAAGGGAATAACCACCCCAGCTTTTCTAACGCCCATAATTATGATTAAAATAAAAAATTTATACGATTAATTTAAAAAGACTTATATCTAGTTTTTGTAAAAACTTAACATCATAAAATCAACTCCATTGTTAATTACACTTGTCTATGTGACTAGTATTTATAAGACTGCTTGTAGATAAAAAAAGCCGATCATCTGACCGGCTTTTTTAATTACTATATTAACTTAAGCGGCTTTCGCTTTCGCCATCAGCACTTCAATGTCTTCTACAGATTTCACCACTGCAGCTGTTAAAACACGTGGACCTGCTTTAGTTACAGCCACATCATCTTCAATACGAATACCGATACCACGCCATTTTACATCCACTGTTTCATCATCTGGCGCAATATAAAGACCAGGCTCAACAGTCACAACCATACCTTCTTCATAGGCACGCCATTCACCGTCTTGTTTGTATGAACCGACGTCATGCACATCCATACCAAGCCAATGACCCGTACCATGCATATAGAATTGGCGATAACTTTCTTTTGCGATGATTTCGTCAATATCTCCTTGCATAATGCCAAGATCCAATAAACCTTGAACTAAAATACGCACTGCAACGTTATGTGGTTCTTTATAAGAGTTGCCGATACGCACCGCATCAATCGCCGCAATTTGTGCATCAAGTACGATATTATAAAGTGCTTTTTGTTCAGGGCTGAATTTACCGTTGACTGGGAAAGTACGGGTAATGTCTGAGGCATACAGCTGATATTCACATGCTGCATCAATCAGTACCAAATCACCATCTTTGAGTTCTTTGTCATTTTCCACATAGTGCAAAATACAGCCATTTTCACCGCCGCCGACAATGCTGTTATAGGAAGGCACACAGCCATTTTTACCAAAGACATAATTCAGTTCTGCTTCTAGTGCATATTCCATCATGCCCGGTTTAACCGTTTGCATGGCACGAGTATGCGCTTCTGCTGAAATATCCGAAGCAATCTGCATCAATTCAAGTTCATCATCAGACTTGTGCAGACGCATTTCATCAATAATACGATCAAGCTGAATCACTTGTGCAGGCGCACTCGCACCTTTGCGTGATTCACCACTCGCTGTTGCAATCCACTGCGCCACACGTGCATCGAAATCAGCTTGCTGACCTATTCGATAGAATAATTTATCTTTATTTTGTAATTTTTCTAAAATTTCTTCATCAAGCAAATCAATTGCATAAGCTTCATCGGCTTCATAATCATCTACTGCCCCATCTACACCCGCACGGTAGCCATTCCAAATTTCCATTTCACGGTCACGTTCACGGCAGAATAAACTGTAGCTATAACCTTCTTCTTCCGTATCAAAAGTTTCAATCACTGCAACCGCTTCAGGTTCAGCAAAACCTGTTAAATAAAAGAAACTACTATCAGCTCGAAATTTATAATCTGCGTCGCGATTACGCATGGCTTCTTTGCTCGTGGCAATAATTGCAATACTACGTAGTCCCATTTCACCCGCAAGGATGTCTCGACGTTCTTGAAAATCCGCTTGAGTTAATTTCTTCATTTAAATACTTCTTATACCTGCTGGCTGATATTGTTTAAATTTTGATTCAATTGAATATGAATCTCTCAATCTATGTGAGGCATGTATAAAAACACGTAATACCTCACATAGATATAAGCAAAATTAATGCCTTAGCTTGGACGATGTGGGGTGAACATTTCAACCACATTACCCACTTGAGCCGATGAATTTTTAGCGCTCAGTTGTAGCAACGGTGTTTCTGAAACATCAACTTTGGTACGTCCCATAGACAGGCTCACTGGGATTAAACGAACAAATTCGTATAATTCCTGATAGCTTTCTTCACCTTCTTCATCATCATCTGAATCTTCAAATTCTACTGAAGCGACATCCTGTAAATGCTCAATCAATTCTTGTTCATTGGTGCGCAGATGACCTGCCGCCAAACCAAAACCAAGAACAACACCTGCACACCAATCTGCCAAGGCTTGCACACGCTCACCTAGCAAGTGATCATCATCTGGTAATAAAGGAAGATAGTCGAGTTCATCATCTGAAAGTGAATGAGCTACATCTTCTGCTTCTTCAGTCAACAATGCCACCGCATCTTCGTCTAATTCAGCTACATCAAGCGTTGCTAAAATTTGTTGCCACTCTTCACGAGTCGGGGGTTGTGACACACAAACTATACCAGTGAGTAGACCATGTAACTCACTTGGGCTTGAAATTTCTTCAATTTTAGAAAAATTCTGGGACCAATCTGACCAACCTGAAATATCGTCTTGCATTCGCTTATCCAATCTCTATACTTCGTATATATTACCTTTGTTTGCAAGACTGTGCGACTACGTTATGTTAGAAGAATTACAGCGTCTCCAAGCGCATATTAGCGTTTTAAAAAAGCGACTGGCGCAATTTGAAAGCGAAAATAATGCCCTACAAGATGAGAAAAACTCGTCTGATGAGCACCATCATGCTCAAATTGTACATAAGAACGGTATTATCACCTCCAAACAAGAAGAAATTGATACGCTGAATGAGCAATTAACTGATTCACGTGCTCAACTTCAACAGCTGAATACTGATGCAACTGCTTTGGCTGACCGATATAGCCGTCTTGAAAAAAGCTGTACTGATCTAAAAAATCGTTTTCAAGAAATTTTGGCAGAACGTAATGAGCTACGTATCGTTAAAGAAAAGATGCAAAATGAACAGCGTCATGCTCAACAAGAAATTCAAGGTTTGCAGCAAGAACGTGAACGTTTATTGCAAAAAAATGAACATGCCAAAGCAAAAGTTGAAGCGATTATTCAACGTTTAGCTATTTTAGGTACAGCTCAAGATCAACATGCGCAAGAAATTCAACAATTGGCACATCCGACTGAAAGTAATGAGGAAGTTTGATCATGAGTGAACAAATTGCAGTTGATTTAAAAGTTCTAGGTCATAGTTTCCGTTTAGCAACGACTTCTGACCAACAAACCGATTTAGAACGCGCAGCACAATTACTGAATGACAAATACGATGAATTTCGTCGTAAAGCACCACGTATGGAACCGAGTAAGCTGATCATTATGGTCGCACTTGAATTAATGCAAGAAGTCTTGTCAATGAATAAGAGTTTGCAAGAATATGCAAACTGCGAACTTTTGTTGCAAAATATTTTGGAACAAGTTGAAGAATTGACTGATTAATCGGTGGTTTAGTGATTATACTTTGCCCGATTGCTTCATTTTAAACACTTTGTCAGTGTTTGGTGATTTGCCAATAACGCTGAATTCGTTATACTGAGCACATCTCTGAGGTGTTCGCCAGCTAGGTCTAATCCCCTGCCGATACTTAAACTTATGGATGTGTTCTGTATATTCTGAGCGTATGCCCTCCTCGAGTGGGAAACCCAGCGAGTGTACGTCGCGTCCACCTTGAACTCATCGGGTTCAGGGTCACGACATTTGCAGCGGCATCTTCGGAGTGTTTATTTTCCAAATCCTGATTTAAATTACAAGCATTTGATTTAAAAAACATTTTTTAATTTACTATTCTATTTTCGTGCCCCTCTACTTTTGTTCTTCACCATAATTATTTCATTTATGTTTAGTTAGTTTAAAAGTTTATTTATTCAAGCTAATTCATTTTTTGAGTTGTTCCAGTTTAGCTAACTGTCTATCCAAAGCTCTGTCCATTTCAGGAAGTATTTGTCGTAAATATTGAATTGATGAAATGGCTTCATCCAATTTCACGACGCCTTTTTTAACCAAGTTATATTGTTGCTCGAGTAGAGCGAGTACTTGATTTTGATTCGGCTGCTGTCCCTGACTCATCAGCGTATTTATTTGCTGAAATTGTTGATATACCTGTTCACGTTGCTGTAATAGCTCAGAGTGCGTTTCACTGTCGAGTATTGATTGTTTGGAATTAGAACTTGAATGCTGCAATACATTTTCTGTAGTTCGCTCAGAACGTGTTTCAGTCACTTTTTGTTGATCTAACGGTAGCTGTTCATGAACCTCCTGCTGCTTTGGTTTTAATAACTGAATCATCAACAATAAAATCAAGCCAACCACTAACCCGATAACAATCCATTTCTTATACATGATTCAATCTCTAAATGTTCTTCAATTAAAAAAATTCAGAGCCGATTTGACTCTGATTTTTCCATTTTCTTTTGAATTAAACTGTTTTACTGACTGCCCCATCCTGCTGGTGCATAACCTAAACGAACGCGCTGTGGGTGATTGCCAACAGGCACAGTGATGACTTTTTCACCTGTCGCGAAATCGATCACGGTTACTGCATCTGTCGCACTTTCAGAAATTACACAGCGTTTACCATCTGGGCTTTGCGTTGCCCAATACGGTTTGCCTGCAGCAATCAATTTCGCCACGGTCAAAGTTTTACGATCGACGATGGTGGCATAATCATCCATCGTTCCTGCAACACATAGTTTTTCACCATCTCCACTGATCGAAAGCCCATGATGGCGTGAGTCATTTACCCATTTCGTGCGATCAGAGGGAATAGTTGTACTTCCCGGAAGCTGTGCAATGCGTGTGACTTTGCCTTGATTGAGATCATATTCGACCAAGCCATTAAAAAATGAGACTTGCGCATAGATTTTGGATTCATCTTTGCTAAACACAATTGGACGCACAGCGTTTGATAGGTCTTTACGACCAAAGGCATCCAATGCAGGACGAAAATCAATTTTCTTCAAGACTTTAAAATTATTAGCATCGGCAATGGTGATATAGCGTTTGCCTTTAGTGAAATCCTGCCACGCTGCATCCATTGAGGTTTCGACATTACCTATGGCTGAGTTAAGAATTTTTGTGCCACCATCAAAGTAAATATTTTCATGTGGCTTATCTCCTGTGGCAAAGCGCCCGAGCTCCTTGCCTGTGTTGATATCGAGTATATGTACGACATTTCCTGAAGATGCTGAAACAGCAACTTGTTGCCCATCGGGTGAAACCGCCATATGGTCTGCTCGAAATCCCTCAACGGGTGTGCGCCAATTGATTTTTCCTGTTGCTATGTTAATCGAGACTACATCTGCAAAACTTGGGCGTGATGCAACTACCGATTTGCCATCTGGTGTGGAATACATGTCATCGACCAATTGATCATTTCCCTCTCCTGCTGTATTACGAATATAGCTATAGGCGATCAATTTTACTGGGTTAAGGTAAATTTCAGTGAGCCGTTCTTTTTTGTCGGGCACCATATTGATGACACCAACTTTCTGATAGTTTTTTGCAGGATTGATGACTGTAACCGTACCATCCCAATTATTGCCGACAAAAAAGACTTGCTGGCTATTGGGTGGAATTGGTGCAGTGGTTGTCGCGGCGAAAGTAAGTGGCGACACCGCAACCGTCATACAAAGAAGTGTCCTGATCCAGAGATTCTTTTTCATTTTTATTGTCCATTGATTTGTTTTTATGCATACCTTTTGAGCTACGTCATTAGATAAGTGTCGCTTTTTAAGCGCAAAGAAAGCTTATTCAATATACAAGTGTAGATATAGCGTATTTGTTTTAATTCCGATGAGTTGTTGATTAAAACCAAGTCTTCAATCTGCATTCACTTTTTGGGAAGCAAAAAAAAGCACCCGAAGGTGCTTTTTTAGTTCATCAAATTATTAGTAAATAATTTGATTATTGTTGATTAGGTCATCTAGTTCGACTTTGCTCGTTTGATTGAGCAAGACTACAAGATCTTGTGATTCATATTCCGTACCTGATGTGCCATCACGGTCAATTGAAATCACAGCCGATTCAGTCACTTCATCATATGCTACTGTTACAAACTCTGCGAGAGTTGCTTCAGTTGCATCGTCAGAAAGTAATGAAGATATATCGATTTGGTCAGCAATAGAAAAATCATTTACTGTTGTTAATGTATTACCGCCCAAATTATCGTCTGCAAGAAGGTCGAAAACAATATCATCACCAATAAGTAAACTTTCACTTTCTAATGAGAACATCGCAAACGATGCTGTCGCAGTCACTGTTTCCTGAATAGGAAGCACATTGTTACTGTTTCCTAACTCTGTTTCGAGCTGGGTTGTAAGTACATTTACATCTTGAATTGAGGTTTCAGGGACTGTAACTTTCACTACAAAATCTTCAACTTGACTACTTGAAGTGCCTTGATAAGTATAATACCCATCTGAATCTTTGCTTACTGATATACCATTTACCGAAACTTTGGCATCAACTAAAGCATCAAGAGCAGCAGATTTAAATTTCACACCATTTACATTCACATTTGCCTCTGCATCATTTAAAACTTCTGCATGTAAAGTAAATTGTAAAATTTTCTCTGGAACGCCTGCTTCCGGAGCTACTACACCAAGTTGATCCTGTCCATTTTGATTTTTCTCACCTGTCTTAGCAATTTGAGTTCCATCCGCAAATAGCACACCTTCCAACATATTAATTTGGAAACCACTTACATTTTGGACACCCGTAATACTCAAGTTAAAACCATCAATATAGTTGGTTGTATCAGAGTTGTTTAAAATCATTGAATTGACAGGATATTTTTCATCTGAATACGCTTCATCAAATACAATCCAATCACTCGGAGTACCTTTTTGACCTCCAAAGTCTTTAGGGAAACTATTTGAGAAATTAAGCCCAAGCTCATTCTGAGTCAGAACTTTGTTAATTTTCTCCCAATTGATAATAATAATTTCAGAAACGTTAATTTCACTTTTCAAATTAGTAAAGATTCTTAGCGCATCGTTAATTTTATTGAAATCATTACCATACTGTGGATCATTGATAATAGCTTGCATCTGTGCAGCAATATCTACAATTTTCGCACCCGCAACAAGATCATCAGAAACATAATTACCTTGTGCATCTTTATAAATCGTACCTAGGTTTGGAACGTTAATCACTGAACTTGACGCACCACCACCAGTTCCACCTGATGTTGACCCTGATACCGAAATTTCACTTGTTAATGTTGCTTTTAACTCAATGAGTTCAGCATTGCCAGTTACAGGAGTTGTAACTTTACCATCAGTAACTTGAAGACTTATCGAAGGCAATACAGCACCTGAATTTAGCTGATCCGCACCTTTCTGAGTTAAGGTTACAGATTGATCAGCCACTGATAATTGATAGAAACCGTCGGCACTAACTGTCGAGCCATTAGTAAATGTCACAGTCAGACTATCATTATCTGCATCCGATGCAGCATAAGCAGCAATTTTTTGACCGGCAACAGCTGCACCAACAGTGACTACTTCTGGTTCAATTTCAATTTCAGGTGCTACGTTTGTTACAGAAGCAGGATACAAAATTACACCGAACTCTAGTTCTGAACTTGCAGTTGAACCATTCGATTTTTCAGTTGCAACAGATTCAAGCTTCACATTCAACTGTAAAGAATTACCTGTAACAACCAAACTTGGTGGTGCAATCGCCACTAAGCTTGAACCTTCGATACTCATGCCATCAGCGACAAAACTTAAATTGCCATTTGTATCCGCAGTTCCAAGCAATACTCGAGTCCCGTTCTCTGTAATAGCATAAATTTTCATACCTTAATATCAGCATAAGATAGTGTTTGACCCACGATGATTGGTGTTTTATTCCCAGCAGCATCTACGATTGTCAATACACCGTCTTTTGGCAGATTTGTTACCGTAATAACAAGCTGATCATTTGCTGTATTTGCATCTGAAATACCAAAATGCGCCCATGTTAATGTCACACTTTGATCTTCTGTCGTAACCACTTGGGTTGTTTCAACTTCAGGAGCGATGTTGTCCACTGAGACAGTTTTATCGACTTCCGCACCCGGATTGCCTGATTTATCTTCATAGCTATCTGTTGGGACAGTTACGGTAATGTCACCATCAACACCCGGAGGTACTTCACCAGTCACCACATATGAGCCATCTGGTTGTTTCACTGGCGGCGTAAATGGTACTTCGATTGGACCTTTTGGACCTTCAACAATGATCTTCTCTTCTGTAATCGTCGATGAATCGACATCATCCGGATAAGTCACAGTGATCTTACCTTCTGGAGTAATCGTCACTTCTGCTACAGGCGGAACCATATTGATGTTTTCGTTGCCTGTACCTGGTAGACCCAGGTTACCCGAAGTGTCTTCATATGAACCTTCTGGTACATTAACCGTAACTTTGCCTTCAACGTCCTCTAGCACTTTACCCGTTACCGTAATTGAACCGTCTGGTTGAGTCTCAGGTGTACCAAACTCAACCACGATGTCTTTGCCATTTGGATCTTTAACCGTAATTTGGTCAGGCGTAATTGGGGATGGATCGGTGTCATCAGGGTAAGTCTGTACGATGTCACCATTCGGTGTCACAGTCACTTCAACTTGTGGACGCTCAGTTGTCGCATGTTCAACTTTTCCTGGCGTAAATAAATATGCAAAACCAGTTAATTTGTTGTTTCAAATCAATACTATTGATGCATACAAAATACATGTTCAACGTGATGAAAAATTATGCGCAGATGATCAAGCTAAGAACCAAAAATGTGCAACTAAACTCTATATAGATGAATTTAAAGCGGGTGATTTTTATATTAATAATTCTGCTGATTTTTATTTAAAAGAAGGCGAATACCAATTTAAGGTGAAAAATTGTACAACTCATTGTGAAAATTATTCAGTTAGCTAATGTGTAAACGAAAAGTCACTTTTGAATAACTTATTACTTACAGTTGATAATAACGGCAAACCCGTTATATTAAATAATGATGGCACTAGGATTAATAATTGCCCGATTAGAGAAAATGCTCTAAAAAATGTAATAAAACCAATTGAACCGAGTTTAGATAATATAAACTTAGCTGCCGATTCTTTATTTAAATTTAATGGTGGCAAACTAAACGATTTACTTCCTGCAGGTAAATCAAGCTTGAATGAACTAGCAACTAAACTTAATAACCAATATGCACGTATTGATATGATTAAGCTTACCGGACATACCGACCGTTTAGGCAGTGAAAAATATAATCAGCAACTTGCATTGCAACGTGCACTAACTGTCAAAAATTACTTAATGAACCAAGGGATTGCTGCTGACAAATTAAGTTTCGCTTCAGCAGGTGAAACTCAGCCTGTAACCAATAGTTGTTTTGATGTTCAAGATCGAAATACCTTAAAAGCTTGCTTACAAGCAGATCGTCGTGTTGACGTCCAAATTCTTGGTATTAAAAAGCCTTAAATAAGTCCGCGTTCCTTAAGCCGACTAGTGTTTTAAGGAACGCTTTATATAAAAAAGATAAAATCTATTTCTTCGGACTTTTAAGCTTGAACGCGTTAAAATGCCTTTGAGAATTTTGTGCTACTTTGAAATGAATCATGACTTTGAGCACCACCAGCCTTCGTAAACAACTCCGTAAGCAGCGTCGTAGCCTAAACCTATGGGAGCAACGACAAGCTGAACAACAAGTCCTACAGCGCTTAATCAGACACAGTTATTTTAAGCGCAGTCAGCATATAGGCGTATATTTACATGCATTTGGTGAAATTCACACTCAAAAGATCATCCACTACTGTTTTGCGCATCAAAAACACGTGTATTTACCCATGATTTGCAACATGAATCAGCAACTGGTTTGGGTTGAAATCTCACGCCATCAATACATTAATAAACGTTTTTCTCATCACCCGCTCGGTATGAAAGAACCGATGGCAAGCCACGGGAAGCATGTTTCTCACCTTGACCTTTTAATCATGCCCTTACTCGCTTGCGACAAGTACGGCACACGTATTGGTATGGGGGGTGGCTTCTACGATAAAACATTAGCGACTGCCCACTCTACCCCATACCGTTTAGGACTTGGCCATGATTTTCAACTCATTCAAGACTCTTTGGTTCGAGAAGCATGGGATCAACCGCTAGATGGATTTATTAGCCCATCTCAAACTTTAAGTTTCAAACGTTAATTTGATATTTTTGACACTGAGTTACACTTAAAAATCACATATTTAGTCATTTTTTACACATTTTAATTGGCATGACCCTTGTAATTTAAAAAATACACATCACTATAAAAAACATGGCAACACCGTTGTCACTCATTAGGAGTGCCCATGTCTGAGATTATTATGAATGAAGAAAGCTTGGAAACTACAATTCCGAGCGTATTACCGCTCTTAGCGCTACGAGATGTGGTTGTATATCCTCACATGCAAATTGCACTGTTTGTGGGTCGTGAAAAGTCGATCAATGCAGTCAATGTCGCACGTGACAGTGACAATCTTGTATTCGTAGTTGCACAAAAAGATTCGCTAACAGAAGAAATTGATCACGACAATTTATATCAATACGGTACTGTCGCGAAGATTGTGCAAGTTGTGAATCATGAGAATGATGAAAACTGTATAAAAGTACTGATTGAAGGCTTATATCGTGCCAAGTTAGAAAAAATTATCGATGCCGATAATTACCTGACTGCCGAGCATTCATTAAGCCCAATGACGGTTTCTGTAGACTCAGAAACTCAGAATAACCGTGTGGAAGAATTACGCACCTTATTTGCTCAATATGCAGAAGCAAAATTGCGTAACGCACGTGAATTGATTGCAGCAGCCAATAAAATTGATGATTTGCTACAATTATTATTCTTTGTAGCAACACGCGTGCCTTTGAATATTGATGTAAAACAAAAGTTCTTAGAGCATGATGAATTTGAAGCACATTTAGCTGAGCTGATGACCTATTTATTACAACAGTCAGAAGAACAGCAAATTGAGCAAACCTTACATGATTCTGTAAAACGCCAAATGGAAAAGAATCAGCGTGAATACTTCTTAAATGAAAAAATGAAGGTCATTCAACGCGAACTTTCTGACATGAATGGCGGTGGTGAGGATGACGTTGCAGAAATTGAAAAACGTCTAGCTGAAGCCGATTTACCTGAACATGTACGCAAGAAAGCTGAAAATGAGTTCCGTAAGCTAAAAGCAATGCAACCTGCTTCGAGCGAAGCTGCTGTCGTGCGTAACTATCTAGAAGTTATTTTAGATACGCCTTGGAACAAAGCCAGCAAAGTCAGCATTAACCTTGCGAAAGCTCAAGATATTCTTGATGCCGATCACTATGGTTTAGACGACGTGAAAGACCGCATTGTGGAATACCTTGCTGTTCAATCACGTGTAAAAAAACTTCGTGGCCCAATCCTGTGCTTAGTTGGTCCTCCAGGTGTAGGTAAAACTTCACTCGGTGAATCTGTTGCCAAAGCAACTGGTCGTGAATTTGTCCGTATGGCGCTTGGCGGCGTGCGTGATGAAGCTGAAATCCGTGGTCACCGTCGTACTTATATTGGTGCTATGCCAGGTAAAATTGTGCAATCTTTGTCTAAGGTTGGCGTAAAGAACCCTCTGTTCTTACTCGATGAAATTGACAAAATGGCGCAAGACTACCGTGGAGACCCTGCTTCAGCATTGCTTGAAGTCCTAGATCCATCACAAAACAGCAAGTTCAATGATCACTACTTAGATCTTGATCTAGACCTTTCTGAAGTGATGTTCATCTGTACTGCAAACAGCATGAATATTCCAGAAGCTTTGCTTGACCGTATGGAAGTGATTCGTCTACCGGGTTACACCGAAGATGAAAAAGTGAATATTGCTGAACGTTACCTTGTTCCAAAAGCCATCAAGAACAATGGTCTACGTGCAAAAGAATTAACCGTTCACGAAGAAGCCATACGCGATATCGTACAACGTTATACACGTGAAGCCGGTGTCCGTAGCTTAGAACGTGAAGTATCGAAAATTGCACGTAAAGTGGTAAAAGAAGCAGTGAGCAAGAAAGCGAAAAATCTTCAAATTGAAGTGAATTCGAAAAATCTTCCTGACTACTTAGGTCCACACAAATTCGACTTCGGTATGGCCGAAGAAGAAGCTGAAGTGGGTCGTGTAAACGGCTTGGCTTGGACATCTGTTGGTGGTGAACTACTGACGATTGAAGTTGCAGCAGTGAAAGGTAAAGGCAAGTTCATTACCACTGGTTCTCTTGGCGATGTCATGAAAGAATCGATCACTGCAGCGATGACCGTTGTACGTACCCGTGCAGATGAACTAGGTATTGAAGCGATTCGCTTTGAAGAAACAGATGTACACGTGCATTTACCAGAAGGCGCAACACCGAAAGATGGTCCATCTGCTGGTTTAGCCCTGACCACTGCTCTTGTTTCAGCGTTTACAGGCATTGCGATTCGTCCAGATATTGCGATGACCGGTGAAACCAGTCTTGGTGGCCGTGCAATGCGCATTGGTGGTTTAAAAGAGAAACTTCTCGCTGCTCACCGTGGTGGCATCAAGCTTGTCTTTATCCCACAAGATAACGTTCGTGACTTGACTGAGATTCCAGACAATGTCAAAGAAGGTCTAGAAATTAAACCAGTGAAATCGATTGATGAGATTTTACCTCTAGCCTTAGTTGATATGCCTAAACCTCTTGCAAAGACACCGATTGTCAAAGCAACTGAAGGTGGCAAAGCTGCTCGTCACTAAGCGCTAGCAACTCGCAATAAAAGAAAAAAAGCCCTGTTTCGACAGGGCTTTTTTTATTCATGCTTTCAACTAAATATTCGAAAAATTTCATTCAAATCCTTCGCTATGATAAGACTCAAGAAAACAGCTACAACTTTTGATTGGATTACTATTTCAAATTCGACATCAAGATCAATAATAGCCAATAAGAAAGTCTTACAAAATTTGAATGCTATTACTTGAAATATCGCCCTCTATCCCACATATATAGTAGAGAGATATACGCGCTGTATGTTTCTTTATTGGTTCCAATCACGTGTAAAAGCGTGATGATCATTGGAACAAGATGGTCATCTACATCTCCAGGTAGATGACCTTTTATCGCAGTCCACAGGCTTTCGGGGCTGCGTTTTTTATGTCATGTTTTTAAAGACATGCTATTTCAAATTTAAAATGGTTTTTACTAAACCATCGATCACTTGAGCCATTTTGTCTAAGTTTAATTTATCCAGGGTATCTTGCTCAGTGTGATAGTGCTTATTACGATAAAATGCCGTATCAGTGATCATCATCGCCGGCATATCAAATTGCCAATAATTCATATGGTCTGAAAAATCCACACCCTGAATAAATGAAGGAGAAATCAAGCGCTCACATTGTAGTTGCTTCAAAGACTCCATCGCCGCACAATACGTTGAGGTTAAGTCACGAGACTGAATATTCCCCACCGATGCAATAAAATTCGTATGAGATGGATAAATCCATTTCAGTCCAACTGGATAATCTTGAGTGACTTTGGGATCAAAATAACCAATCATTTCCAGAATATACACACCTGAAATTTTATCCTTTTCCTTTGCTACCGATTTTGCGTGAATAAAACTGCCCATCGACTCTGTTCTAAAATATGGTGGTTCTTCGAGGGTATAAAATACAAACTCAATATTTTGTTTTAAACGCGCTTTTTCAGCCGAAAGAATCCGAGCAGCTTCGAGTACACCTGCAACGCCAGAAGCATTATCATCGGCGCCATGCTGCTCCTCAAATACATCGTAGTGCGCGCCAATGATCACTCGGTTGCTATGCCCTGCATTTAAGGGACAGACCACATTACGGTATGGTTGGCTGTTTACGGTATAGGTTTGAAAACGACAATTCACACCAAATAAACGCATCTGCTCACGAATCCAAGCAGACACCCGGTTTAACTCTTGAATATTCTTATAGTTACGATATTCAGCTTCATTACCAATAATTTGCTCTAAATAGACTTTTAAATTATCTGGTTCAGCTGTTCTAATATTGTTGGCATACGCCGCAAATGAACACCATGCAAAAATTGAAAGCATTGCTGCTTGCTTGAGCAAAAATAATTTACCGTCCTGCCATGTTTTTTTCATTGTTATTATTCCAATTTTCATCTTTGATCAAATCTGTTTATGCTGCGTATTTAAACAGCAAGCAGAACACGATTTCAATTGCAAATTGTGTCTGAACATACAAAGCGCAAGCGAACCGTTATAATGCTCTTTTGTATACTTTCAGGCGCTGTATGAAAATTCGTATTCTGACAATCGGTCAAAAAATGCCAGCATGGGTACTGACGGGTTTTGAAGATTATTTCAAACGTATTCAGCCTTTTGTTCAAACGCAGATCATTGAATTGCCTATGGCCAAACGTGGCAAGAACGACTCAGAAGCCGACATTTTAAAATACCGTCAAATTGAAGGTGACAGCATTTTAAATGCCATGAAATCGAATGAAGTGCTGATCGCCTTAGAAGTCGGTGGTCGTGAGTTTAGTACCGAAAAACTAGCTGAAACCATGAAAGGCTGGATGCTTGAAGGCAATGATGTGGTTTTAGCCATTGGTGGGCCAGATGGACATTCTGAAGCAGTACGTAAAGCAGCAGCATGGCATTGGTCTTTGTCTAAACTGACTTTGCCGCATCCTATGGTTCGTGTCATGCTCATCGAACAGCTATACCGTGCAATGAGTATTAACCATAATCACCCTTACCATCGTGCGGGTTAATCCGAACTGACTCCAGTATCTACAGCAAGTACAGCGTTGCAACAATGAAACAAACCGTTGAAATTATCCGAATTGTTACGCTGAATAATTTAGTGCATGATCATCATATTCCTTTAAACAACCAACGGCGACCGCGATGAATTTACAAACACTTCCAGGTTTATTTATTTCCCATGGCTCACCTATGCTTGCCATCAATCCTGAGCAAGTCGGTCCTGCGTTGGAACGTTTAAGCCTGAATCTTCCAAAACCTGAAGCCATTGTTATCATGTCAGCACATTGGGAAAGTAACGCACTAGAAGTAAGTACCAGTGCCCGTCCTGAAACTTGGCATGACTTCCGTGGTTTCCCTGCGGAACTTTATGATATTCGTTATCCAGCACCGGGTAACCCAGCGCTTGCTGAAGAAATTCTTCATTTGCTTGCCAATGCAGGATTATCTGCACATGCCAACAGCACCCGTCCACGCGATCATGGCGTTTGGATGCCGTTATTGCATATGTATCCTGATGCCGACATTCCTGTAATTGAAATATCACTGCCGATGACCATGTCTGCGCAAGAGATCTATAAAATTGGACAAACGCTTGCACCTTTACGTGACAAGCAAATCCTGTTGATTGGATCGGGCAGTATTACTCATAACTTACGTGAATTGGCTTGGGATGGTCGTGCCGCAGCCGTGCCTGAATGGGCGTCTACATTCCGTAATTTTGTGGTCAATAAGCTCACTCATCAAGATTTTGATGCAGTTCTCGATTGGCAAAATATCCCGTTTGTACAACGCAACCATCCGACCATTGAACATTTTGCACCCATCTTCTTTGCGATGGGTGCAGGCCCCCGCTTCTCTATTGTTCACAGTAGCTTTAGTATGGGTTCGCTGGGTATGGATATTTATCGTTTTGATTAAACGTGAATAAAACGAGATAGCTTGACTTATTCATAATTTATATTAATAAGTTAACAAATTATTATTTATGGATACATTTTGCTACTTATTTGAGCTGAATGTATTCATATTTTTTTAAAATGAATGGGTTATGCTACAGGCTGAAATTCACTTAGAACAGTTAGCGTAATGAAATTAAAATATTTAGCAATTGCCCTCTTCCCTTTAGCCCTTGCAGCATGTCAATCAAGCGATATCCAAAAAGCTGGAGATTTAGCCGTGAGCGTATTACAACAACAAAATGCTGATAAAACTTTAGCTTCATATCAATGGAGCACCACCACTGAAAATGCACCAAAACCTTTAGTTTTAAATTTTCTAGAAAATGGCACTTTGGGTATTTCAACCAGCTGTAACAGCATGTCAACCCAATGGAAAGTTGAACACAATACACTTGTAACAGGCAACATTGCATCTACCATGATGGCGTGTCCTGATAATGCGATGAAACAAGAAGGACTTGCATCTTCACTCTTTAGTGACCGTAAAGCACCTTTTGTTTTAAATACCACAGATCCACAAAATCCAACGTTAACCATTATCTCTGCAACAGGTGAGAAACTGGTGTTCACTGGAAAATTAACACCTGAAACCCAATATAACTCACAAGGCGAAACGATTTTCCTAGAAGTCAGTCCTGAAACGAAACAATGTACAGGCGTTGCTCCACAAACTTGTTTGCAAGTACGTGAAGTGAAGTACGATGAAAAAGGCTTAAAAACACAAGTTGATAAAGACTGGACCTTATTTTACGATCAAATTGAAGGCTTTAAGCACACTCCTGCAGAACGCCAAATTATTCGCGTAAAACGTTTTGAACGTAAAAACCCTGCTGCTGACCAATCAAAATATGCCTATATTTTTGATATGTCAGTCGAACGTGAAGCCATAAAAGGTACGTTGTAAGTTACAGCCGATAAAAAACCGAGGTCATCGCCTCGGTTTTTTATATCTACACAACCGCAAACGCTGATTGGATATGCATAGTATTGAAATCACGATGTACTGTTCAGCCAACGCTTTAGCGATGTTAATCTAAAGCTCCTTCTTGCAAATTACTGAATTCATCCTGACGAATCGCAATCAACAGACAGATATTTTTAAGAATACAGCGAATTACCCATTGACGCGATTTTGAAGCAAAACAATTAACTCAAAAGACGTGGGTTCTCGTAGAAAATAAGGCTTTACCCGCCCAAATAACTCTCAAATTAACGATGGCAGTATGACATTCTTAGTGGCTGTAATTACATTGGCCACAATTATGATGTAGAAAAGCATACTTTGCGTTTTATAGGAGATGTAGGGAGCACTCTGAAGTTCTGCACACAGTTACATCAGCTAGGGCTTCATATTAAACGTTTGCTCGACCAACCCTTAAATTTTCACTTCAGTGTTATGGATAGCGAAATCCAACTTACCCTGATGAGCACTAATTAACAATCCAATATATTCCACACCATTTAGCCATAAAAAAACCGAGGCTTGAGCCTCGGTTTTCAGTTCAACTTACGGAGAACTTAGTAAACGCCTTGAGCAAGCATTGCGTCAGCAACTTTTACGAAGCCTGCAATGTTCGCACCGTTTACATAGTTCACAGTACCATCTTCTTCAGTACCGTATTTCACGCAGTTGCGGTGAATTTCTTTCATGATCGCGTGTAGACGCTCGTCAACTTCTTCGAAAGTCCAACCCAAACGAATTGCGTTTTGAGACATTTCAAGACCAGAAGTTGCAACACCACCTGCATTTGAAGCTTTACCTGGTGCATAAAGAATTTTCGCTTCAACGAATTTCTCAACTGCAGCCAAAGTAGATGGCATGTTTGCGCCTTCAGCAACACAGATTACGCCATTAGCAAGAAGAGCTTCAGCATCAGCTTCATCTAATTCATTTTGAGTTGCACATGGCAGTGCGATATCACATTTGATTGACCAAGGGCGTTGACCTTCTAAATATTCAAAACCGTGCTTAGATGCAAATTCAGAAATACGGCCACGCTTAACGTTTTTCAATTCCATTACTTCAGCAAGAAGTTCAGTTGTGAAACCGTCTTTCACGTATACAGTACCAGCTGAGTCAGAAAGTGAAACCACTTTCGCACCTAAGTACATTGCTTTTTCAGCAGCGTATTGTGCAACGTTACCAGAACCCGAAATCGTTACAACTTTATCTTTAAAGCTATCGCCACGAGTTTTTAGCATTTCCTCAGCGAAATACACAGTACCGTAACCAGTTGCTTCAGGACGCGCAAGTGAACCACCGAAAGTTAAACCTTTACCAGTGAACACACATGCTGTGTCATTGCTTAATTTTTTCATCATACCGGCCATGTAGCCAACTTCACGGCCACCTACACCGATGTCACCCGCAGGGATGTCAGTGTTAGAACCAAGATGACGGTATAATTCGATCATTAATGCTTGGCAGAAACGCATGATTTCGCCTTCAGATTTACCTTTAGGGTCAAAATCTGAACCACCTTTACCACCACCCATAGGAAGTGTAGTTAAAGCATTTTTGAAAGTTTGTTCAAAACCTAAGAATTTAAGAATTGAAAGGTTCACTGATGGGTGGAAACGCATACCACCTTTGAATGGACCAATTGCTGAGTTGTATTGAACACGGAAAGCACGGTTAACTTGAGTTTGACCTTTGTCATCTACCCATGAAACACGGAACTGAATTGCACGCTCAGGCTCAACAAGACGTTCTAGCAAACCGTAGTCAGCATATTGTGGGTTCTTTTCGATGAATGGCCAAAGGCTCGTCATCACTTCTTCAACAGCTTGAAGAAATTCAGGTTGATGTTCATCACGTGTTTTAACGTAGTCTAGGAAGTCGTTAAGGCTGTTATATTTCAACACTTAATCCTCAGCAGATGTATGGATCAAAATTGATCACAATTTTGATCAAAGATATATTTTGGCGCAAAATATTAAATATCTTTTGTAACTAATCAGCAATAGTTTTTTTAAAAAATCTTTAAATTCTTTAAAGAACAGCGATTTAAATTGATTACTCAGATATTTTAGTTATAAATACTATTACTTTTAGGAATATTTTAATGAATTATTTTGCTCATTTATGATGCATCTATAGACCCATTTTTGCGCACAGCAATTCATACTGAAACATGCTAGAATTCAACGTCCTCTTTGGTTTTTCTCTGCCTTCATTTGTACTCGCGACTACCCATGACTTCTGAAATTTCCCTCATCCAACAAATTGATGCCCTATTGCCACAAACTCAATGTGGACTTTGTGGACACCGAGACGGCTGCTTACCCTATGCCAAAGCCATCAGTGAAGGAGAAGAAGCCAATAAATGTATACCCGGTGGTCAACCTGTGGCAGATTCACTAGCAGCGTTATTAAATCGTCCACACTTAACAGCAGAAGCCAGCGTTTGGCCAATCCAAAGTGATGGACGCCCGCAACGGGTTAAAGCTGTGATTCGTGAGGATGAATGTATTGGTTGTACCAAATGTATTAGTGCCTGCCCTGTTGATGCCATTATTGGCTCAGGCAAATTGATGCATACCGTCTTGACGGATTTATGTACGGGCTGCGAACTCTGCATTCCACCTTGTCCAGTGGATTGTATCGACCTTGTTGAAGAGCTTGATCAAGTGCCATCTGAAGCCGTTCGAATCGCAGAACAGAATGATTTACGTCGCCGCTACTATGCACATATTCAGCGTGAGGAAAAGCGCCGAATTCATCGTAAAGGCCCTATTGTACGCGCAGAAATTGATACGGAACTTTTTGCCCAATTTTCGACCCAGACAGACTCAGTACCGGTCATTGAAGTCGTGGAAAAACCTGCTACGCCAGTCGTTCAACTCGATGCAAAAACCACCATTGAACTTGCTAAAATTCGAACACAAATTAAGAAATTAGAAAAACAACTGAGTGTTCGAGAAGATGCAAAAAAACGTGAATTACTCCATACGCTAACGCTACAACTAACACAACTGCAAGGGGCTTAATCATGGCTGTTAAAAACATGACTAAGAAGCAAATTCAAACTTTTTTTGAACGCTTACGTGAGCAACGCCCCAACCCGAAAACTGAACTCAATTATAGTAGTCCATTTGAACTTTTAGTGGCTGTTACCCTATCTGCTCAGGCCACAGATGTCAGTGTCAACAAAGCCACAGATAAACTTTTTCCAGTAGCAAATACTCCTGAAGCTATTTATGCGTTAGGTGTTGACGGACTGAAGGAATATATCAAGACCATTGGCCTGTATAACTCAAAAGCGGAAAATGTCATTAAAGCCTGCAAGATTCTCATTGAGAAGCATAACAGTATCGTTCCGAATAATCGTGCAGATTTGGAAGCCTTACCCGGTGTCGGTCGTAAAACTGCAAATGTGGTGCTGAATACTGCTTTTGGTCAACCAACCATGGCCGTTGATACGCATATTTTTCGTTTAGGTAATCGTACAGGATTGGCTGTCGGCAAAAATGTTTTGGAAGTCGAACACCGACTCGTCAAAGTCATCCCCAAAGAGTTTATTGTTGATTCACATCATTGGTTGATTCTGCATGGGCGTTATACCTGTATTGCCCGCAAACCCAAATGTAATGAATGCATCGTGTCTGATGTATGTAATTGGCCCGACCGTTTTGACTTTGGCGCATTAAGACCGATTAAAACCACCCAAATTGAAGATTAATCTCTTCAATTTGGGAGTTGATGAAATTTGTAAGAATCAATTGATCGAGTTGATGCTTAATTTTTATCTTGTTCTTTTTGTTTTTTTATCAAGCTCTTGCTGCAGCTTTGGATGTAAGCGATATTGCTTCGGGCTCAGTTTAGCTTGCTCTGCTTCTTCCACTTGCACCTTACGCAACATTTTAAAGCTGACAAATAATAAGCCCAATAACACCGCTACAGCGATGATGACCATTATAACCAAAGCAAATTTCATAACAGATTCGCCCTAAAAGCCACATAAAAAAAGAGTCCCACTATGCAGTAGGACTCTTTGATTGTCAAAAATTCAAAAAAGCTGAATTATTTAGACTGATCTAAAATCGCGAACAAATCAGTTTGAACTTGATCGATTGGACGAAGACCATTTAATTTGTCATAAGTCGGTGCGTTTTCGCCAGAAGCTGCACGACCTTGGTAGAAACCAACCAATTGCTCAGTTTCAGCGTGGTAAGAACCTAAACGCTTACGAATTGTTGCTTCTTGGTCATCTGGGCGTTGAACAAGGTCTTCACCAGTTTCGTCATCTTTACCTTCCACTTTTGGTGGGTTGTAAACGGTATGATATACACGACCAGATGCTGGGTGTTGACGACGACCAGATAAACGTTGAACGATTTCTTCGTCAGGTACATCGATTTCAATTACGTGATCGATGCTGATACCTTCGTTTTCAAGCGCTTCAGCTTGTGGAATCGTACGTGGGAAACCGTCGAAAATGCAGCCGTTGACACAGTCAGGTTGAGCAATGCGTTCTTTTACAAGACCAATAATAAGCTCATCAGATACAAGGCCGCCATTATCCATGACGCTTTTAGCTTGTAGACCTAATTCAGTACCTTCACGAATCGCAGCACGGAGCATATCACCGGTTGAAATTTGTGGGATATCGTAGCGCTTACAGATCAACTGAGCTTGTGTCCCTTTACCTGCTCCAGGTGGTCCGAGTAATATAATGCGCATAAAAAAACATCCTCATTTTAAACATTGTATATGACGCTATGTAGTGATCTAAACCCAAGATTCAGATCATCTTCCAGCATCTAATTATAAGAAAGCCACAAACAAATGTATTGTACCCGCGATAAAACCGGTTACACCACCCAAGACAATTAAAATCCATTCGTCTTCCTGAAATGCAGGACGTAATAGATTTTGAAATTCTTTCGGTGTTAGCTCACGAATACGGTCTCTAAACATTTGAAAGATTTTCTGTGCACGGCTCGCATTAAACGCAGGGTCGCATACAGGCACCATCGTAATTTCAATTGAGCGATCGATCAAGTCTGTCTTGAGTTTTGCGTACTCTTTTGGACCTAAAGACAACTGTAATGAGGTACGAACCAGTGGAGATTCCATAATTTCATTAATATGACGTTTCACAATGCGACGGGTCTTATCTTTCTTCCCGCCATACATCATTTCGGTCATGATGGATTTTAACGTAATTAGGTCTTCTGTGACTACACTTGCGAATACATCCGAAACTTCTTCTTGGCGTTTCATAAACGCCCCTTGAACATTGTACGTTCCAATACGTGGAATCACAGGTTTAATCCAAGGGAATTTACGATCTTTAGTTAATTCAAATAATTGCAAATACTTAACAGGGTGCGGCTCAATGGGATTAAATACCATCCAGATGGCAATCCAGTTGGTCAAAAAGCCCCAGATTGCTGCCCAAAATGGAACCGTCCAATGCCAAGGCACCACAAACCAAACGATCATCTGGAAGATACCAAAGAACATCCCAATCAAGGCACTGATATGCCAAATAAAGTTGATTTCTTTTTGGCCAACTTTAAGAAACATACGCACCATCAAGAGACGATCTGCTTCCATTTGACTCACCACCATTTCACGCATATCAACAAGTGACTCTACGTTCATGGTCAGTTCGGTCACGAGTTCTTTTAAGGTATTTGGCAGCTGTTTGTGTGCTTGGGCATAAATACGACGTTTAATCGAATACGGTAGGTTTTCCCAAAGCACCGCATTTCGGTCTAGCATGACTTCATCAATCAAATGTTCAAGCTCAAAGCCAACTTGTTCACCAATGATGCGCGCCATGTCCTCAGGATCCATTGCATCCAAAAACTCACGCAAGGAACCCAATTTAGACAATGTATTATCCGTAATAATGCCAGAAATACGTCCAGCTTTTCTTGGCACAATCCCCTGCCATCCCACGGGTAATGGACCTAAATGGAATCCCCAGAAACTAATCGGGTAAAATACCATTTTCAGTGCCATCCAAACGTGTGCCCAGGTAACGAATGCGGTAACGGGGATAATACTCAGCACAGCCCAAAAATCGGGACGTTGCAAAAAGGTTTGCCACAATTCGTTAACGTACTCAAGCATGCATAACTTCCATATTTAATTTTATTCAGTGAGTGCGGTTATAAAATAAAGTTGATTATTTTCACTACAAACCAAAACTTAAAGTATATGAGATTTGTAGTCTCGGTTCGGTTTCCACAATCACATTACCTGATTTGTCTTCTAATTTTTCACCCGCACCCAAGCCTACACTAAACGTACTAATACGCTCGGCACTCAACATCACATAAGCAAGATCGATACCACCACCTAAACGCGCTTCATCTTCACCATCTACTTTCTTGGAGTCGATGTGGCCCGCATAAGCTCCGATATAATAACCATTTTTATCTTTGCCAGTGAAATGAACGGGGTAACGAAAGCCGACTTGCCCACCAGGTGTTTTATCATCGTTCAAGAAAACACCAGCTTTTGCATAGGCAATGCCATATGGGTTTACCCACTCACCATTCACGTGAATAATTTTTTGAGTAAAACCTGCTCCAACATTCCATGGTTGATAACCCTTACCTGTTAACTTTGCCTCAGGTAAAAATGAATTGTCATTGGCATGTGCGATGCTTCCGAGCATCATAAATGCAAGCAATGGATATAATTTATTCATTGTTTTCACAAACTTCCTTAGTATTATTTTTTGGAATATTCCTTTTTTATACGTTTCGACTTTAGCAGAATAATATGAACTGTTATACACAAAGCCCCATATTTTTCATGTCTGCAAAGTCAAAATATAGACTGCAATCACAGCAGAGTCGTTTTTATTTATCAAAAAAATGTCAGTTGCGCTAGAATATGCCTCTTCCGTTATTTTAGCTCTCAGTCTTTAAGTCGATCGCGTATGAAGCAGCATTATCCTTTAAAAAATGTCCAGCAAGAAAAGCGGATTTATCGTAATCGCGTGGTGATTTCGATAGGGATTGTTTCCTTCTTTATGCTGTTGCTTGTGGCACGTTATGCATATTTGCAAATCAAGAGTTATGAGACCTTTTCGACTGCGGCAGATCAAAACCGAATTCGACTGCAACCGCTTGCACCCTCACGTGGTTATATCTATGACCGTAATGGTGTGTTATTAGCCGATAATTATCCGGTTTTCTCAGCAACCATGAGTCGTGCGGATGTTGAAGACATTGATGATACCGTTGAACGCCTAACGCCTCTGTTAGAACTGACAGATGAAGACATCGAACGCTTTAAAAGTCGAATTAAAACCTCTAAAAAGACTGAACGCGTTTCGATTAAACTGAATTTAAATGAAAATGATATCGCCCGTTTTAGTGAGGTGAAATATCAATTCCCGGGTGTCAATATAGAGACCCAAATGACTCGCTACTATCCACATGGTGAACTGTTTGCCCATGTGATTGGCTACGTAGGTCGTATTAATGACAAAGAACTAAAAACGATTGATAAAGATTTATACGCTGGCTCAAACCTGATCGGTAAAATTGGCGTTGAAAAATCATACGAACAACTTTTACATGGTATGCCGGGAAATGAGTCGGTTGAAGCCGATGCCTTTGGTAATGTGTTACGACATCTAGGTCGTAAAGATCCGATTCGTGGTAATGACTTATATTTATCCCTAGATTATGGACTGCAAATGGTCGCGTCAGAGCAGCTTGCAGGTCGACGTGGTGCAATTGTTGCGATTGACCCACGTACTGGAGAAATTCTTGCTCTCGTTTCTAGTCCAAGTTTTAATCCTAACTTATTTGTTACCGGGATTAGCAGCAAAGATTATTCTGAACTGCGTGATAGCCTCGATCAGCCATTATATAACCGTGCTGTACAAGGGGCTTATCCACCGGGTTCAACGATTAAGCCAATGTTTGGTCTAGGTGGTATTCATTATGGTCTAGTGGATTGGAGTACTGCCATTTCAGATCCGGGCTATTTCACGCTTCCGGGTGACAGCCATCGTTTCCGTGACCACAAAAAAACTGGTCATGGCTCAGTTAATTTACACAAAGCTCAAGTCATTTCCTGCGATACCTATTTCTATGTCTTGTCCTATCGCATGGGCATTGAAAAAATGAATACTTGGATGCGTCAGTTTGGCTTCGGTGAAAAAACCGGTGTAGATTTACCAAGTGAAAGTACGGGGCTATATCCAAATCCTGAATGGAAGCTCCGCACACGGAAGTCCAACTGGCTTAAAGGTGAAACAATTTCCGTCAGTATTGGTCAGGGTGCATTTACTGCAACACCATTACAACTGGCGATGGCGACTGCTATTACCGCCAATCAAGGCTCACATGTTACACCTCACGTTTTGCGTGAAAGTAAAGGCGCTAAGGTTCATAAAGTCCATAACGCCCCGAATGGTCGCATTCAATTTAATGGTAAACCAGATGATTGGATCAAAATGCGTGATGCCATGATTGATGTGGTTCAAACAGGGACCGGTCGTGGTATTCGTACCCCAATGTATCAAATCGCAGGTAAAACAGGGACCGCACAAGTTAAAAGTATTGCCCAAGGTAAACGCTATAACGAGTCCTTATTGACAGAGCGTCAGCTTGACCATGGTTTATTTGTTGGTTTTGCCCCTGCGGAAAAACCTGAAATTGCGATTGCAGTCGTTTGGGAAAATGGTCGTCACGGTGGTTCTGCTGCTCAAATTGCGAAACCGATGTTTGACTACTGGTTATTAACACGTAAAAAGAATCCAATTCGTCCTGCAGGCCATCAAATTAGCGGTGGTCTCATGACTGCAGGTCTAAAACCGAGTGAGTTACCAAGCGGCTCGAATATTTTATCAGCCGATCCAAATGCGAGCCCAACAGCTCAACAGAACAACAGTGCAACTCAACAATCGAATACTGCAAATACCCCACCTCGTGCTGCCAGTGCAGCACATGCAACCGATGAGGAATAATTCATGAAAAATCAATTAAGAATCATTGGGGGTGAATGGAAACGCCGTCAACTGCCTTTTGCCAGTATTGATGGTTTACGCCCTACACCTGACCGTGTGCGCGAGACATTATTTAACTGGGTCATGTGGGATGTTCAAAATGCCAAAGTCCTCGACCTCTGTACAGGTTCAGGGGCATTATCGTTTGAAGCACTCTCACGTGGTGCAGCAGAAGCCGTTTTAATTGAACCTGATCGCACCCAAGCGAAGTTTCTCATGGACAATTTAGAACTCTTAAGGGTGAGTAAACAACGTGTGCAACTCAAAAACATGACGGCACAACAAGCCATTCCTAACTTGAAAGACCAATTTGATCTGATTTTCTTAGATCCCCCTTATAGTCTTGATTTATGGCAAGAACTTGCTGAGTTGGTCGATCCGTACATTTCAGACAATGGTTTAATTTATATCGAAGCTGATCGTGATCTTGCTCAGTTAAAACTCCCGAGCAGTTGGCAGCAAATTAAACAAACCAAAG
Organism: Acinetobacter sp. ANC 5600; assembly: GCF_002018395.1. NCBI lineage: Bacteria > Pseudomonadati > Pseudomonadota > Gammaproteobacteria > Moraxellales > Moraxellaceae > Acinetobacter > Acinetobacter sp. ANC 5600. The sequence continues at coordinate 102,215 of NZ_MVKW01000003.1, forward strand.
CTGGAACGGTGCGTGCAGGCTTATATAAAAAGGCTTAATGTAGATGCACATAAAAAAGGACGCCAATGCGTCCTTTTTTATTACTTGAAAATCATTAAACCTGTGGTCGAAGTGGACGCTGGCTGTTAAATCCACCTGTGGTTTTAACTTTATCCACGTGCGTCACTTTTGGACGTTGTTGCTGTGGTTTTTGCTGCTGGGGCTTGCTTGTATTGGGTTTAGCCGAAGTCTGAGGCTTTGAGCTTGGACGCTGCACATTTGACGGATGCTGAGATGAAGAATTGTGTACATTCGGTTTATGCGCATTTGGTTTATATATATTGTCTGGACGGTTATTCGAATTCGGTCGTGGTGAGTTTGGTCGATGTTGCGGGCTATTCACTCGACCATATGAGCGGTCATAACGCTGACTTGAGTCATAGCGCTGTCCATATGAACCACCATATTGATTTGCATAGCCATATTGATTCGAATGGTATCGGCCATCATCAAATGGCGCCACGACACACCCTGTAAATGTAATTGCAACCACAGATAGCAAAGCAACTTGTTTAAGCATGTGTAGCACTCCTCTTTGATGAAGAGCATTTTCACTTATCGAAATGAATTTAATTGGAAGTCTGTGTACATCTGCTGTATTTAAATATTCATGTTCTATTCATGATTTGATGTCCAATTTTGCTACATTTACTCAGTCAGCCACATTTATATAGAAAAATTCACTACAATAGCGCCACGTATTTCAAAGCTGTAATTTAATGACTTGGCTGATTTTTATTCTTGGTGCCATCTTTGCGGGATTCGTACAAGGATTAACAGGGTTTGCATTCGCCCTTATCGCAATGTCATTTTGGGTTTGGATACTTCCCCCGCAAATAGCAGCACCCTTGGTCGTCTGCGCTTCAATTTATAGCCACTTCATTTCCTTATCATCAGAACGCAAAAACATTCCGATCAATAAAAAAATCATTTATCCCTATTTAATTGCAGGAATTTTAGGTGTACCACTCGGTACCTATTTATTAGACAGCATTAATCCAGATACATTTAAATTGGTTTTGGGCGCTTTTTTAATGTTTTGGTGCCCAATTTTATTTTTTAATCCAAAATTTTCATTCATCCAAAAGACAGGGAAATGGGCGGATTCTAGTATCGGATATATTGCTGGAATCTTGGGTGGTCTTGGAGGTTTTTGTGGCGCATTACCCTCTGCATGGCTCATGCTGAAAAATACACCCAAAGCAGAACAACGCTATATTTTGCGACATTTCAATTTAGCTATTCAGCTCGTCACACTCATTAGCTACCTATTACAAGGAATCATCCATCGCGAACATCTGCCCTATTTAGCCGTGCTGTTGGTGGTTATGGCTTTTCCAGTGATTTTTGGTGCCAAACTTTTTTATCGCATTTCAGAACGCCAATTTAAACATATTGTATTAGGTCTTCTATTCTCTTCAGGCTGCTTCTTGGTGACGATGAGTATCTTAACCTGATGACTCCAAACCTAAAGATATTTGTCCAAATTGTTCTAACAAAAAGCCTTTTCAGTTAGACATTCACATCTTGTAACAATGACACAGTTCACATTTAAATAAAAATTAGCCAAATGGTAAAAAAGTGATTAATTTTTTTGTCGAAAATTAATAGAATATTGCACCTCATAATTTTGCTTAAAATAAAACCATGAAAAAGTTCATCCTGCTTGCAGGTGTGACTCTGCTTAGCGGCTGTATGTTTGGCACGTCCAGCGAAATTAAAAAAGCTGAAAAACTACTCTCCCATTTTCAATGCAATAATATTGAAAGTTCACATATGACTCATAGCTCGATTACAACTTTCCATGAAGAAAAACTAGCATCAAGCAAACAAAAAGTCGTGTCTTATATCGATAGCTATAAGCAAGGCGAAAAGTTATTTCGTATCCCGCTCATCGATGTGGTTGACCAGCAATACATTATTTATAAGGCGGCATGTCAAAATCTGGGCGGTATCCATCCCGATTTTCATGATTAAATTCAATATAAAAGTCTAAACAAAATCATCTAAACGTAAAAAGGACAGCCGATGCTGTCCTTTTTTATTGGATGGTTAGATTAGTAATAGCGTGTATCGACACTGAATTTTTCAGGAAATTTGGCATGAATTTGCGCGTAAAAATCCATGATTTCAGCCATATCTTTTTCATAATCGCCTGTAGGATAAACAATTTTACCCACACCCGTTTTTTTCTGCGCATAGTCCATATAGGCTAAAGCAATCGGCACACCTGCTTGCATGGCAACATGATAAAAACCGGTTTTCCACTTCTCTTGTTTGGCGCGTGTCCCTTCAGGCGTTACCAACATGACTAATTTCGGATGATGCTTAAATAAGTCAGCCATGAGCTCAACCATACTTTGACGTGCTTCACCATCTTGTTTTGGACGACGATTAATACCAATTCCGCCCATAGCACGTACAAAAGGCCCAAACGGGAATTTCATATAACTGTCTTTAATCGTGATACGAACATTTACCCCTAAAGCTTTCAGGGCAAGGCGTGCATAAAGTGCATCCCAATTACTGGTATGTGGCGCTGCAATCATGACACATTGGTCAATATTTAAATCCCAATGGTTATCAATTTGCCACCCCATTAAGTTCAGACTTTTTTCCGCTGTTTTTTCAAACACAATTTGCACCGACAGTTTTTTCTATGCCGCAGAGTTTAACAACGCAAAATAATTATAAAAGCCTATATTGTTCAGTTATTCACCAATTAATATATAAATGTCCTTTAGCGTTCATTTTTAGGTAAGTCACCAATATTTCACTATTTACGAATATTTAAAATCAAATGTCTGTTTTGATGTATTAACCAAACACACAATTGTTAACAAGAAAAGGCTATTTTTCTTGAGCAATAAAAGCCACGCTTAGCATTATATTGGGTACGTACGGTGTATAAATCTCATGAAAAAACTAATCCTCGCTCTCTGTATGGTCAGTGCAACCTTAACGGCATGTTCAAAAACCAGCAATGAATCTGAAACTGCGACACCACCAGATAATAATGTCATTGCCAATACAGACGCAGCCTCAGAAAGTCCGATTGCCACAGGTGATAACACCGAAAATGCACTTGATTGGGCAGGTGAGTATAAAGGGATTCTACCTTGCCATGATTGCAAAGGGATTGAAACTGAACTTGAACTCAAACTTGATAAGAGCTATGAACTCAGCCAAGAGTTTTTAGGTAAACCTGCGAACACTGAAAATAAAGTGAAAGGCAGTTTTAAGTTCTTGCCAGATCAACCTGGAATGATTCAACTTGATGCCGAGGGCGACAATCGAATTTACTTTGTAGGTGAAAACTTTATTGAGCTTCGTGGTGATAAAGGTGAAAAACTAGAAATGCCTGAAGTAAATCTTAAACTCACCAAAAAGCTTGATTAGTGTTTTATTTTAACTAGGATTGTTATAAAAAAATCCCCGCAAGTAGCGGGGATTTTTTAGATCGGATGATCAGTATGAATTACATCATACCGCCCATGCCACCCATACCGCCCATATCAGGCATAGCAGGTTTGTCTTCTGGGATTTCAGTAATCATACATTCAGTTGTAAGCATTAAGCCCGCAACAGATGCAGCATGCTCAAGCGCAGAACGTGTTACTTTAGCTGGGTCAAGAATACCCATTTCTAACATATCGCCATACTCTGAAGTCGCAGCGTTATAACCGAAGTTACCTTCACCGTTTTTCACAGCATTGATTACAACTGATGGCTCATCACCAGAGTTTGCAACGATTTGACGAAGCGGTGCTTCAATTGCACGACGTAAAATGTTGATACCAACATTTTGGTCATCGTTAGCACCAGACACACCTTCAAGTGCTTTTGCAGCACGTACAAGTGCAACACCACCACCTGCTACAACACCTTCTTCAACTGCAGCACGAGTTGCATGAAGTGCATCGTCAACGCGATCTTTCTTCTCTTTCATTTCAACTTCAGTTGCAGCGCCGATTTTGATTACAGCAACACCGCCTGCCAATTTAGCAACGCGTTCTTGAAGTTTTTCTTTGTCGTATTCTGAAGTTGATTCTTCAATTTGAGCACGAATTTGAGTTACACGTTCAGCAATTTGCTCTGCAACACCTGCACCATCAACAATTACTGTATTTTCTTTAGAAACAGTAACTTTATGCGCTGTACCTAAGTGCTCAAGTGTAGTTTGGTCTAAAGACATACCAACCTCTTCAGAAACTACAGTCGCGCCAGTTAAAATCGCGATGTCTTGAAGCATCGCTTTACGACGATCACCAAAACCAGGTGCTTTAACAGCACAAACTTTGATAATGCCACGCATGTTGTTTACAACAAGAGTTGCAAGTGCTTCACCTTCAACATCTTCAGCAATGATAAGAAGCGGTTTACCTGTTTTAGCAACAGCTTCAAGTACAGCAATTAATTCGCGGATGTTGCTGATTTTTTTATCAACAAGAAGAATGTATGGGTTTTCAAGTTCAGCTGTTAGTGTATCTTGCTTGTTTGCAAAGTACGGGCTGATGTAACCACGGTCAAACTGCATACCCTCTACAACATCTAGAGAATCTTCAAAGCCTGAACCCTCTTCAACTGTAATTACACCCTCTTTACCAACTTTTTCCATTGCTTGAGCAATAAGTTTACCAACAGTGGTGTCAGAGTTCGCAGAAATAGAACCTACTTGTTCAATCGCTTTAGAGTCAGATGCAGGTTTTGCAGTCGCTTTAATTTCAGCAACTACAGCTTTAACCGCGATGTCGATACCGCGTTTAAGATCCATTGGGTTCATACCCGCAGTTACTGATTTAATCCCTTCATTAAGGATTGCTTGTGCAAGAACAGTTGCAGTTGTTGTACCGTCACCCGCGATGTCGTTGGTTTTTGAAGACACTTCACGAACTAACTGAGCGCCCATGTTTTCAAACTTGTCTTTTAACGTGATTTCTTTAGCAACAGAAACACCATCTTTAGTGATGTGCGGTGCACCGAAAGAACGGTCGATGACAACGTTACGGCCTTTAGGACCTAAAGTCACTTTTACAGCATCTGCAAGTACATTTACACCCGCGATCATTTTTGAACGCGCTGAATCACCAAATTTTACGTCTTTAGCTGACATGTCTAACTCCGAATCTTTTTAAAATTTTTAACAATTTATGATGAATAAAAGGGTCTAAATGCGTGTACGAAACTTAAGCTTCAAGTACCGCTAAGATGTCAGACTCTTTCATAATAAGAAGCTCTTCGCCTGCTACTTTTACTTTTGTACCGGCATAAGTGCCAAACAATACGTTGTCACCAACTTTAACGTCTAATGCACGTACGCCATTGTCAGTTACTTTGCCATTACCTACAGCGATTACTTCGCCTTGAGCAGGTTGTTCAGCTGCTGAAGTACTTAAAATAAGACCACCAGCAGTTTTAGTTTCCTTTTCAACACGGCGAATCACAACGTTGTCATGCAAAGGACGAATATTGCTCATAGTTAACTCCAGACTAAGTCTATTTACTAGATAAAAGACGATGACATTTTGATTTCCGTAAGCCATCGACAAAAAATAATTTAGATGACACTTTTGTGGGGATGGAAAAAAACCCTTCAAGGGCAAAATTTAATTTTTTTCATTTTTTTGTATTTTTTTTCTTCAAAATTTAAATTTAAAGGATTAAAGCTCATCCAAAATATGAGTACTAAGATTTTCTTCGAATATTTTTAACTTTGAATTATAAAAATAATGCTGCACATTCATCTGCTCATCAATGACATTAAAACTGTTGGCAAGGTTATCGTGTAGGCGATATGACGTTGCAGTTCCAGCATGAATATCCCAAACTGGATGCGCAGCACCTAAAGCATAAATCTGATTGAGGTCATAGCTGGCTGGAACATGTAAATGCCCATGCAATAAACCATTTAAACCGTGTTGACTCCACTGTTCGAGTGCCAAACGCCCTTGAACAGGACAATCTTTCACACCATGCGGGTCATTGGGCGGCGTATAAAAAGGTTGATGCGCTATGATTAATTTTACTTTATTGGGCGGCGCATGTTTAAGTAATTTCTCGACATGATGTATTTGCTCGAGCGATACATGCCCTCGCGTATGGTAACGACGGCGAATACTATTGATCCCAATTAAATAAAAATGCTCGGTTTCCAGTACATTTTCCATGGCACCAAAAAAAAGTTGATAACGTGCAAAAGGGCTAAAAACACGGTTCCATAAATGATATAACGGAATATCATGATTCCCCGGCACAACGATATAAGGCAGCTTTAAGCTTTCTAAAAATTGCTTACATGCATAAAACTGACGATAACGCGCACGTTGGGTCAAGTCTCCACTGGCAACCACGGCCTCGATACGCTGTTCACGACAAAATTGCTGAATAGCGCGCAAACACTCTGGCTTTTCAGTGCCGAAATGCAGATCAGACAGATGCAGTATCATGTGGCACCCGTATCTTTAAGGCTTGTTTTTGCACTCGAATTTTAAGCGGCGGTTTCATTTCTACAATCTCACCATCCACAGCAACGGTCATTTTTTTTCGTTGGGTATGTATCGTGACTTCATCAGCGGCGAAACTATACACATCTGGTGCATTGTCGATATTGCCACGGATCAATTGCCATAAAATTTTAAATAGCGTTTTCTTATCACTTTTTGCGACCACCACACCTGCAACTTTACCCGCCTCTGCATCCTTAGCAATTTGCAAGTTTAAATCGGCCAATTGCAATTGATTATTGCCAAAAAAGATCAAGGGCGTTTTGACTGGATAAATATGATGATCCACTTCTATTTCCAATTTCAGCTCTTTACGATCTCGAATCAGCACATCCAAACCTGAGGTATAAGCATGCAATGGGAAACGCCCAAACTTTTGATTATAAAATTCTCTTTTTTGTATAAATAAAGGATACAAGCCCAAACTGGCATTGTTTAAATAGATATGTTCATTGATTTGCGCCACGTGCACCTGTCGATTATTGCCTGTCGCAATCACCTGTGCCGCTTGAATTAAATCGAGAGGAATATTGAGTACCCGCGCCACATAATTAAATGTGCCCAAAGGTAAGACCCCCATAGGAATATCGGTATGCATCAACTGATGAGCAACAGCATTTAAGGTTCCATCACCACCTGCAGCAACCACAACACCCAAATTATCAGGGTCTTTATGGCGTGCAAATACCTTGCTCATTAAAGTATCAAAACTCGCTTCCTGCCCAAGCTCAAATGACTGTATTTCGAAATTATGATCGGATAATATCCGCACAAGTTCCTCGTAGACTTCATCTTTGTTTGCAGCATGAAATCCTGATTTTTTATTATAGATAATAGATAAAGGCTTGGCTTGTTTAATCACTTTTTATACATCTTGGCCGCTTAGTATTGTATTTTGTCGAATTTAACAGCAAATAATAGCGCCTTTATGTAAAAATCGAATTACCACCATTTATTTAATCAATAATAATTCTCAAATATCAATTACATGCAACTTTTTGTTTTTATTAAAAATAACTATATAAAATATTGTCCATCACGTTAATAAATAAAGTTAAAATTTATAACATCATATGTTAAGTTATTGTATTTTATCTATATTTAATATAAATAGCATTAACTACCAAAAAAAATCTACCACTTCTTTAGTCTTATTTTTTTTATGATTTTATGCTTTAATACAGCCACTTTTTTTTCATCTTTTATCTGCATGATGTATCCCATGATGCAGATTATACTTTGTACGGTTAGTACATTTTTGAGATAGGCCTCACCATGACCCAAGTGAACGCACCAGAATTCGTTCGTCACCCTAAGCTCATTGCTTGGGTGGAAGAAATTGCCAAATTAACCAAACCAGCAAAAATCGAATGGTGTGACGGTAGCGCAGAAGAATATCAACGTTATATCGACTTGATGATCGCTAACGGCACTATGCAAGAACTTAACCAAGAAAAACATCCTGGTTCTTACCTTGCTAATTCTGATCCTTCTGACGTTGCTCGTGTTGAAGGTCGTACTTACATCTGTTCTGAAAAACAAGAAGATGCAGGCGCAACAAACAACTGGGAAGCTCCAGCTGAAATGCGTGCTCGTCTGAATGGTTTATTTGACGGTTCAATGAAAGGCCGTACTTTGTACGTAGTTCCTTTCTCTATGGGTCCTTTAGGTTCTCATATTGCTCACATCGGTATCGAACTTACTGATTCTCCTTACGTTGCTGTAAGCATGTCTAAAATGGCTCGTATGGGTAAAGCTGTTTATGACGTACTTGGTACTGACGGTGACTTCATTCCTTGCGTACACACTGTTGGTGCTCCGCTTGAAGAAGGTCAAAAAGACGTTGCTTGGCCTTGCAACCCTGAAAAATACATCGTTCATTACCCAGAAACTCGTGAAATCTGGTCTTACGGTTCTGGTTACGGCGGTAACGCATTGTTGGGTAAAAAATGCCTAGCTTTACGTATTGCATCTTCTATGGGTCGTCAACAAGGTTGGTTAGCTGAACACATGCTCATCCTTGGTGTGACCAACCCACAAGGCGAAAAACACTACATCGCAGCTGCATTCCCTTCTGCTTGTGGTAAAACAAACTTCGCGATGTTGATTCCACCAGCGGGTTACGAAGGTTGGAAAATTGAAACTGTAGGTGACGATATTGCTTGGATCAAACCAGGTGAAGATGGTCGTTTATATGCAATCAACCCTGAAGCTGGTTTCTTCGGTGTAGCTCCTGGTACAAATACCAAAACTAACCCGAACTGTATGGCAACTCTTCATAAAGACGTAATCTATACAAACGTTGCTGTGACTGACAACGGTGAAGTTTGGTGGGAAGGTCTGACTAAAGAAGCGCCTGCTAACTTGACTAACTGGAAAGGTCAACCACACACCGGCGAAGAAAAAGCAGCTCATCCAAATGCTCGTTTCACTGTTTCAGCTGGTCAATGTCCTTCTATTGATGCTGACTGGGAAAATCCAGCAGGTGTTCCAATTTCTGCGTTCATCTTCGGTGGTCGTCGTGCAGACACAGTGCCTCTAATTTCAGAAGCATTTGACTGGGTTGACGGTGTTTACAAAGCTGCAACTATGGGCTCTGAAACAACTGCTGCTGCTGTTGGTCAACAAGGTATTGTTCGTCGTGACCCATTCGCAATGCTTCCATTTGCGGGTTACAACATGGCTGACTACTTCTCTCACTGGTTAGAACTTGGTGAAGAAGTTGCTGCTAAAGCTAAAGCTGCTGGCAATAAACTTCCTGGTATCTACAACGTGAACTGGTTCCGTCGTGATGCTGAAGGTAACTTTGTATGGCCTGGTTTCGGTCAAAACATGCGTGTTCTTGAGTGGATCATTGACCGTTGTGAAGGTCGTGCAGACGCTGTTGAAACACCTATCGGCCTTGTTCCAACATACGAACAATTGAACTGGACGGGTTCAGACTTCACTAAAGAGCAATTCGAGCTTGTAACTTCTCAAGATAAAGATCAATGGATTAAAGAACTTGAAAGCCACACTGAATTGTTCAACAAACTTGGTGATCGCTTACCAAAAGCACTTAAAGTACGTCAAGACGAACTTTTAGAAGCTGTAAAAAAATCTGCTTAATCGGCCTTTAATTTCCCTCCATTAAAAGAGGGATTAAGAAAGATTTAAAAGACCGCCTTGCGCGGTCTTTTTTATATCAACTAAGCCACATCTTGAGCTTTTTGCTTTATACGTATTGCCATTAAGTACTCGTCCAAAACATCAACTTCAGATGCACTGAATTGCAAATATAAGTTTGTGCGTCTTTGCAAAATATCTTCAGAGCTTCTCGCCCACTCATGCTCAACCAAATAATCTACTTCTTGAGCATACAAGCCATGCCCGAAGTTTTGCCCAAGCTCATCAATCGAAGTTAAATGATTCAGCAAAATCCAGACACGTGTTCCATAAGCATGCGCCCAACGACTTGCTAGACTGCTTGAAACACCTTTAACATTTTGTTGGATTTCAACTATCAACTGCTCGATTGATTCTAAATTTTCCGCACCAGGTAATGCTGTATCAGCAGTCCAAGGCTTGGATCGATGATGAAAAACAGTTTTAAGCTGATCTAGCGCCGCTTCTGCGAGTTTTCGATAGGTGGTGAGCTTGCCACCAAAGATTGAAAGTAATGCAGCACCTTCTACATCGGTCAGTGCTAATGTGTAATCTCGCGTGACTGCTGCTGGATTATCTGATTCATCATCACACAGCGGACGCACACCTGAATAGGTTGAAATGATGTCCGTTTGCGTCAATTGAGTTTTAAAGTGATCATTTGACACATCAAGCAAGTAATCGATTTCTTCTTGGCTTATCTTTACTCGATTTGGGTCTGCATGATATTCACGATCTGTCGTGCCGATCAAGGTATATTGTTCTAAATATGGGATCGCAAAAACAATGCGATGATCATCATTTTGCATAATAAAAGCTTTATCACCATCAAAGAGCTTTGCAACGATGATATGGCTACCTTGTATTAAGCGTATACCATAAGGTGACTCTTGCTTTAAACCCTGTTTTATAAAGTCAGCAACCCAAGGACCTGCCGCATTCACCAATACTTTAGCCTGCACATTTTGCAAACCCTTGGTATTTTTTAAACACACTTGCCAAATGCCAGCTTTACTGTATGCATTTAAACATTCTGTTCGAGTCAGAACCTTTGCACCATATTCCCGTGCTTGTATCGCATTGAGTACAACCAAGCGTGCATCATCCACAGCGCAGTCGGAATATTCAAACCCTCGGGTAAATCTAGGTGCTAAAGGACTAACTTCCACATCAAATTCAATTCCATTGGAGCCTGCAAGCTGTTCTCGCTTACCCAAATAATCATAAAAGAATAATCCAGTACGAATTAGCCAAGCCGGTCGTAAATGCGGTTCATGCGGCATGATAAAACGCATCGGTCGAATAATATGGGGGGCTTTTTTAAGGAGAACTTCGCGTTCTGCCAGTGCCTCACGTACCAAACGAAATTCTTTATGTTCTAAATAGCGAAGACCACCATGAATTAATTTGCTACTTGCAGATGAAGTATGGCTCGCGAGATCATCTTTTTCGCAAAGCAAAACACTTAAACCACGCCCCGCTGCATCACAAGCAATACCAACACCATTGATTCCACCACCAATGACCACCATGTCATATATTAATTGTTGTTGTGTATTCATCGCTCCCTCCCACTATATCTTTTTATTCAACAATGCTTCGTTTTCTTTGCTTTATTATTTTTCTCATTGATCATCATTTTTTGATCAAGATACCTATTTTGGTCACGATATCCTTACGCTGAGTTTTTGTATTCCTCATTAAATGAGAAGTTATATTTTAAATGTACGTTTAAACGGTTGCTGGCTCAAGTATGAAATCAATCATTTTAAGGCCCAAACCATTATTCAAAGCAAAATTCATGACAAGTTGTTGATTTGTACACTTTTTAAACAAAACCTCTTTTTTAGTTTACATTTCATGCTTTTCGATACGCATAAGATATTTTCACACAATAAAAAAGATGGATTTTAAAATGACGGAAGAAATTGTTACTCAATCAAATTTAGATACAAAGACCCGAGTAAAATCCATTCTCGGAGGTTCAGCAGGTAATCTTGTTGAATGGTACGATTGGTATGTCTATGCGGCATTCACCCTCTATTTCGCCCATGCTTTTTTCCCTCAGGGCAGCCAGACTGCACAACTTCTCCAAGCCGCGGCCATCTTTGCAGTGGGCTTCCTCATGCGGCCCATTGGTGCATGGATTATGGGGATCTATTCAGACAAAAAAGGTCGAAAGTCAGGTTTAACCCTCTCCGTCACACTTATGTGTATCGGCTCATTGATGATTGCTATTTCTCCAACACATGACCAAATTGGTATTTTGGCGCCGATTATTCTTGTGGTTGCACGACTAATTCAAGGTTTAAGTGTCGGAGGAGAATATGGCGCCAGTGCGACCTACCTTAGTGAAATGGCTGACCGCGACCGTCGTGGTTTTTTTTCAAGCTTTCAGTATGTGACACTGATTGCAGGTCAGTTGACTGCACTGTGCGTACTACTTATTTTGCAATGGTTGCTGACCGAAGAACAATTGCATGATTGGGGCTGGCGTATTCCATTCTTTATCGGTGCGTGTTTAGCGGTAGTGGTTTTCCGTATTCGACGTGGCCTACTAGAAACTCAATCCTTTAAAAATGCACAAGAGCAAAAGGACCAGCCTGAATCAGGCTTATTTTCTCTATTTAAGCATTATCCGAAAGAAGCATTCACGGTGTTATTTTTAACAGCTGGGGGTACATTGGCTTTTTATACCTACACCACCTATTTGCAAAAATATCTGGTCAATACCTCTGGCTTTAGTAAACCTGAGGCCACGCAAATCACCACTTTAGCACTGTTTATTTTTATGTGCTTACAGCCACTTGCAGGCGGTCTATCCGATAAAATTGGTCGTAAGCCTCTAATGATTGCCTTCGGGATCTTAGGGGTGCTGTTCACCTATGTTCTATTTAGTGCCTTAGGACAAACTCAAGATTATTGGACCGCATTTTGGCTCTGTCTCGCAGGTCTAGTGATTGTCACGGGATACACCTCGATCAATGCGGTTGTAAAAGCAGAAATGTTCCCTGCACATATTCGCGCATTGGGTGTTGCGCTGCCTTATGCACTTGCAAATACCATCTTTGGTGGTACGGCAGAATTCTTTGCGCTAAGTTTTAAAGAAGCTGGTCACGAGTCATGGTTTTTCATCTATGTAACCATCATGATTTTTATTTCGTTATTGGTCTACGTCTTTATGAAAGACACCAAACACCATTCCAAAATTCAGGAGCATTGATCAGGTTCATTTGATGATGACTTATTGATCAAGCTGATCAAAAACAGCATATTTTTCCAATCAAAGCCTCAACTTATGAGGCTTTGTTGTTTTCATTTAGTCGTGAAAAATGTATCTGCTCAAAAAAATCGCATTTTATAGACTAAAGTCGCATGATTTTATGCGACAACAGGAGTATAAATTAAATAAATATAGTTCCATCTCCCATTTCGACAAAATATATTGATTTAAACTTTTCCCAAAGAGTTTAAATGGATATGTTTTGCATTCATTCCTTGGAGAATGATGTGTCAAACTCATCTGAGCCAGTTGTTCCTGAACAATTGGATAGAAAAACTCGTGTCAAATCTATCCTCGGCGGATCTGCCGGCAACCTCGTTGAATGGTACGACTGGTATGTCTACGCTGCCTTTACCCTTTACTTTGCACCGCAATTTTTCCCTGACGGTGACAATACTGTAAAACTCTTACAAGCAGCTGCAGTCTTTGCACTCGGTTTCTTAATGCGTCCAATCGGCGCATGGGTCATGGGTATTTATGCTGACCGTAAAGGTCGTAAAGCAGGTTTAACGCTGTCTGTATCGTTGATGTGTGTCGGCTCACTGATGATCGCATGTGCACCAACCTACGATTCTGTAGGGATGCTCGCACCCGCTATTCTACTTTTAGCGCGTTTACTCCAAGGCTTAAGTGTTGGTGGTGAATATGGTTCTAGTGCCACCTATTTGACTGAAATGGCAGGTAAAAACCATCGTGGTTTCTTCTCAAGTTTCCAATATGTCACACTGATTTCAGGTCAGCTATTGGCTCTTTGCGTTTTAATTATCTTACAACGCAATTTCTCAGAACAAGCTTTAACTGAATGGGGCTGGCGTGTTCCGTTCTTCATCGGTGCATTACTCGCTATTGTGGTGTTCTGGATTCGTCGCGGTTTAGTTGAAACTCAATCCTCTAAAGAAGCTCAAGAACAAGCTAAAAATGGTGGTCCAAAATCAGGTGCTTTAGCGTTATTTACCAAATACCCTAAACAAGCCTTCACTGTGATCATGTTGACTGCCGGTGGTACTTTAGCGTTCAACACTTTTACCACATATTTACAAAAATATTTGGTCAACACGTCTGGCTTTGAAAAAACCACAGCAACTGAAATTACCACTGCTGCAATTTTCATCTTCATGCTTTTACAACCTGCTGTCGGTGCGCTTTCAGATAAAATTGGTCGTAAGCCAATTATGATCGCCTTTGGTGTGCTTGGTGTGCTGTTTACCATTCCTATTTTCAATGGTATCGGTTCAACTACCAGCCCAACCACAGCATTTATGCTTTGCATGAGCGGTATGGTGATTGTCACTGGTTATACTGCGATTAATGCCGTAGTAAAAGCAGAGTTGTTCCCTGCACACATCCGTGCCCTAGGTGTTGCATTGCCTTATGCCATTGCAAATACACTCTTTGGTGGTACCGCAGAACTTGTAGCTTTGAGCTTCAAAAATGCAGGCCATGAAAACTACTTCTTCTACTACATTACACTCATGATTGGTTTATCTTTAATTACCTATGTCTTCATGAAAGATACTAAAAAACATAGCATGATCACTGACGATTAATTCGCTCAGCCCTGCTATTCCACTTAAGCTCATCAAAGCCTATTTTGATGAGCTTTTTTTATCTGCATTTCCATCTATTTAACGTTTCATCTGTATCAAAGATTTAATCAAACTTCTTTGGCTTTCTTGGTTTTCGCCATCGAGTCGACAGACGGACTATGGCATACTGAACATACAAATACACACGGCGAATGAATGATGAAAAATATTTACAAAGTTTTAAGTTTGGGTATTGTTGCAATGTCGATGGCTGCTTGCCAAAGCACTCCACGTGCTTTTAATGGTCAAACGGGCTTTCAAATAGAGTCCAAATCTGCAGATAGCGCAACACTTGCATATACTTTAGCGGGTCGCCAAAACCAACAACTGGATGCCAATAAATTACAGCGTGCTTGCCAAAAAGTATTAAATACGCAAAAGACCTATAAATTACAAATCTTAAGCGTGAACGAAATTGCAAATCCTGCTTTGGAAAATACCCAGTACGGCCGTCAAATTGGTAATACACGTGCGAACTTCGGTCTATCAAATACTCCTGATCTACGTAACTCTGAAAACTTAGGCGCGCGTGATGCACTCGATGCTCGCCCTGCCACCTTACGTGTGGTTCGCTATACCTGTTCTTAATCAAATTTGCTGTTCAAAATATAAAAAATAAGACGCTTTAAGCGTCTTATTTTTTATGGGTTCAATATTTATAGGGTTTTATAAAAACTCACATTTCGAAACTCAGGTGATTCATCCAAATCAGGCCATGTCGTCGCGCTTCGTTCATCGAGTTTTTCATATTTAGGATGACTAAAGTTTTTCACACGACTGTCTGCCACCCACACTTCTGGAGCAAACTTTAAAAATTCATCCAAAAAGAAACGGTTGCATTGGTCATATAGCACATCGGCAGCCAATAAAATATCGACTTGTTCGGCTTTATACAGATCGTCTAAATATTCGAGTTCAACATTATTCAGCTCAGCATTCGCACGGCAAGCATCTAGGCTTACTTGATCGATATCACAGCAGATCACGCGTTTCGCCCCTGCCATTTTCGCGGCAATCGCCACCACGCCTGAACCTGCACCAAAGTCCAACACCACTTTATCTTTGACATGATGCGGCTCTGCCAACAACCACTGCGCCATTGCAAGCCCTGAAGCCCAACAAAAGATCCAATACGGCGTATCATTCCATATACGGCGAATGACTTCATCATCCAATTTATCGGTTGGAAATACAGGCGGTATCAACCATAAAGAAATGGGGGTTTCAGGTAACTGTTGTGCATGTAATTCACAATGCGGAATAACTTCATGCAGTGCTTTCAGTAAATGTTCAGGGGCTTTGGGGAATTGGAAAGTACAGCTCATATTAAGCCTTGGAGATGATTTTATTTGAATTTATAAACGTATTAGATATGCGACATCGTCATCTGCTGCTGTGCGAGACAGACCTTAATCGAATGAACACTGTTTCTGCGATACCATTAATCAAAAGACTGATTCTGTCGAGTTCAGCAGATGACAAATGGTTTTGGTTACTTTTGCCGAAACAAAAGTAACATACGAGCTTCTTACATTTTAGTCACAACGGTAAGACTCCGTTGTGACTTTAATATCATTTTATTAAAAGATTAACCCAACGCTTTTTCAGCAGCTTCAACAGTTTGACGAATCAACGTTGTAATGGTCATAGGGCCTACACCACCCGGAACTGGCGTATACGCAGAAGCAACTTCTTCAATACCCACCAATTGGATATCACCTACACCGCCGCCATCACGTGGATGAAAGCCAGCATCAACAACCACTGCACCTGGTTTGATCCAATCTTTTTGAATCAATTCTGCTTTACCTACCGCACCCACAATAATGTCAGCTTGCTTAACAAAGTCAGCTAAGTTTTGAGTACGTGAGTGGCAAGTGGTCACTGTTGCATTCGCTTCAAGTAGCATCGCAGACATTGGTTTACCCAAAATTGCAGAACGACCCACAACAACCGCGTGTTTACCTGCGATTTCAATATTGTTTTCTTTTAGAATGGTCATGATACCTGCAGGAGTCGCAGAACCATATGCTGCTTCACCCATTGCCATACGACCAAAACCTAAGCAAGTTACGCCATCTACGTCTTTTTCAAGAGAGATCGCATCGAAACATGCACGCTCATCAATTTGAGCAGGTACTGGGTGTTGTAACAAAATACCGTGAACATCTGGGTTTGCATTTAATTTTTCAATTTCAGCAAGTAATTGTTCAGTTGTAGTTTCTTTAGGAAGCTCAACTTTTAATGAATCCATACCAACACGGCGGCAAGCATTCCCTTTCATACGTACATAAGTTGCAGATGCACCATCGTCACCTACCAAAATAGTCGCAAGAATTGGGGTACGACCAGTTTTCTCTTTTAGCGCTTCTACGCGAGTCAACAAGTCAGCTTCAATTTTCTTCGCCAATGCACGACCATCTAAAACTAATGCCACGGCACTTCTCCAAGTGATGATATGAATCAATTTTGCACATAATACATGATTATTTTAAATTTTTTACCTTGTATGCTGCTTTTATGCTCATACAGATGAATCTGCTATTGTTTTTTTTTCAGAGCTTGCTAATATACGCATCAACAAGACATGGCGGGGTGGCAGAGTGGTCATGCAGCGGACTGCAACTCCGTGTACGCCGGTTCGATTCCGACCTCCGCCTCCAATCTTGTTAAGCCCGAGTGGTGAAATCGGTAGACACAGGGGATTTAAAATCCCCCGCCCACAAAGCGTGCCAGTTCGAGTCTGGCCTCGGGCACCATTCTTCTTCTATTGAAGATGGTGTAATAAAGAACCCAGCGATAAGCTGGTTTTTTTATGCCTAAAATTTAGCAACAGATGTTACGCACGTAAAAGTAATTTCACATTATTTACCGATATTTAAATCTACTCGACAGAGTCTTACATCTAGGGATTGAATAAAGGGATTAGCCTTCGGCTGGAGGTACTTTTGTTTCGGCAAAATGAGAAGCGAAGCTTCGCAAGGAAACCATCTTGCGGTGCAATGCACCTCACCGACAAAACTCGTTCACTAGCGTCTACTTATTCAAAGTATTGCAAAAACATTTTTGATTAAAAACAACCCTATCTCATACACTTGCGGATGACCTTACCGCGTATCATTCTTTTATTTGAATTAAATTGTGCTTTTGATGTTACTGCGTCAAATCAGATAGGAATACAATAAAAAAGAGGGACATTGCCCTCTTTAATTATTTTAAAACACCCTGCAAATACATCGCGTTTTAAAAATAATCCTTTAGATCACTTCAACCACAATCTTACCCACATGCTCGCCTGTATCCATGGCTGCATGTGCTTCTTGAATTTGGTCAAACTTAAATGTTTTGTAAATCATTGGCAGGCATTCACCTTTAGACCATAACGGAACAACATTTTCCTGAATGCCTTTGGCAATCTCTGCTTTTTCTGCAGTATTACGCGCACGCATGGTTGAGCCTGTAATGGTCAAACGCTTCATCATGATTTGACCCAACTTCACTTCTTTGGCTTTTGCACCACCTAAGAAGGCGATATAGACCAAACGACCATCACGACGTAATAGATTTAAGTTCTGTGCTAAATACGGTGCACCCACGATATCTAAAATCACATCGACGCCTTGCTCAGCGGTCGCCTCATTAATCACTTGCTCAAAGTCTTGAGTTTTATAGTTAATGGCATGAGTGATATTTGAAATCGCAGCGACTTTTTCATCTGAACCTACCGTCGCAAAGGTTTTCATACCTAAAGCATTACACAACATAATCGCTGTAGTACCAATACCGCTAGTACCGCCATGAATAAGTACCGTTTCACCTGCTTTGGCTTTACCCATTTGGAATACATTCGCCCATACGGTAAAGAATGTTTCAGGAATTGCTGCTGCTTGGGTAAAGCTGACGCCTTCAGGAATACGAATGGTTTGGCTTTCAGGCACCACGCAATACTCCGCATAACCGCCGCCATTGGTCAGACCGCAAACCTTATCGCCCACCTTAAACAAAGTGACTTCTGCACCCACAGCAACCACTTCACCCGCCACTTCTAAACCCGGTACTGGTGTTACCCCTTTCGGCATTGGGTATAAGCCTTGGCGCTGTAAAATGTCTGGACGGTTGATGCCAAAGGCATGCACTTTTACCAGTACTTCATCCGCTTTCGCTTCTGGGATGGCAACGCTTTCATACGCCAGTTTTTCAACACCGCCCGGTTCAGTAATAATGACCTGCTGCATGCTTTGCTGTGACATTGTTTTTCCTTTTCAATTATTGACTATTCATCTATCTCTGCACTATTTGAACATAGAAATGCCGCAGAATGAATAAACATGGACTTATGTATAATCTGTACTGTATTTCGTAAATGAATAATAGGCCAAGCATGTCTCAGATCATTGAATACAATGAAGATAACGCCAGTGACTATGAATGGTTCGACGGTTTTGCCGTGATTCGCTTCTATGCAGACTGGTGCGCGCCCTGTGTGCAGAACTTCCCTGTATTTGAGCAGTGTGCAAAGCAAATGTCCGCGCAGCATGCACAGCTCAAATTTGGCAAGGTAAATATTGATTCCTCACCGATACTAACCTTGCGTTATAACGTTTATGGACTGCCTTCAACCTTGCTGTTTTATCGTGGGAAAGTGATTCAACGTATTGCAGGTGTCAAATCACTGACTGAATTAACAACCATCATTCAAGATGCTATGCAGTCACAT
The DNA here is from genome assembly GCF_002018395.1 of Acinetobacter sp. ANC 5600. Lineage (NCBI taxonomy): Bacteria > Pseudomonadati > Pseudomonadota > Gammaproteobacteria > Moraxellales > Moraxellaceae > Acinetobacter > Acinetobacter sp. ANC 5600. The sequence continues at coordinate 121,487 of NZ_MVKW01000003.1, forward strand.
TCAACTCATGACTAAGTATATTTTCCTTTTATTTGGATGCAGACTCATTCGGCAGGCGTACAAACTTCATTAAAGTATTACGCACCAATGGCAACACGATCAAAATGAGCGGAAAGGCCATCATCCACGACATGCTCCATGCGCGCAGCCAAATGCCAAGAAAACCTTCAACTAAGCCTTTATTCATCAGCATGTTAAAGCAGGAAATTGAACCGCTCATAATGCCGGACAAGATTAGGGGCATCAGCCAAGTCATGTGTTTGGGATGAAATTTTGGGAGTTGATTCATCTGTAAATACCTATTGTTCGTCTTGGGCTGCGTTCTGGGCTTTTACGGTTTGTTTCAGTGTTTTCATAAATTGGCCGAAATGCGGCATGAAATCTTTAAATAAAGGATGGTCTTTATTTTCCAACAAGGTTTCACCAAACAGTTTCAGACCCACAGCAAAAGCTTTGGTCTTTTCATCATCTAACAATTGCGCTTTGGTCAAATGCTCCAATACCTTAAACATGTCATCATGGTTGTAGGCATTAAACTGCAAAGCTTCGGTATAGGTCGATGGATTGCCCTGAGCATCAGCAATGTGTTTGAGCGTAATTTCATATTGATGCTGTTTCATTGTGTCACCTCCATACGACTGATTTCGACGGCTGCCTGATCGATTTTTTCTGCAATGGCATACACCTGTTCAGGTGTCAGTTCACAGTGCTGAATTTTGATGCGCAGTGATGCTTTTAGGTTTTCCATCGCACGTTTGATATCGACGTACTGTTCGTTGTTATGAATCTGCTTGCGGGTATCAAAACGGCAGAGGATTTTCTCTACTGTGGCTTTTTCGGCATCCAGATGCGCTAAACCTGACTGCGTAACGCTGTATTGCTTACGGTCTTCCGCATTTAGTTCTGCATGTATGTATTGCTGTTCTTCTAGGTAATTCAGCGTTGGGTAAATTGTCCCTGTGCTTGGACTGTAACCGCCGCCTACGATTGCTCCGACATCTTTGATAATGTCATAGCTGAACTTAGGCGCTTGGGATATGAGATGCAGCACCAATAGTTTCATGTGCCCTGCTTCAAACAGGCGTTTGCGGGTTTTGACTGGACTATCGCTACTGTCGAGAAGGTCTGAATTTGACATCGCAAAGATACACCTTAAGATTAATTAAGATATATCTTATCATACATTTTAAATTAAACTACTATTATCTAATTAAGTTATATTCACTTTGGCATAATCTACATGTAATCACTTCTTCACCTGACTTTATTGCAAGATATGAATCTTTCAATATATTACTAGTTTGTTCTTCGCACAGGTTACAGTTATACATTTCATCTTCTGCCTCTATTCCTAAGACTTTTAAAGCTTTCTTTTTCCCCATAACTTTTTGATAGAAGCTAAAAAAAAATATAATTTTATTATGATCATCCATCAATTCACCTGCCCTTGCCTCACACTCCTCGTCAATTTCCAAATAACCTGATTCTAAAAATTTTCTAAAAATTGATATTTTTTCTTCACCTAATGTTTCACCCCATAATTCTGTTAAGAACAGATAACTAATTTCTATTATTTTATAAGGTGTTGTTTTGGAAGCCTTAGCTCCATGAATATATAAATTTCTTGAAACTCTTAATTCTTCAAATTTTTGTCTAACGTGATCGCTAGGCTCAATATTCGTTACAGCAAATATTTTTAATAATGAATCAAAAGGATGGATGTAAAATTCATGAAAAGCCTTATTTGACCATTTCCAATCTTTGATAGGTGTTTCAAGTAATAAATATGGTGTTATGAGAGAAATTCTATATTTTAAATAATTCTCAATAGAGTTGAATAATAATAAAATAATATTACCCAATTCAATATCTAAATACTCCCAAAGTTCAGACTCGATATCTAATAACTCACATTCTAAATCTTCAAATTCCATATATTCAAATTTACATAGAAGAGTCAAAAGATTATTTAATGCAAAGTAATGATAATTCACACATCTTTCTAAAAAAAAATCTGAATTAGGAATATCTGTAATCATTTTTATTTTCAATCAACTAGCTAGAAGTAATTTATAAAACTATATTACTACTCTTTAATTTTTAATTCTCCTAATATCCAATAACTTACATCAAAAAAAACTTAAAAAAACTTAAAAAAAACCCGCTTCTCAGCGGGTCTTTTTTAAATCAATTCAATCTATTACAGACGAACCAACTCAACAATTTTCTCAGCAACTTCTTCAACAGCATCGAAGGCATAAGTCACATCAGTGCCTTCGGTCGCATCTGTAATCACAACCACACCTGTTTCACGTACAAGTGCAACTTGCTCTACAGTTAAACCAGCTTTCGCAATCGCAACCACACCTTGCTGAATCAACAAGCTTTCAATTGCTTGCGCATTTTCAAGGGCTTTAGCAGTCACAGTTACCGCAGCGGGTTTTTGACCTAAACGTGCAGCACGCGCTTCAGCAGTTACAGGCTCGTTGTGTGCAGTCCATTCCACTGCAGACTCAACCATACCCGCACCAACAGTCACGTTGCTTAAACGGTCAATAAAGATAAATGAACCTGTGTAACGACTGTCTTGGTAACGGTCAAATACCACTGGCGCATCAAACTCAATCGTTACATCTGCAATCGCATTCAATTCAAGCTGTTCAACTTCCGTTTTTTCCAGTGTGTTCACATTGGTACGATAGTTAATTTTCGCAACTTTCGCAGGAATAGTTTGTGTACCAAACTTCACGTTATACAGCTTGCCAACTACTAAAGGCGCATCTGTCATCCATACCACAGAGGCACGTGCAGAACGTGAAATTAACGGCTGTTCGCCCGCTTTAACCAACACGTTACCGCGTGAAATATCAATTTCATCGTTCAGTGTTAAAGTCACCGCTTGACCTGCAACAGCATGGTCTAAGTTACCGTCAAAAGTTACGATTTCTTTAACAGTCGAAGACTTACCAGATGGTAATGCAGTAATGGTATCGCCAACTTTCACTTCACCAAGTGCAATCGTACCGCAGAAACCACGGAAGTCGAGGTTCGGACGGTTAACATACTGAACAGGGAAACGGAATTCGTGCTTGCTCGTATCATGCGAAATTTCAACAGTTTCCAAAGTCTCCATTAAAGTCTGACCTTGGTACCACGGCGTATTTGGAGATTTGTTTACAACGTTATCACCATTCAACGCAGAAATTGGCGTGAAGATAATATTCGCAGGTTTACGATCGCCCAATTGGTTTACGAACTCGTTGTAATCTGCTTGAATTTCATTGAAGCGCGCTTCAGAGAATTCAACCAAGTCCATTTTGTTCACTGCAACCACGATATTACGAATACCTAAAAGGCTCGCAATAAATGAGTGACGACGAGTTTGGGTTTGAACGCCATAACGCGCATCAATCAAGATGATCGCTAAATCGGCAGTCGACGCACCAGTCGCCATGTTACGTGTGTACTGCTCATGCCCTGGGGTGTCAGCAATGATGAACTTACGTTTTTCTGTAGAGAAATAACGGTAAGCCACGTCAATGGTAATACCTTGTTCACGCTCTGCTTGTAGACCATCTACAAGTAAAGCCAAGTCAGGCGCATCACCCGTAGTACCGACTTTTTTAGAGTCACGAGTCACGGCTTGCAATTGATCTTCATAAATCAATTTTGAATCGTAAAGTAAACGACCAATTAAAGTCGATTTACCGTCATCAACGTTACCGCAAGTGAGGAAACGCAGAAGGTCTTTATTTTCGTGTTGTTTTAAATACGCCAAGATGTCTTGGCTAATTAAATCTGATTGATGAGACATTGCTCAAAGCTCCACATATTCTTTTGAAATCGGTTTCTGAATCTTTTTAATCCCTCTAAATCTCCCTTTAAGAAAGGGAGACTTTGCTCCGTTCTTTCTCGGGAGTTCCCCCTCTTTAGTAAAGAGGGTGAGCAGCACTGCTGCGCAAGGGAGATTTCTTAAGATTCTTAGAAGTAACCTTCCTGCTTTTTCTTTTCCATCGAACCTGCTTCATCATGGTCGATCATACGACCTTGACGTTCAGATGTGGTGGCTAAAAGCATCTCTTGGATAATTTCCGGTAAAGTTGTTGCAGTTGATTCAACAGCACCTGTAAGTGGGTAACAACCTAAAGTACGGAAACGCACCGATTTCATTTGTGGCACTTCACCTTCGTTTAAACGCATACGCTCATCATCAACCATGATCAGTGTACCGTTACGCTCAACCACTGGACGTTCAGCAGCCAAGTACAAAGGAACCAATTTAATATTTTCGAGGTAGATGTATTGCCAAATATCCAACTCAGTCCAGTTAGACAATGGGAACACACGAATACTTTCACCTTTGTTCACTTTACCGTTGTAAAGATTCCAAAGTTCAGGACGTTGGTTTTTAGGGTCCCAACGGTGTTTGGTATCACGGAATGAGTAAACACGTTCTTTGGCACGAGATTTTTCTTCGTCACGGCGCGCACCACCGAAAGCCGCATCAAACTGATATTTATCAAGTGCTTGTTTTAAGCCTTGAGTTTTCATGATATCAGTATATTTTGAGCTCCCGTAATCGAATGGATTCACGCCTGCATCTTTACCTTCTTTGTTTTGATGCACGATCAAATCAAAGCCATGCTCTTTTGCCATGTTGTCACGGAAAGTAATCATGTCTTTAAATTTCCAACCCGTGTCTACATGCAGTAGTGGGAATGGAAGTTTGGCAGGATAGAATGCTTTTAAAGCAAGATGCAGCATGACCGCTGAATCTTTACCGATTGAATACAGCATGACTGGGTTTTCGAACTCAGCAGCAACTTCACGGATGATATGAATACTCTCAGCTTCAAGCTGTTTAAGATGAGTAAGTCTTTCCTCATTTAATGACATGGACAACACCAGCTTAGAATATGTGTACTTATTACACTTTTAAAGATATATATACATTATAGTGATTAAGCTTTCATAACGATTGCTTGTTTTGTGATATTGATATTCTTATTCGTCATATACAAATTGTCTGATACTGCTTATCAATTTTAATTAATTTAATACGATAGACTTATCAATTTCATTATTATTCTAGTCCGAGACCCGTAAGTTTACGCAATTTTTTATCAATTAACTAATCGCTAAATCCTCTAAACAATCGGTATTCAAACTCGCTCAATGTACTTAAAGTAGCTATATCACTCTCCAATAGTTATTGATATGCCATATAGTCACTATACGCTTGAAACCTTAAAGTCGCTGATTGAAGCCGCAGGTCTTGCTGGCTATATTTATCAGCATTCTTCACACATGCTCGTGCTCCAAGAAGCTTTAAATGATGACGGCAGCCCGCTGAATAACTTTATCCAACATGAGCTGAGTGCAGACCAAATTGGCCTTCAGTTCGGTCTACGACTTTTGGACAATAAACTCGAGTTTTTGATTGGGGTGACTCATAGTAACCAAGATCGCGGCTATGAAATTGGCGCTGGCAATTTAAAGGCCGATCAACGTGCATTTAATCTGCTCTATGCTTTTTACAATTTTCCCAAAGCATTTCACTTAATCCACTTCCCGCTCGCAGCCAATAGCAGCCAGTTAGAGGAAGAGATCGAAAAGCAATTGTTTCAACTTGAAAGCATGGGCTTTTTAGACACTGCGATTAAAACCAATCCGATGGGCGAACAAGTGAAGTGGATGAAAACCTTTATTGTTCAAGCGGCTTTAGATATGAAAGTACGCATTCAAACTTCATTGTTATAAAAACGGTTAAAGCCACCTAAAAATAGCTCTATTGAACACCAGTTCAAATCTCCATATGACATCGAAAGTCACGGTAAAGCTTCTCAGCACTGCCGTGGCGGTTATAAATTTACATTTCCTAACATTGTTTTCTGTGCCTTTTAACAAGCCATTTCTCTCCGTTAAGCACGACCACTTATATATCTGCAATTAGACTGAAAATTTGATTGATCACAATGACTTAAATCTTAAATGGGTAAAGCAGAAATACTATTAACTTTAGATTTAGATAATCCTGACTTAATTGATCAACTATTTTTAAAGAAAAACTTAGTAATAGCTCACATAAAAGCCGACTTTTTGTTAATCTGATCTGTAATTTTTTTACACAATTTCGACAGATAATGTTATTTTATTTACTGAAAAAAATTCGGCCAGAATTATTTTTTTTGATTTTTTATAAGCATAAATATAGAGATAAATATAATGTGGGAATTGTTTACTCACCCGTCTAATATCGTGTTTAGCATCAGTCTCTGCTTAATGTTCTTGTTTGGACTTTTTGAGATTGTGTTAACAATTTTAGGGGGTGGTTCTCAAGGCTTCTTAGATCAATTCCTACCTGAGGATGTTGGTCATAATGCAGAGCTAGGTGTAGATGCCGATGCAGGTATCGTGACACGTGTGCTCGATTGGTTGTATTTGGGTCGTATTCCGCTGTTCGTATGGCTCATCATTTTCTTATGTGTCTATAGTTTGTTGGGCTTTGCTATTCAAGCCGTCGTTAACCAAATGACCAGTATGATGTTCAGTGCATGGATTATTGCTCCTGCATGTATTTTTCTGTGCATGCCCTTCGTACGTTTTAGCGCAATGCTCATTGCCCGTATTTTACCGCAAGATGAAACAACTGCCATTTATAGTGATGAATTGATCGGTAGAACGGCCACGATCATTTTGGGTGATGCACGACCACAGTCTCCTGCTCAAGCCAAAGTCAAAGATCAACACGGATTGACCCATTATATTTTGGTTGAACCTGAACAAGATGAAATTTTCAGCCAAGGTCAATCAGTGGTTTTAACCCAAAAAACAAATGTAGGCTTTCAAGCCACCATGCTCTAAATTTTGAATGAATTGATGCTCGATCAGTTCTTTTAACACCATATAAATACATTTAACACGTCATACCTTCTGCATATATCGAAGTCATGATGAGTCAACAAAATACTGATTTTTAAACCAAACTTGTTAGCACTTTAGAGGGTTAACTTGAATTACAACAAAAGAGATAAACGTCCATGTTAGACATTATTCCAAGCGGTATCCTTGTTTCAGTCGGGATAATTTTTGCCGCACTTATTTTTATTGGTTTTATTATTGCTCGACTTTATCGTCGCTCAAGTAAAGAAATTTCATTTGTGCGTACAGGCTTCGGCGGTGAAAAAGTGATTTTAGGTGGCGGTGCTATTGTGCTTCCTGTGCTGCATGAAATTATTCCAGTCAATATGAACACCCTACGTCTTGAAGTACGTCGTGCAGATGACCAAGCGCTGATTACACGTGACCGTATGCGTGTCGACGTGATGGCGGAGTTCTATGTCCGTGTGAAACCAACCGCAGATTCGATTGCTACCGCAGCACAAACGTTAGGTCAAAAGACCATGTCACCAAATGAGCTTAAAAATTTGGTTGAAGGTAAATTTGTTGACTCATTGCGTGCAGTTGCCGCAGAAATGGCGATGGAAGAGTTGCATGAAAAACGCGTCGACTTCGTACAAAAAGTTCAGCAAGTGGTGTCTGAAGATTTACATAAAAACGGTTTGGAACTTGAAACTGTTTCATTAACTGGCTTAGACCAAACAGGCTTTAAATACTTTAACCCACAAAATGCGTTCGATGCTGAAGGTTTAACTAAACTGACAGAAACCATTGAGGACCGTCGTCGTAAACGTAATGCGATTGAACAAGATGCAGATCTTGCAATTAAGACCAAGAACTTAGAAGCAGAACAAGCACGTCTACAAATTTTGCGTGAAGAAGAATATGCAAAACTGCAACAAGAACGTGAAATTTCAATCCGTCGTGCAGAACAGCTTGCAGAAATTGCATCACAAGAAGCTGCTAAAAAACGTGAAGCCGAAGAAGCGCGTATTGCTGCTGAACGTGAAGTTGACTTAAAGCGTATTACTGCTGCACGTGACGTTGAAAATCAAAATATTCAAAAGTCACAAATTATTCAGCAAGCCCAAGTGGAACAAAAGAAAACCATTGAATTGGCTGAGCAAGACCGTGCCATTGCCATTGCTGAAAAATCTCGTGCTGAATCTGAAGCTAAAGCACATGCCGATCAAGCACGTGCTCAAGCGGTAAAAGCCGAAGAAGAAGTGATTACCGTTCGTCAGATCCAACAAGCTGAACGTCAAAAAGCTGTCGAATTAGTCTCTGCGAAAGAAAAAGCGGAGAAAGATGCGATTGCCATTACTGTCGCGGCTGAAGCGGGTAAACAAGCAGCCGCAGATGAAGCTGAAGCGATTCGTATTGCAGCTGAAGCCGAAGCTGAAAAAGTTCGCTTAAAAGCCAAAGGTGAAGCTGACGCAAAAGTTCTGTTGGCTCAAGCGATGGAAAAACAATACCAAGTTGATGCTGAAGGTACACGTGCAGTGAACGAAGCAAACAACGTATTGTCATCTGAACAGGTTGAAATGCAAATTCGTTTAGCGATGCTGAAATACTTACCAGAAATCATTCGCGAAAGTGTTAAACCAATGGAAAACATTGATGACATTAAGATTTTGCAAGTAAATGGTCTAAATGGTGGTCATGCAGGTTCTTGCCAAGGTGATGCTCACCACGAAGGCAGCGGCAATGTTGCCTTATCAGACCAAGTGGTGAATAGTGCCTTACGCTACCGCAGCCAGGCCCCACTGATTGATAGCTTGATGAGTGAGCTTGGTATCCAAGGTGGCGATATTAACGGTTTAACTCAGAGCTTAAACAAAAAAGCTGGTTAATTCGTTTTACACGCTAAAAAAACCGCAGCTTAATCCTGCGGTTTTTTATTGAGATCATCGACAAGGAAGACTTACGAGAGCTTAAAAAATTCGTTCAGTACCAAATCATGACTTTAAAATGACGAAATACTGGATCACAACAAAGTGCAAACCAAATCACACTTTTAAGAATAACCCTTCCCCTGCAATCTTGCTACAATCTTCAAATTCATCATATTCTACTTAGCTGTACTTGCTAAAACGTGCAGCAAAATATGCGATGAAAACATTTACGAATGATAATACGCTCAGTGCAAGTATAAATATGACTTCTTCCTTAAATGCCGTTACTTCCCTACGCCCCTTTAAAAAATTAATAGGTCTAATGACCTGCTTCGGTTTGGTCTTTTCAGGCTGTAGCAGTGCTGAAACGGTACGTATTATCCACCACCCTATACAAGATTTGGTCAAGCAATATGCATCAGCCAATCCTTTACATCAAACCTTGACCAGCAAAACACCAAAGCCAAGCACTACAGAGCGTATGCGCATTATGCATATCGACTTAGATTATGTATATGATGCCAATCAGGCTCAACTAGAAAAAAATATCCGCGCTTTGATCGAACGTATCCGTCGCATTGAAGCCAATACGATTTTTCTACAGGCTTTTGCAGACCCTGATGCCAATGGTTCGGCTGATGCGGTGTATTTTAAAAATCGCTATATCCCAATGCGCTCAGATTTATTTCAACGTGTTTTGCACGAAATACGACAGCAGACTCAAGTAAAAACTGTATATGCATGGCTGCCTTTAATAGCGTGGGAGTTTCCGAAACAATACCCGCTGCAATATGTAAAAAGCCAAAGTGAAAAGAAAGGTTATATTCGAATATCGCCCTTTGACCCAAGAAACCAACAATACACAGCAGAAATTTTTCTAGATTTTATTCAGCAGAATAAAGTAGATGGCATACTTTATCATGATGATATCACTCTCAATGATTTTGAGGATAATAGTGCCGCAGCACTTCAGACATACAAAACGTGGGGCTTCGATCGACAATTGATTGGACAGCCAAAGCATGCGCAGCAGCTTGAATTTTCACGCTACAAAACGGCTTATCTAGACCAATTTGCTGAAGGCATCAGTCAGATTTTAAAACAGCAGCAACCCGACTTACATTTTGCTCGTAATATGTATGCAGAAGCCGTGCTGAACCCGAACAGTGAAAAATGGTTTAGCCAGTCTAATGCCAGCACCTATCAACATTATGATTACAACGCCATCATGGCCATGCCCTATATGGAAAAGGCAGATGACCATCGTCAGTTTTATTTAAACTTGATTGAACGTGCCAAAAAATATGACCCCAATTTGAGCCGTACCATTTTTGAACTTCAAGTGACCGATTGGAATCATCAAAAACCTATTTCCAATCAGGAACTGACTGACACCATCCGTTTACTGGAACAGCATGGTGTGCAACATATTGGGTATTATCCAGATGATTTCGTGCAAAATCATCCAGATGTACAGCAAATAAAAAAGGCATTTGCACCTGCCCTAGCTAAGGACTGATACCAATGCCTACATCATCAGATCTAGGATTCTAGATCTGATGAAGAACGCTGATTAGCTGTTGATTTTATAGTGTTCTAATTGACCATCATCCGTATAGTGCAAGGTAATATTTTTTGATTCTCGCATCGTGGCTATATCACTGGCTTTTACATGAAAGCTTTTCGCCAAATCTTCATCTTGAGCATTCTCAGGCGCCTTTCGTCGGTCTTCACCGTGAAAACGCAGCCAGTTATAACTTGCCCAAACAAATAGACAGCAAATAAAGATTCCGATTGAGAAAATCAATTTCATGATCGATAGACTGGTCATCGGTTGGGACTGATCCATAACCTGTGAATACACCACCGTGCCTTCAAACCACCAAAACACAAGGGTTAATAGCGGTAAAAACAACCACATCCAAAGCATCCACCCGACTGCCATCAGTCCATAGCCTGCGGACTTACGTTTGACGTATTCAGGTTTATCAATATATTCAGGTATTTCAAGCAATGATTCATCTTGAATAATTTTAAAATCTGAATCTGCGACTGGCTTCTGATTTTGAAAATTAACTTGGTTCATTGTTTTCCTCCCCTCTAAATCCACGGTCTGGACTGACCCAACGCGCACGCTTTTGGGTTTTAAAAATAGTCTTTGGCAAAGCAACGACCGTTGTCAGCATGGCTAAGATCCAGAAAAATAAGGGATACCAAATCACCCAAAAATAATTTCGCAGTAAGCGTTTTTTGTCGTAAGCGCGATCGATCCATAAACTCACGAGGAACTGGAATAAACAGGTCACGCCTAAAATCACCCCATACCATTGAGGTAAAAGTGATTGAATCGCCCACTCGCCCGGTAATGAGAAAAATAGACCATAAAAATACAAGACAAAAATACTGAACATGACATAGGCCCAGATCACGCTAATGATAGATTCGAATGCAATCGGCCACATCCGACGTAAACGCCATTTAAATATTTTAGGTAAATAGGCAAATAGTACTTCGATGCCGCCTTGAGCCCAACGTAAACGTTGTTTCCAAAGTCCATTAAATGTTTCTGGCATATAGATATAGCAAAGGGCTTGCGGTACATAGTGCAAATCCCAATGATCAAACTGCAAACGCCATGACACATCAATATCTTCTGTGATCATGTCATCACGCCAATAACCGATGCGGTCGAGTGCCGTTTTTCGAAATCCTGCAATTGCACCTGACACTGTAAAAATACGACCATAGGTTCTTTGAGAGCGCTTGATTAAGCCAATAATCGAAGAAAACTCACCGACCTGAATTTTACCCAAGATGCTTGAGCGGTTCACAATACGTGGATTACCGGTTACAGCGCCCACGCGTGGAAAACTGGTCAGATGATGCATCATCCAAAGTGCCGAATGCGGGTGCAATAATGCATCACCATCAATACAAATCAAGTACTCAAATTGGCTGACCATCGCGCCTGCACGTAATGCATACGCTTTACCCTGATTCTCAGCCAAATGCACCACACGCAATTTAGGATATTCGAGTACCAATTGGTCTAGAATTTCAGCGGTTCGATCTTTACTTCCATCATTCACCGCTATCACTTCAAAATTTGGATATTGGCTCTGCATCGCATATCGAATCGTGTCTCGTACCTGTGCTTCTTCATTAAAGCAAGGCACAATGATGCTACAGCCATGCTCAGTTGGCACGGGAAGTTCAGGTTGTTTCCATTCACGCTTTAAGTAGAACCACACGCCTCCAGCAATCCAAATCCACGCCATAAACAAGGGATATAGGAAAGCAAAGGCAAAAAACAGATCGTTAAAACTCAGTTCCCATTCGTGCATTACTGACCTCCTTGTATATACGGATCACGGTAAGTCAGTGGACTGCCATTCAAGCTGATGCTTTGATATAGGTGATGTTGAACGCGTTCGCCATCCTGAAGCTGATAATTATTCAGTCCGATTTTTTGAACCGACGCTGCGCGTAAAGCCTGATAGTTTTGCTGATACTTCACCCAATCTTTCTCGCTCATATTTGGATTGATATCTAAACTGACAATCAAGCGTTGCTTTTGCTCTGTATTCAAAGTCTTCAATGCGGACATAAAGGCTTTAAAACTTTGCGGATGTTGACCTGGGTTAATACTTAAATACAGAAAGTCCGACGCTGTTAGGGCACGAGTCACCAACGGTTTTAATCCAGAAAACTGATGTCCAGTTAAATTCACCTTGAGCGCGGTTTGGTTGTCATTACTAATATTGGAATAAAAATGCGCTTGCGCCTTACTACGCTCTTTAATTGCAATAATTTTTTGCACTTGCTCAGTACATGCGGTTGACCACTGAGCTGAATGAATTGCACAGTCCAAGCTGTTACCGGTATTAATAATTAAACCTTCTAGCGAACTGTTATTTTTCAATAGATCTGCCGTTAGGTCTGCTAGATTAATCCCCTGCTGTAGCTCTAAACTAATTGGAAGCTGTGCATAGACTCGATTACCAATTCGTGTACGAGCTTGCCATACGGTACGATTCAGTAAATCTTGCTGCATCGGCAGTTTTGAATTTGGGAAAAATAAGGCATCAATTTTACCGTCACCATCATGATCAACTGCGGCATTTAAAAGCAATGTATTAGTTTTTAACGCATTGACCTGATCTAATAATCTCCCTAATTTCTGATCTGATTGCTCATCCGTTGGCGCTTGTAATTCAGTCAAATTAAAATTCAGGAATGTTTTACGTTGTTTATAAGGCGCACGAGCTTCAACGATAAAGTCTTCCATATTTTGGTGGATAAACTCTGGTGTTGGGTTATCCATAATCAAGGCACGCTGATAGGTATGCACTGAATCTGCCTGACTGACCACATTACCTAAGCTAAAGGACATGGGCAGTCCTGCTTTACGTGCATATCCCTCAATTTCCGGTGTAACTGCACCGTATGGCCAGAAGATTGCCATACTATGAATACCCAGTTGACGATCGAGTTCTTGTTTAGATTTCTTCAAATCTTGCACAATACGCTGCTCAAACTCAGCATCGGTTTCATAACGATTTTGAGCTGGAAAATACTGGCGCGTAATCGCAGCAGGTTCCATATTTTTTTGTGGGTTTGCCAAAATACCATGATGCAGATCATCCGAATGCGACACAAATTCGGCATATCCCGACTTTTGCATTTCCCGCATTTGATCCCAATTCATCAAATTACCCACACCATAAGCTTCATAAGCATCTTTGGTATTACCATTAATCCAACTGGTTGGAATAGCAAAAACTGCAGGAAATTGATATTGCTTTAACAATGGAAAAACTTTGCTATAACTACTTAGCGCACCATCATCAAAGGTTAATAACAGTGCCTTTTCAGGTAACTTTTTCTTTTGTAAGCGAGCCTGCATGACATCTTCTAAACGAATGGGTTGCCAACCTTCTCGTTTAATCCACGCAAAATATTGCCCAAGATTTTGCGTACTAATCGCATAGACATCTCGGTCACCACGTTTGGCAACATCATCTCGAACATCATGAAAGGTCAGCGTTACAAATTGGTTATGTGCGGTACTTTCATCAAGTTCAGGCATCGCCAAATTTGCAGTTTTTGGCACATTATTGTCAGCAAAAAGATATGTCGTACTGATGGGCAAAGTCACAGCTAGAACTAAGCTTTGCTTCAACAAGCGGTGTATTAATGTATTTTTCATTAGAAGCGCCCCTCAAATCCAACAACTGCATAGCTACGATCTTCATCTTTTCCGTCATACGGATGTGAACCCCAACCTATGCCGTAGTTCAATTTCCACGTGCGTGAGAGCTGCCAATCATGTTGATAATACAAATTATAAATCGGACGACTTGAGTAGCCTTTTTGTCCGAATGTACCGATAGTTGCTGCAAAGTGCTGGTTAAAATGACGTTCATAGTCACGCCATGTCATCCAATCATGTTCCAATGTCACTTCAGCGCTATAGCTATGTTCAGGGTTAAAATAAGGCACATCAACCGGATCATTTTTTCCGTAATAACCACGCAGTGTTGCCGCAGAAATATGATGCGGAGATTGCTGGAATTGTTGTTTAAAATATCCCGATAGTTCTTGGCGTAGATTGCCATCATCAATATCGGTCAATTGATAACTTGCACCTGCTTTGCGTGATTCATTTTGTTGCCAGTTCAATGCAAAACGATAAGCCTGCCCTTCGTGGTCCTGTGCCAAAGATTGCAATGGAATATCCGCTTGGCTATCGTAACCCAGTGCATAGTTCCAATGATCATTCAGCCAATGTGACCAATCCAATTGCACACCAAAACGGTCGCCATCGGTGCTTTGAGAGAATAATGCAGATGCAGCTTTACGATCCGAAGCCCACTCTAAACCCATGCCAATCCTTTGGTCTTTTAATTTGCCAGACTCATACTTCGACCAACGATTGCTATGGTCTGCAAAGAGTCGATAATTATCGTAAAACCATGGGCTATTGATACGCGTCCAGTTTTCCTGTTCACGTGAACCTTTCAGGCGATTTTGTACACGAGGATCATCAGACTCACTTTTCGCAAAGGTACTTTGATGTTGAATTGACGCACGATTCCGATCATCCAATTCTTTTTTACTTTGTTTTACGCCCGTATCATCACCGACATGGCTGACCATATATTGATTGAGTTCACGCCAAGCTTGAATTTGGCTCAAGGCTTGGAAATTGTGCATGCGGTTAATTTGCGTTCCCTGTGAAATGGGCTCCAAGCTATTCTGCTGTGCCAAATTGTGCTGGGACTGCTCTGGTTTTTCACGCCAACGTTGAATTAATGCCAAATTATTTTGATAACCGATATTGCCAGGAGCCTTTGCGGTTAAGTCATTAAAGTAACGTTCCGCTTTTTCATGCTCGTTGCGATAAGCATAGTTCAATCCCTTCAACGCAATAAATTCAGTACGATCATCGTGTGGCGCCTTATCAACCCCTTTCGCATTACTATAAACAAAGGTCGGCAATTGTTTGTCCATAGTGTCGATTAACTGATTAGCTTGTTTAAATTTTTCTTGTTCGATCAAGCTATAATACAAACCAGCATAGACGTTATAGTCAGCATAATTTTTTTCAGCAAATAAACTCTGATATAAAGGCTCAGCTTTTTCAGGTTGACGTAATTTTAAATAACTGTCTGCCAAAGCATGTCGTACATAAGCAGGCATTTCTTTAGCTGTTTGACCGGTTTTTTCTACTTGTGCTAGTGCCTGCTTTGAAGCATTACGTGCATTTAAGGCATAGATATATTCATAATAAAATTTACGTTTACTGGCTTCATCTGCAGGAAGTGAGTCTTCATAAGCACTCATTTCAACCAGAACACGATCTAGTGGTTCAAATGCCGTTGCCCCACGCTTCATATCAAACGCATTTTTTGAGGCTTGAATGCCTTGTTGGATACGCTGTGAGAACTCATTCATCTTGAGCAAATGTTGCAACACTGGCTTAGAACTATTGAGCCCATTGGCCTGAATGTAGCTTTGTGCAGTGGCAAAATCGCTATTTTGCAATAGAGCCAATATATACTGTTCTTGGGTATCTGCATTGGGCTGTTTTGCTAGCGCATATTTCGCTGCATTGAGGGATTCAGCAGGCATATCCAATAATCGATAGGCATAGGCTAATTGCGAAAGATAATCTGCACCAAGCGACTGTAAGTTGAGATTTGCCAGTTTTTGTTTTGCTTGTTCTTTTTGACCTGATTCTGCCAGCAGCACACCCTGCCAAATCAACCACTGTTCCGATTGATCCTGCTGATAAAATTTTTGTGCCCACTGTAAGGCTTGATCATATTGTTTAAGATCACGTAAAGCTTTGATGACACTGACTTTGCCATAATCTGGAAACGTATCTGGATTAATCTGCGCCAAGTAAGTCATATCTCTAGAGCTAAAGGTTGCATTTGCATAACGCAGGAGCGTGTAATCTGCAATGAGCTTCTGATTTTCAGGATGTTGCGCTAATAAAACTTGTAATTGGTTAAATCCCTGATCCAATTTACCGACACGGATATCCGCAACACTTTGTTCTCTTTGCTGATCAATATTATCAACTGCAAATACAACCGTAGGAAGGCTCGAAAAAATCGACAAGAAACATAGACGAGATAAATAAGATTTATAAATCATGATTATTCACGTTAGAAGAGTAATTATTCATCAAATTAAATTAATGTGACGTGTTTCACATTATATCATATTTTGACCGATTAAATTTGGTTAATTATTCATACTAAAGTGTTAATAATGAATGAGAATATGCTGATTTTATAAATTTTCTTTACTATTCACCCACTATTATTAAATAAAAATAAAAAAACCCCTCATTTGAGGGGTTTTTATTAACAGAAACTTACCGTACTTAAGCAAGACCTTTTGACTTTAAGACTTCAAACATAGTTGAGCCTAATTCAGCAGGACTACGGGTATAGGCCATACCGGCTTTTTCAAAGGCAGCGAATTTCTCTTCTGCTGTGCCTTTACCACCCGAAATGATTGCGCCTGCATGTCCCATACGTTTACCTTTTGGTGCAGTCACACCCGCGATATAACCGACAACAGGCTTAGTTACATTCGACTGGATATATTCAGCCGCTTCTTCTTCTGCTGTACCACCAATCTCACCAATCATGATGATCGCTTCAGTTTGCGGGTCGTCTTGGAACAGCTTTAAGCAATCAATTTGGTTCATGCCCGGAATTGGATCTCCCCCAATACCGATACACGTCGACTGACCTAGACCCAGCTTCGTGGTTTGCGCTACAGCTTCATAGGTCAGAGTCCCTGAACGCGAGATAATGCCGATTTTACCCGGCTGATGAATATGCCCTGGCATAATACCGATCTTACATTCACCCGGAGTAATAATTCCTGGACAGTTCGGACCAATTAGACGTGCATTGTTACCATAGGTTTCTAGGTAACGTTTGGCTTTTAGCATATCAAGTGTCGGCACACCTTCCGTAATCACGACGATCAGCTCAACACCTGAATCAATAGATTCAATAATTGAATCTAGGACAAATGGTGCCGGTACATAAATCGAAGTTGCCGTTGCACCCGTTTCACGTACCGCTTCTTTCATGGTATTGAATACGGGTAGATTCAAATGTTGTGTGCCGCCCTTGCCCGGTGTTACACCGCCAACAACTTTAGTGCCATAAGCAATCGATTGTTCTGAATGGAATGTGCCGTTTTTACCGGTAAAACCTTGTACCAATACTTTTGTGTCTTTATTTACTAATACGCTCATGATCTCTACTCCCTTAGCCTTTTACCGCAGCAACGATTTTTTCTGCAGCATCAGCCAAGCCATTTGCAGAAATCAATTTCAAACCAGATTCATCAAGTAATTTTGCACCTAACTCTGCATTGTTCCCTTCTAAACGAACAACCACAGGTACAGTCACATTTACTTCTTGAACCGCTGCAATAATTGCTTCAGCAATCATGTCACAACGTACAATCCCACCAAAAATATTAATTAATACACCTTGCACAGAACTATCCGCCAAAATGATTTTAAATGCTTCAATTACGCGTTCTTTGGTCGCGCCACCGCCTACATCTAGGAAGTTTGCAGGTTGACCACCATAGAGTTTAATAATGTCCATGGTTGCCATCGCTAGGCCAGCACCATTGACCATACAACCAATATTGCCTTCTAAGGCAACATAGTTCAGATCAAATTCTGATGCTTTCAGCTCACGCTCATTTTCTTGCGTTTTATCGCGTAGTGCTGCGATTTCTGGTAAGCGATATAAAGCATTTGAGTCGATACCAATTTTTGCATCCACACATAAAATCTCGCCATTTTCACGTACGGATAACGGGTTAATTTCAAATAAAGCAAAATCATTTTCAATAAATGCTTGATAAGCCGCAGACATGATTTTGACAAATTGATTCACTTGACCATCTTTTAGGTTTAAAGCAAACGCCACTTCACGTGCTTGGAATGGTAACAATCCAACCAGAGGATCTACTTCAACTTTAATAATTTTTTCAGGCGTTTCTTCTGCAACTTTCTCAATTTCAACACCGCCTTCAGTCGATGCCATAAAGGTCACACGACGGCTAGAACGGTCAACTACAGCACCTAGGTACAATTCACGCTCTACTGGATAAACATCTTCAGATACCAAAATACCGCTGACGGGTTGACCTAATGCATCTGTTTGATAAGTGACTAAGCGTGAGCCGACCATTTGGTTCACATAATCAGTGGCTTCTTGTGCAGATTTTACGACTTTAACGCCGCCTGCTTTACCACGACCACCTGCATGCACTTGGGCTTTGAGTACCGCAAACTTACCACCCAGTTGCTCAAAAGCTTTGACTGCTTCTTCTGCGGTAGTTACAAATACGCCTTCTTGGACTGGCATACCATATTTTTTTAATAACGCTTTAGCTTGATATTCGTGTAGATTCATTGAACAACCTTTTACTCTTTCTTCGCTTTGTTATGACCCATTAAAGCCCAGACATCCGTCAATGCAGCTTTAACCTTTTTAAATCTTAAAATATTTCTTATCTTTATTTTTAGATGATTATTCAAATTAAAACAACCATCTGAAACAAAAAAGAGCGGCCTAAGCCGCTCTTTTTACATCTTATTTACGTTTACGCTGAATCGCGTGAATTGCACGTCCATCGACTGCAAGTGCAGCTTCGTGAACGACTTCAGAGAATGTCGGGTGACCGAAAGTCATTAACTGTAAGTCTTCAACACTTGATACGAACTCAAGTGCGATCATGCCTTGGTGTACGATGTCAGACGCAGCAGGTCCAATCACGTGCATACCGAGTAGACGATCTGTCTTCGCATCAGCAACAAACTTAACAAAGCCTGCGTTTTCACCAGCAGCCATTGCACGACCATTTGCAGCGAAACCAAATTGACCTGTTTTAACTTCGTGGCCTTTTTCTTTCGCTTGCTCTTCTGTTAAACCAACCCACGCCGCTTCTGGGTGTGTGTAAATTACAGAGATAATAGTGTCATAGTTCACTTGAGCTGCATGACCGTGGATACGCTCAACAGCCATTACGCCTTCTTCCATTGCTTTATGTGCAAGCATTGGACCACGTACCAAGTCACCAATTGCGTATACACCTTCAACTGAAGTTGCACACCAATCGTTTACTTCAACTAGACCGCGTTCAGTGAGTTTAATGCCTGAATCTTCAGCCAATAAACCTTCTGCATATGCTTTACGGCCCACACAAACGATCAATTTATCGAAAGTTTGAGTTTTGTCTTCGCCGCCTTGAGTGTACTTAACAGTAACTTCACGGCCATTGACTTCAGTACCAGCAACTTTAGCGCCAACACGGATATCAAGACCTTGTTTAGTCAATACTTTTTGGTAATCTTTTGCCAAAGCTTTATCAGCCATTGGTAAGAATGCGTCCATTGCTTCAAATACAACAACTTCAGCACCTAGACGACGCCAAACAGAACCAAGTTCTAGACCAATTACACCCGCGCCGATTACGCCAAGACGTTTAGGCACTTCTGGGAACTCAAGCGCGCCAGTAGAGTCAACAATAATATCTTGGTCTACAGGAGCAACAGGAATATTTACCGGCACAGAACCCGATGCAAGGATTACATATTTAGGTTCTAAAATTTGAGTTTCACCTTCGTGAGATACAAACTCAACTTTCTTACCTGCAAGTAATTTACCTGTACCTTTTAACCATTCGATACCATTGCCTTTAAGTAGGCCATCAATACCCATTGTTAATTGGTTAACAATTTTGTCTTTACGATCAAGTAATTTTGCAAGATCAAATTTCACTTCACCTGTTGTAATACCGTGGTCATCTAAGTGATGAACGGTATCTTCATAGCGGTGAGATGAATCAAGTAATGCTTTAGATGGGATACAACCCACGTTTAAGCAAGTACCACCTAAAGATGGTTTACCTTTATGAATACGTTTTTCAATACAAGCTACTTTAAAGCCTAATTGAGCAGCGCGGATAGCAGCTTCATAACCACCAGGACCGCCACCAATAACAACTAAATCAAATTGAGACATGTGTATCTCCAAAAATGGGCTTAGAGGATCGCTCTAAGCCCATTGCATTATTCTGAAGTATTAAAGATCAAGGATTAGCTTAGCTGGTTCTTCTAACAATTCTTTGATTGTTACAAGGAAGCCTACTGCTTCTTTACCATCGATTAGACGGTGGTCATAAGAAAGCGCTAAGTACATCATTGGCAAGATTTCAACTTGACCATTTACAGCCATAGGACGTTCTTGGATTTTATGCATACCCAAAATCGCAGTTTGTGGCGTATTTAAGATAGGTGTAGAAAGCAAAGAACCGAAAGTACCACCATTAGTAATAGTGAATGTACCGCCAGTCATATCTTCAATACCCAATTTACCATCACGCGCTTTACCAGCGTATGCACGGATACCATTTTCAACTTCAGCATAGTTCATGCGGTCAGTATCACGAAGAACTGGAACTACTAGACCACGGTCGCTTGATACAGCAACACCGATGTCGTAGAAACCGTGGTAAACGATGTCATTGCCATCAATCGAAGCGTTTACAGCTGGGTAGCGCTTAAGTGCTTCAGTTGCTGCTTTAACAAAGAATGACATGAAGCCAAGACGTGCACCATGACGCTTTTCAAAAGCATCTTTGTATTGCGCACGCATTTCCATGATTGGTTTCATGTTTACTTCGTTGAACGTAGTCAACATTGCAGTTTCTTGAGTTGCAGCAAGTAGACGTTCAGCAACACGCTTACGAAGACGAGTCATAGGAACACGTTTTTCGATACGTTCACCAACAGCAACGCTTAATGGCGCAGCAGCAGGAGCAGCTGGTTTAGCTTGATGGTTTGCAACATCTTCTTTAGTGATGCGACCGCCACGGCCAGTGCCAGCAACGTCAGCAGCAGCAATGCCAGACTCAGTCAATGCTTTACGCACTGCAGGAGCTTGATCAGCAACAGGTTGAGCACGTTCAACAACAGGAGCAGCGCCCGCTTGAGTTTGCGCAGCAGCTTGTTCTACTTTCTCTTCTGATTGAACAGCTTGAGTTTGAGCAGCGCCAGAAGCAGCACCTTCTTCAAAAGTCGCAATCACTTCGTTCGATAAAACTGTATCGCCTTCGTTTTTAACGATTGCAGAAATCGTACCGTCAGCAGGAGCTACAACTTCTAAAACAACTTTATCTGTTTCAATATCACAAATCACTTCGTCACGTGATACTGCTTCACCTGGTTGTTTGTGCCAAGTTGCAACTGTACCGTCAGCAACTGACTCTGGGAATACCGGTGCTTTAATTTCGGTTGCCATTATTAAGAATCTCCTGTTATTCAGCTACGATAGCTAAAGCATCATTTACGAGCTGAGCTTGTTGTTTTGCGTGCAAATATGGTGAACCACAAGCCGGTGCAGCAGAAGCTTCACGACCTGCATAACTAATACGAACTTGTTTGCCCGCTTTCATCACGTCGTCATACAGACGCGGAGCGATGAATAACCATGCACCTTGGTTCTTCGGTTCTTCTTGAGCCCAAACCAATTCTTTAACGTTTGGATATTGTGCAAGAACTTCAGCAAGACGTGCTTCTGGGTACGGATACAATTGTTCAATACGAACGATTGCTGTGTTGTTCAATTCTTTTTCACGACGTTTTTCAAGTAAGTCGTAGTAAACCTTACCACCACAAAGCACTAGACGAGTTACGTCTGACTTGTTGATATTGTCGATTTCATCAATCACAGTTTGGAATGAACCATTTGCAAGTTCTTCTAAAGTAGACGTTGCAAGTTTGTGACGAAGAAGAGACTTCGGTGAAGTCACGATCATTGGTTTACGGATTGGACGAAGTGCTTGACGACGCATCGCATGGTAAATCTGTGCTGGTGTAGTCGGTGTGATCACTTGCATGTTTTCTTCAGCACATAGCTGTAAGAAACGCTCTAAACGAGCTGATGAATGCTCAGGACCTTGACCTTCAAAGCCGTGTGGAAGAAGCATAGTCAGACCGCATACACGTTCCCACTTAGTTTCGCCAGACGCGATGAACTGATCGATTACAACCTGTGCACAGTTTGCGAAGTCACCAAATTGCGCTTCCCAAATGACAAGGCTCTTCGGAAGAGTCGTTGCATAACCGTATTCGAATGCAAGAACCGCCATTTCTGACAATAATGAGTCATAAATAGCTGTACGTGGTTGGTTTTCTTTCAAGTTACATAATGGAATGTAAGTTGAACCATCTACTTGGTTATGAAGTTTTGCATGACGGTGTGAGAATGTACCACGACCAACGTCTTCACCTGTTAAACGAACAAGGAAACCTTCATCTAGAAGAGATGCGTAAGCTAATGTTTCAGCAGCACCCCAGTTCAATGGCATTTCACCGGTCTGCATTTTCAGACGGTCATCAATCACTTTAGCAACCTGACGTTGCATCACGAAGCCTTCTGGAAGCTCGCGCATTTTCGCACCAAGCTCTTTTAGACGTTCGATTGGGAAAGTGGTATCCCATTTGTCTGTGTATTCGTGGCCTAGGTAAGGTTTCCAGTCCACAAACATTTTTGTATTTGGCTCAAGTACCAACGCATTTGCAACGTGTTTACCTGCTTCAAGATCAGAACGATACTGTTCAACCATTGCATCAGCAGAAGCGCGATCAATAACACCTTCTTGTACAAGCTTGTCAGCATAAAGCGTACGTGTAGTCGCTTTTTTATTGATGATTTGATACATCATTGGCTGAGTTGCAGCTGGCTCGTCGGCTTCGTTATGACCACGACGACGGTAGCAGAACATATCGATTACAACGTCTTTACGGAATGTATGACGGAAATCGTGTGCCAATTGAGAAACAAATAATACAGATTCAGGATCATCACCGTTCACATGGAAGATCGGTGCTTGGATCATTTTCGCGATGTCAGTACAGTATTCTGTAGAACGCGCATCACGTGGGTCAGACGTTGTGAAACCAACTTGGTTGTTTACAACGATATGAACTGTACCACCCACGGTATAACCGCGAGTTTGTGACATTTGGAAGGTTTCTTGGTTTACACCTTGACCTGCAAATGCAGCATCACCGTGAACGATGATTGGTAATACATCATCACCACCGATATCTTTACGACGTACTTGACGTGCGCGTACAGAACCTTCTACTACAGGTCCAACGATTTCTAAGTGTGATGGGTTAAACGCTAATGCCAAATGAACTTCGCCACCCGGAGTCATTACGTTTGAAGAGAAACCTTGGTGGTATTTAACGTCACCAGAGCCTTTTTTATGCAGAGATTTACCTTCAAACTCACCAAATAGATCAGCTGGGTTTTTACCCATGATGTTTACAAGAAGGTTTAAACGGCCACGGTGAGGCATACCGATAACCACTTCTTTACAGCCTACTGAACCTGCGCGTTGAATAAGTTCATTCACCATAGGAATGAAAGATTCACCACCTTCAACACCGAAACGTTTCGCACCAACGAATTTGTTACCAAGGTATTTTTCTAGGCCTTCAGCTGCAGTTAGACGTTCAAGGATGTGTTTTTTCTGGTCTGCAGTGTAGCCAAATTGACCACGAGTACCTTCAAGGCGTTGTTGAATCCAACGTTTTTCTTTTGTATCAACAATGTGCATGTATTCAACACCAATCGAAGCAGTATAAGTTGCTTCCATTGCTTGAACCATTTCACCAAGTGTTGCTTCAGACTTACCGATTGCAAGGTTACCTGTATTAAATACAGTATCTAAGTCAGACTGCGTTAGACCGTGCGCAGCAAGATCTAGATCAGGCACGATTTCACGTTTTGCAAGACCAAGTGGATCTAATTTTGCGTTTTGATGACCACGGTTACGGTATGCAGCGATCAACTGTAATACACCAATTTGACGGCGTTCATGCTCAGAACTTACTGCACTTTGCACTACTGGCTGAACACGGCTTGAATTACGGCCTAATAATAGGAATTGCTCACGTACATTGCTGTGTGGTTGATCACCTTTCGGGAATTTATCGAAGTATTCACGCCAATCAGCCTCTACTGAGTCTGGAGCCGTTAGATACTGCTCATAAAGTTCTTCAATATACGCTGCACTGTCAGCGCTAAGTTCAGTGTCAAGACGCAGTGCGTCAGCAACTTCTTGCATTTGTGGACCCATTTCCTATTGCAAAACATTTCAGGATGCTTTTTAAGCGAACCCATGATTAGTAATGTCAAATTGGTAATATGACATTAGTCCCCATTAGGCTTAAGCCTTGAGGCGTTATCACTACATTAGGATTACCCAATGTGATTAATGAACAATAACGCCCTCAGCGGCATCATTACTCATTGAGAAATACCCGACATAAATCGGGCAATTTTTGCAAATCATCTTAGAAAAAATAAATTTTTCGCAATTATCTTTTCTAAAGCGACTTTATTAACATTTATATACCTTCTACAGCGCTTAAATTGTAGAAAAAATGTACCCAATTCAAAGTCATTTTTTACATATAGTGATACCTTAAATGCTAACACGTTCGAGCATTTCAATTGATTTTTTTGACACATACCTCTCATAAATTAGCGAAATACACTGTTTGTATTTTCATCTATGATATGGTGCTACATATAAAATGATCTTTCAATTAAGACAAAAGTCTACGTTCGATTTTTACCTCATCTCATATACAAAAACAAAAGAGAGCTGACATTCCTATCCTCTCTCTTTTTACTACGTTACATAATAACATCTTCTAATCCTTTTGACAGACTTGAACGAGCGTTTCATCAATAAATAACCATTTATCTATCACTTTATACTTTTAATTCACTACGTTTCTATGAAATCCATTTATAGCACTCTGCAATGACAGCGAATAACTTTCACTATCATCATTTTTATATATGACAAAAAAAGCGCACCCAATGGTGCGCTTCTTTTTACTGCCAAATCTATTAACCTAGATCTAAAAGCATATTACGGATGTGACCGATTGCTTTAGTTGGGTTAAGACCCTTAGGACATACAGATACACAGTTCATGATACCTTTACAACGGAACAATGAGAATGGGTCGTCAAGACGAGCCAAACGCTCTTGAGTTGCTGTATCACGAGAGTCAATGATGAAGCGATATGCGTTCAACAATGCTGAAGGACCCAAGAACTTGTCTGGGTTCCACCAGAATGATGGACATGAAGTTGAACAACATGCACAAAGAATACATTCGTACAAACCATCTAAATGTTCACGCTCTTCAGGAGACTGCAAACGCTCTTTAGGAGGCGCAGGCTGATTGTTGATTAGGAACGGATGGATTTTATTGTACTGATCGTAGAACTGATTCATATCTACAACCAAATCTTTAATTACTGGAAGACCTGGAAGTGGACGAATTGTGATCACTTCTGGTAAGTCGTTTAGGTTCCAAAGACACGCCAAACCATTTTTACCATTAATGTTTACACCATCAGAACCACAAATACCTTCACGACATGAACGACGGAATGTTAATGATTCGTCTTGAACTTTTAATGCTAGAAGTGCATCAAGCAACATACGATGCTTATCAGTCAACTCTAGTTTAAAAGTTTGCATGTACGGAGCTGCATCCTTATCAGGATCGTAGCGGTAGATATTAAATGTACGAGTACCTCTACTCATCTTACTTCTCCCAATTAGAATGTACGTGGTTTAGGCGGAATAGCATCTACAGATAAAGGCTTGTAACGTACTGGTTTGTACTCAAGACGGTTATCTACAGAGAACCATAAAGTGTGTTTCATCCACTCATCATCACGACGACCGTATGGGTAGTCAGCATGATCAGGTGGTAATTCAAAATCTACCACTGTATGCGCACCACGACATTCTTTACGTGCAGCCGCAGAAATCAGTGTCGCTTTCGCAACTTCATACAGGTTTTCAACTTCTAGAGCTTCAACACGCGCTGTGTTAAATACTTTAGATTTGTCTTTCAAGTGAATGTTACGTACACGTGGTTCGAGCGCAAGAATCTGTTTCACACCCTCTTCAAGAAGTGCAGATGTACGGAATACACCAGCGTGATCTTGAACGATGTCACGGATTGCATCTGCAACTTCTTGAGCATTTTCACCAGAAGTTGATTCATCAAGATGACGAACACGATTCAAAGTTTTTTCAAGAACAGTTGTAGGAAGCGGTGCATATTCATCACCGTGGTGTTTAGTTACATAGTCAACAATATGTTCACCAGCAGCTTTACCAAATACAACCAAGTCAAGCAATGAGTTTGTACCTAGACGGTTAGCACCGTGTACAGATACACATGAACATTCACCAATTGCATAGAAACCTTTCACTGGTTTAGTGAAATCACGGTCACCCGCATTGTGTGAGTACACACCAGTTTCTTTATTGTAGTTCGCAACCAAAGCTTCAGTTTCACGAGATACAGGAACAACCACTTGACCATGAATATTTGTAGGAATACCACCCATTTGGTAATGGATTGTAGGTACTACAGGAATTGGCTCTTTAGTGATGTCAACGTTCGCGAATTTCTTACCAATCTCAAATACAGATGGAAGACGTTTCATGATTGTTTCAGCACCAAGATGCGTCATATCAAGCAAGATGTAGTCTTTCTTAGGACCACAGCCACGACCTTCTTTAATTTCTTGGTCCATTGAACGTGATACGAAGTCACGAGGTGCCAAGTCTTTCAATGTCGGAGCATAACGTTCCATGAACGGCTCACCAGCATCGTTACGAAGGATCGCACCTTCACCACGACAACCTTCTGTCAACAATACGCCTGCGCCCGCAACACCTGTTGGGTGGAATTGCCAGAATTCCATATCTTGTAATGGAATACCTGCACGAGCTGCCATACCAAGACCGTCACCAGTGTTGATATAAGCGTTAGTAGATGCACGGTAAACACGACCAGCACCACCAGTAGCGAACAATGTTGCTTTACCTTGGAATACTGCAATTTTACCTGTTTCTTGGTCAATTGCTGTCACACCAAGCACATCACCCTCTTCATTACGGATCAAATCAAGTGCGATCCATTCAACGAAGAATTGAGTACCCATTTTCACGTTGCTTTGATAAAGCGTATGAAGAAGAGCGTGACCTGTACGGTCGGCAGCAGCACATGCACGTGGAACTGGTTTTTCACCATAGTTCGCAGCATGACCACCAAACGGACGTTGGTAAATTGTACCGTCAGCGTTACGGTCAAATGGCATACCTAGGTGTTCAAGCTCATATACAACTTGAGGCGCTTCACGAGTCATAAACTCAATTGCGTCTTGGTCACCTAACCAGTCAGAACCTTTAACTGTATCGTAGAAGTGGTAGTGCCAGTTATCTTCTTGCATGTTACCAAGAGATGCACCAATACCACCCTGCGCTGCAACAGTGTGTGAACGAGTTGGGAATACTTTAGTCAGTACAGCAACTTTCAAACCAGCTTGAGCAAGTTGGTAAGAAGCACGCATACCTGAACCACCACCACCAACGATGACTGCATCGAAAGTTAGGTGTGGAATATTTGTGTAATCTTCTTTAGGGGTTATAGCGCCCATGATATTTTCCTATCAATTTGCCCAAAAAATCTGGATCGCCCAGATCGCGTATGCAAATACTGCAACAATCACTGCAGAAGTCAGCACTAAACGCAGACCGTTTGCTGAAGGACCCATTTGACGAGTAGTCACATAGTCAGTGAATACTTGCCACATACCAATCCAAGCATGCGCAACAAGAGATAAGACAGACAATAAAGACATAATCTTCATTGGTGTTGTCATCATAAAGCCATACCATTGCTCAAAAGTGAATCCGCTATTGCAAAGGATCCAGCCCAGCACAACAATAGTATAAACAGCCAATACAACGGCACTTACACGTTGGATAAACCAATCGCGCGAACCTGATCCTGTTAAACCTGTAGCACTTTTCATTAGAGAACAATCCATACAAATGCTGCAACAATACCGATTGCAGACAAGATCAATGAAATAGTAGCTGCGATACGACCACTTTGAAGTTCTTCAGCAACGCCAAGATCTGCAAATAGATGCTTGATACCACCGATAAGGTGATAAATTAAGCCGGCTACAAATACCCATACGACAAAACGCACAATAAAGCTATCAAACACAGCTTGAACTTGCGCAAAACCTTCAGGTGAAGATAAAGATTTGTCTAAAATCCAAAGAAGGACCGGTACGAGTAAAAATACGATAACACCTGATAGACGGTGTAAAATTGATGCAATAGCCACAGGGGATTTTAAGTTTACGTCTAAAACTTGACCCATGGACAAATTGACAGGTCTGTTGCTTTTCACAGCGGGCATCCTGTAAGTAAAAACTCCATCCGGAGTTTGTTGGAATTAATTCGTAGGAAAGCTAGCATAGTCAGACATTACAATATAATAAACTCTGCAGCTGTCTGATCTTATAAACGACAGGGAATTATAAAACGTGAACTTTCAAAACACAAACGAAGACAATTAGGAATTTTGCAAAATATCCTTAAATAAGAATCATTAACAATAAATTTTCTAAAAACAAATACCTTATTTATCTAAGAAAATCATACTATGTTGTTGGTTTTTATCAGTTAAATGTAAATCTCACTTATTGTTTTTGTGTGTATATGGCGATTTAAACTTTTAGACTAAAGATGAACAAATCTAAATCTTTCTTTTCCCACTACATTTTAAAATCTTCCAACACATTCGCCAAGCCATAATCATAAAAATAAATGTGCATCATTTTCTCAAATAATAAAACTCAAAGATCATGAAACGAAATAAGTACTTAGTCTGTGCATAAAAATCTTAGCAACAGCAAATCTGTTTAATAAAATACCATTTTTTACCTTTCCAATGACAAAAATGCTCATTTATTGATCTTTTAAAGGCGTTTAATTAACTATTTTTTAACCAAACGAACTTTTTTTTTAGTACGATTAAGTCGTTTTAATTATGAATAAGAAAAAAGCAATTTAGAGCCACAGATGTATGTAAGTTACGAAAATTATAATAATTTAATGAAATAGCGGTCTTGTAATTCATATTTGTTTCAGAGTTTTTAAGAATTAAAAATTGCTTACAATTAAGGCAATAGGCTTTTTTTAATCTGCACCTCCCCTGCAAATTGACTTATTATACTGCGTCGGCACTGTGATTTTACTCATTTTTTAAGCGTATGAATTGTGCTTCATTTCAAGGAATGATCCTCAATTTATATCCATAAGTATAATTGACAAAATTTCAGTTCCCTCTAATCTTAGAGCAAATTTTTGATCTGTCTGATTCTCGCATTAAAAGATTAGTACTGAGTCAGATAAAACATTCACCAGGACAGGAGATCTATTGAATGTCTGAAGCAACTGGCAAAAAAGCCGTTTTACAGCTTGATGGCAAAGAAATTGACTTACCAATTTACAGTGGCACTCTAGGCCCAGATGTAATTGACGTTAAAGATGTGTTGGCCGCAGGTCACTTTACTTTTGATCCTGGTTTTGTCTCAACGGCTGCTTGTGAATCTAAAATCACTTTCATTGACGGCGGTAAAGGTGTTCTTCTACACCGTGGCTACCCAATCGACCAGCTTGCTACTAAAGCAGACTACTTAGAAACTTGCTACCTTCTTTTGAACGGCGAGCTTCCTACTGCTGAACAAAAACAAGAATTCGATGCTAAAGTTCGTAACCACACTATGGTTCACGATCAAGTTGGCCGTTTCTTCAATGGTTTCCGTCGTGACGCTCACCCTATGGCGATCATGTGTGGTGTTGTTGGTGCGCTTTCTGCGTTCTATCACAACGGTTTCGATGTTGAAAACATTGACCACCGCGAAATCACTGCTATTCGCTTAATCGCTAAAGTTCCTACTTTAGCTGCTTGGACTTACAAATACACAGTAGGCCAACCATTTGTTTACCCACGTAACGACTTAAGCTACGCAGAAAACTTCTTGTACATGATGTTTGCTACTCCTGCAGACCGTGATTACAAAGTTGACCCTATTCTTGCTAAAGCAATGGACCGTATCTTCACGCTTCATGCTGACCACGAACAAAACGCTTCTACTTCTACAGTACGTCTTGCTGGTTCTACTGGTGCTAACCCATACGCATGTATCGCTGCGGGTATCGCGGCTCTATGGGGACCTGCTCACGGCGGCGCGAATGAAGCTGTTCTTAAGATGCTTGACGAAATCGGCACTGTAGAAAACGTTGCTCCGTTCATGGAAAAAGTGAAAACTAAAGAAGTTAAACTTATGGGCTTCGGTCACCGAGTTTACAAAAACTTCGATCCACGTGCGAAAGTAATGAAAGAAACTTGTGACGAAGTGTTAACTGCACTTGGCATCAACGATCCACAACTTGCTTTGGCTATGGAACTTGAACGTATTGCGCTTTCTGACGAATACTTCATCAAACGTAACCTATACCCTAACGTAGACTTCTACTCAGGTATCATCCTTAAAGCGATTGGTATCCCAACAGAAATGTTTACCGTAATCTTCGCTCTTGCACGTACTGTTGGTTGGATTAGCCACTGGTTAGAAATGCACAGCGCACCTTACAAAATCGGTCGTCCTCGTCAGCTTTACACTGGCGAAACTCAACGCGATATCCAAGGTCGTTAATTCGAAAGAATTGTGCGAATCTAAAAACCGTCCCTTTGGGGCGGTTTTTTTATGCAGCTAGATTTATTTTGCACTTTAAAAAAGACCCATCTGACTGATTTTTAAACTCAATCATTAGATAAAACGATGCATCACAAACTATAAAGTATGCTGTTTATTGCTGAATGTATTTTAAATCGCCATTTTCTAGAAAGTCTCACACTGTTTCATCAGATAGCGTCATAAAAAAATCCTAATTCCACGTAGAAATTAGGCTGTAAACAAAAGGCTTAAATATTGATGATGCTTTATTTTAGCTTATTAAGTTAAGTAACTTTTATTAAGCAACCTTCTCTAAGCAACCGTCTCATAGTCTGTCAAGTCCACCTGTTTTAGACGCTGCTTTAACTGTTTCAGTGACCACGGCCAAGCTGCAAAATTGCGCCCATTGGCATCTAAGTAATAACTCTTACAACCACCACTATTAAAGACTGTAGTCTGTAGATGTGTCTGCACTTTTGCATTGTGATAGGCCAATACATTTGGCTTAATTTCAAGCCGCTGTATCTTCTCCTGTTTCATTTTCACCAAGGCATCGACGATATACCCAACCTGTGCTTCTGCAATCCCAATGAATGAGTCATAAACCAAAATATTTGGCCCGAGCACCAAGAAGGCATTAGGTACTTGCGCGATACTGGTACCCAAAAACGCTTCAGGAGAACTGTTTTTCCAAAGTTCTGACAATAACTCCCCTTTGGCATTTTTTACACGCTGCCCAATCGGCGGATGAGAAACTTCAAAACCTGTGCCCCAAATAATGACATCGACTTCATGACGTTCACCATTCGCAGCAATAACAGTATTACCTTCTATTTCAACTAAACCATGTGGTACAAGTTCGACATTGGCTTGCTGCAAAGCAGGATAATAGTTATTGGCAAATAAAAGACGCTTACAACCAATAGAAAAGTTTGGTGTAACTTTTTCACGTAATTCAGCATCTTGAATTTGTGTTTTCAACAACTGACGACCCAAATAATTCACAGGCTCTAAAAGCGAAGGATTACGTAGTCCTAAATTAATACCATTTAATATACCGGCCACACTTTTGCGCCAAGTTTCTTGTACTGTTGGAAAGCGGGTAATGATGCCTTTCGCACGGTCATTCAGTGGCAAATCTGCTTTTGGCAATACCCATGGTGCGGTACGTTGAAACACCACCACATTTTTGGCAATAGGTTGAATCTGAGGAATAAACTGAATCGCAGATGCCCCCGTACCAATCACCGCAATACGTTTATCTTTTAAGTCATAGGCATGGTTCCATCGCGCAGAATGGAACATTTCACCTTCAAAGCTTTCAATACCTTTAATTTTTGGAATTTGAGGTTCAGTAATCGGCCCAGTGGAAAAAATTACCGTTCTCGCCGCATACTTACCTTTGCTCGTCTCCAATTGCCATTGCTTTAATTCCTCATTCCATTCCGCTGCAATCAATTCACAGTTGAACTGAATGTTACGATAAAGCCCATGCTGCTCTGCCACATCCTCTAAGTAGTTCAGAATTTCAGGTTGCTTGGCAAATAAATGACTCCATTTATGACTCGGCGCAAATGAAAAAGAATACAACGCCGAAGGAACATCACATCCACAACCTGGATAGGTGTTGTCGCGCCATGTTCCTCCCACGCGATTAGCTTTTTCTAAAACCACATAATCGGTATAACCCCGTTCATTCATTTGATGAGCAGCAGCTAAACCTGATATCCCCGCACCAATCACGATGGTATCGTAGACACGCACTTGATTTTCTACGCTTGGTTTTTCTAGGCTAGGTTCTGACTCTGATTGGTCTTGTACTGCTTTTTTTGCTTTGGCAGAAGACGTTACAGTACGACGTGCATTAGTTTGCGTTGTTGCCTTTTTAGTTTGAGTTTTCTCTTGATCTAATGCTTTTACATCTTCGTCATGTAATTGTGTCGGCATATTCATGCTTTTGCTCCCGACTTTTTAATATAGTTGTTAAATAAGGGATAACCCACCCCCAATAAGCGGGTATAGGTTTGCGGGGATAGACGCTTTAACCACCAAAATAATTTGGCATCAGGTTGCGGAATGGTATACAACTTCCCTGCATCTAAATTATTCAATGTCAAATCGACGACATCGTGGCTCGTCGTAAATGCATGATTCATCAGCAGTTGATCAGCTAAGCCTGAATATCGATTGGGCAAGCGTCCATTCTTCATGATATTGGTCGGCACCAAGGTTGGGCACAGTACATTCACACGGATATTTGCCGATCGGAGCTCTGCCGATAAAGTTTCAGACAATGCCAACACACTCGACTTCGTCACGTTATATGCTGTCATTTCTGGTGCAGCGGTATATGCCGCAGCAGAAGCAACATTGATAATCGCGCCCCCCTGCTTATTTTGTTTCAACTTGGGTACAAAATAATGGCAGCCATGCACCACACCCCACAAATTAACATGCATGCACCACTGCCAGTCGTCTAAACTCAGTTCATCAAATTTACCACCCAGCCCGACGCCTGCATTGTTGATCACCAAGGTCACAGCATGCCCCATCAACTGCTCAGCTTGCTGTGACAGTGCTTTAACTTCTTCAGCCTTACCTACATCACACTGCACTGCATAAGCATTTGATGAGGTCATAGAATGAATTTGATCAACCGTTTCTTGCGCTGCTTCTAGATGAATATCGGCACAGACCACTGTCCCACCACGACGTGCCAACTCCAAAGCGAAACTTCGCCCAATACCACTGCCTGCACCGGTGACCACCGCATAGCCATTTTCACTTGGCTTGTTCTTTTTCCCAAATAGACCCATGGTTGTGTCCTTTTATCGTTTTAATGCTGGGGTAAATTCTTTGACAAAATAAGGTGTCAACACGCCATCAACAGGGTTCAACAAACGCTTTTTGTAATATTCAAGAAACGCAGAAGTATCATGATCATTCGGGTGAAAACTTGGTCGTAAATAGTCAAAAATATGCCCGAGGCTGCTACCATAGACACCATCTTTTAAACCAAAAATCAGTTGGAAACTGCGCGGAACATCTTTCCAGTAGCTTAGGCTAATCAAGTTCGACGGTTTTCTGTAAAACGGTACAATCGAAGCGCCTATCGAAATCAAACCCAAAATGGTAATTAATGCAGGGAAAAATCCTGCTATACGTAAAGCATAATTACCTGATAATTCTTGATAAACATCATAGGCAATGTCTTTGTGTTCAGACTCTTCCAACATATGCCACATCCAAATAGCGCGCTGCTTTTCATCTATTGAATTAAAAAAGATTTCTTCATGATTCATCATGTATTCCGCAAGCACTGCGGTGAAATGCTCAATTGCTGCCATTAAGGATAACTTCATTGGCTGTGGCATACGTTCAAAACCATAGGCAAAGACGTAGTGTTCTAACTTTCTAAAAAATTGCACAGGCAGATTTCTTGCACGATACGCTTCATTCATTTCTTCATGCATGCGTGAATGAATGGCCTCTTGCCCAATTAAGGATGTGACACGTTGTCTTAATACAGGATCTTGAATAAAGTCACGATGATATCGAGCAGTATCAATCACCAAATCTTCGCCACGAGTTAAGAAAATAGACAATGACGCAAAATAGGCACTGGCCAATTCTGCATTCATATAAAATTTTGGATCAATTTTTTCTGGTTCAAAATCAAATTTCATATGACGAATAGGAACAACGGCAGACTGTTTTGTTGGGTCAAAGACAGGGCCTGCAAATACGCGTGCTAACGTTTTTTTTATCGGTTGAAAAGCGCTCATGGTTTTGCTCTCAATTTGGGTGTTTACCGTTCATTGACTTCATGTCGATTAAAGTAAAAACACATAGATTGAGGATCAAATTAAGTGAGATAGATCACTAGGCCATTAGCAAAACCGACCTCTAGATTTGCAAAAATGCTCAAATATTTTCTTTGTCAGACAATCTATAAAACATCGGTGTTGTATGGCTCAAAAGCTTGTCATTAAAGGTCATGGCGTATTTTTTTGTGAGGGACGATTATTAGATTTTTTGCACTTCACCGGTCGCAGATTGATACACCCATTGATGATCAAACAGGCTGTCGTCTAAATGATCTAGTTTAAAATTACCGATAGCCACAGCATAGAATCCATTGCCCTGCTGCTTAAAATGTGTGATCTCTTGCATGAGTTCTTCAGTCAGTTGACCCATAATAAAGTCTGAAATCACTACCACATCGGCATGTACAAAATTCGGTTGTTTCAGCATGTCCACGGCATGATTCATCGCAGGGATAATATCTGTTCCCCCATGAAATGACTGCCCTAAAAAGTGAATGACATCATCCAAAGCACTATTATGTTGTAAATTCAGCGCGGTTAAATTGGTCGAGAAATTTACCAAATACATCGCTCGCTTTTCTTTTAGCGCTCGAATCGATAAATATAGACAAATCGCTTTGGAAATCAGTTCAGGTTGTCCATTCATTGAGCCACTGGTATCTAAGCAGACAATCATCGGGCCTTTTTGTCCGACTCGACGCTGTGTATGGCGTGGGTCTTCAATCACCCGTCCCTGTTGCTGACCTTGTCGATTAAAACTCATCAGGTTAGATTCTAAATATTTCAAATCAAATAAAACCTGCAAGTCTGGATCGGCTAATAGCGCCAACTCGCTAGGTAAAGCCATACTGATTTCTTGTGCCAATTTAATTCCAGTAATTTCCTCTTGCACCATCGGGGTGTGAATAAGCTGCTGTGGTTCTTGTTCTAACTGAGCAGAAATCCGCTTACGTGGCATATTCGGCTGTGCGCTTCCGATCATTTGACATAGACGTTTAAGCGCCCGATCTTGCTCGAGATAATTCGCCCATTGCTCAAAGTTCTGTACATCGTGCTCTGTTAATTGTCCTTTGGAATAGTCCAGAAAAATCCCTGTTTCAAACCCGACACTGTCATGGTGCTTGACCATTTTCGACAATGTCGCGAGAAAATCTTTGATTTCATCTAAAAAGGCATCTCGTTGTAAACGGAGCTGCTCAAACTCCCAATGTGCAATGGCTTCGGTCAATTTGCGCTGCCATTTGCCTTTGAATAGCTCAATGTGTAATTGAAGCTGCTGCTTGGTCAGCAATGGCTGTTGGCTCTGTTGCCACATTTCAGTGAATTCTGGAATCCCTAAGGTTTGCATAAAGGCGGCATATTCAGCACGGAATTGAACAAAATCACCCTGTTCCCAATGCTTTAACGCAAGCCAATATTCCAATTGCTGCTGGGCCGTTGCATAAGGATGCTGCTGATCTAAACTCGACTTTGCCTGAAAGGCCCATTCCTGAATTTTTTGATCGAGCTTTTTTGCAACTTTATGATCTTTCAACCAATGTTTTAAGCTGGATTGTTTTAATTCATCATAAAGTTGCGAACTTAATTCATCGAGTGCTGATTGGGTTTGTTGTCGTGACGGTTCTAATTGCGACATAACTGTTCCAGACGCTCACAATCTTGCAATTGCAACTGATATCTCGCCAATTGCTGCTCAATAGATTGAATCAAATGTTGAATATCCAGTTCAGCGACAAAGACCGATTTAAACTGATGCTTTTGGCCGTTAAAGCGTTCCATTAACAGATCCAATTCTGTTTGAAAATATGATTTGAGCCGTTGAACTTCGTGTAACAGCTCATATTGGCTTTGTGCTGAAAATGAGCTGCGTGGACTGCCTTTGGTATGTTTTATATACGGCGTCACCACTTCTTCTAAGCCGTAATAGCCACCTTTTAATGTACACACTCTTGAACCATTAAAATTACATACGATTCCACGCACTTCTTCACCGGTATCATCTAAGGCAAAGAAGTCCTTTTTCGTATCCATTTTATCCAGTTCGAGATACAACACTTTATCTTTATAGTGTCGATCTAGATTGGTCACTGCACGTAAGTAGTCAGTGCCATGAATTAAATAACTCTCATACACATCATCGGTATAATAAAAATGATTGAGCACCCGCTGTTCAAGTGCATCCTTCTCTGCCACATGCTGTTCGAATTGCAAACCGTAATTTAAGCCATTTTCAGCCAATACTTCATCTATCTGCTGCGAAACAAAGGCAATGTCTTCAGGCTGATTCCATAAGCAATGTTTTAAAATTAATAAATCACTCAAAATTACCGATGAACGATCATTTAAAAAAGCACAGGCTTTGACTAGATAAGCCACACGTTGCCAACGACGGTCAGAGACATAGACCACGTGATCTTCAAAGTTATGATTGAGTCGATTTTTAAGTTGATCAAACAGATTTAAAATCGATTCGGGTAATTCCACCTGATAAATCTGTTCCCGCCAATCTTGCAACTCCGCTTTTGTTATTTTTAAGGTCGCATCGACTTCAACACTGACTTGACTCGGCTTGGCCTGTAACAGTGCATGAAAGTTTTCTGCAACAGCAATCGGTGGCACTTCTAAACGCAAAATAAAACGATCATACAAGGCATCTAAGCCTTGATTGGGTTCAGGAATTTCATTCGATGCACTAACCAAAACATTCAATGGAACTTTTTGGACAATGTCACCATTTTTAAAACTCCGCTCATTCACCAAGGTCAGTAAAGTATTTAAAATTGCAGGGCTGGCTTTCCAAATTTCATCTAAAAAAGCAAAATCTGCTCGTGGTAAATAATGTTCTGTTTTACGAATGTATTGATCTTCTTTTAAGGCTTTAATCGATACTGGGCCAAAAATTTCTTCCGGCGTACTGAAACGATTCATCAAATATTCAAAATAGTCATGGACTTCAAAAGCAGAAGCAATTCGACGCGAAATCAAACTTTTTGCTGTGCCGGGCAAACCATATAAAAAGGTATTCATACCCGCAACACCAGCCAACAAACTCAAAGCAATAATCTGCTCGCGTTCATACATATTTTTACTGATTTCAGAAATTAAAGTATTAATCCGTGCTTGCATCTGATTATCTGTTTGACCGAAAACTAAATTGTAACGCCCTAACCGATGTTTCGCTGTAGCAGATGCAAAAATATCGCTTTTTAAATACAGCGCAACAGCGTGATATTGTATTTTCAGGTTATAGTAAAACTACACATCCCTTTGGAACTCTAGAAACTTTTCATCATGTTGCCCTTCTTTCCTACACTCATCCGACTGTTAAAACTTGAAGGTTTTAAATATCGATCCCTCACGGCAGGTGAAATATCCATGTGTCAGAGTGTATTTGGGGATTTGATTCAATATGAGCAAGTGAAAGTGATGAATCACCCTTTTTTGCCTTGGCAATCTGCGCATGTGGTCATGGCGCCTCAGGGGTATATCCATGCACGAAATTTACTGTTTAAAGCGGACTATGCCAAAGCGTCCTTAGGATATCGCGCCCTGTTTATTCATGAGATGACCCATGTTTATCAATACCAGCAGCAGATCAATGTTTTGGGTCGAGGCGCTGTGTTACAGATGGCGTATTTCTTCAGTTTTAAAAAATATAATCCTTACCGCTATACCCTCAAACCACACAAGGCATTTTTTGACTACAACATTGAGCAACAAGGTGACATTGCT
Source organism: Acinetobacter sp. ANC 5600 (assembly GCF_002018395.1). Lineage (NCBI taxonomy): Bacteria > Pseudomonadati > Pseudomonadota > Gammaproteobacteria > Moraxellales > Moraxellaceae > Acinetobacter > Acinetobacter sp. ANC 5600. Next base: position 160,054 of record NZ_MVKW01000003.1, read on the forward strand.
CGTGACATCTATTTAAAGCGAATTAAAAATATTATTATATATCCAGAACTTGTTCATCAAATTGAGCTGTAAAGCGTCAATGCTCTTTGACGAATATTTATAGATAAAATTGAATATCGCCTGATCATTCTATTTCACACTAGTGCTCAGCCATTGACGCTATTTTAAGTACAAAAAAACAGCATTAATATTTACTTTATAGCACATAAGCTCAGCTAGGCTTTTAAAAGCTATGAATACCTCTAGTATCTCGCTTAAATTCAGATAAAATAGGTTCACCTTATTTTTTTGCTTTGCATCAAAACAAGTGAATTATCATACGATGATGGTGTTTTGTTTTCGCCTTTCGGCAGTATTTTTCGTATCTAAATACACTCGCTGAATAATCACAATAATACAAATCAGTGTGTTAAGTGTATTCACCTATAGGAATAGGATTTAGTTGGAATGAATAGTTTTAAAATTGCACTTGCTCAGTTCTCTCCGCATATTGGTAATCTAGAATCAAACGCAGCAAAAATGCTTCAACAAGCCAATGCTGCAAAAGAACAGAACGCAGATATTATTGTTTTTCCTGAACTTTCTACAGTTGGTTATCCTGCTGAAGATTTATTATTACGTCCAAGTTTAAATAAACGTACACAGCAAGCTTTTGAACAATTGGCGAACGTTAAGGACATCGTTTTAGTCTTTGGTTTTGTGAATCAAACTGAAGATGGTCAGCACTATAACTCTGCTGCTGTCATGAAAAATGGTCAAGTTCTCGGGATTTACAATAAACAAAATCTTCCAAACTATAGCGTTTTTGATGAAAAACGTTATTTCAGTGAAGGTCATCAACACCTTGTGTTTGAATATTTAGGTCATAAGTTTGGTGTGTTGATTTGCGAAGATGTTTGGGCATTACCAACTGTTCAACAGCTTGCTCAGTTAAATGTTGAAACCGCTTTGGTGTTGAATGCTTCACCTTATGAAGTTGGTAAACCACAGCATCGCATTGAAACCATGGCTGCATTGACCAAACAATTGAACATCAATCTGGTTTACTGCAACCAAGTGGGCGGTCAAGACGACCTTGTCTTTGATGGCACAAGCTTTGTGATGAACAATTCAGGTGAAGTTGCGTTGCAAGCACCAAGTTTTGTTGAAGATCTATATATCGCAGAATACGATGCTGAACAAAAAGCCTTTAAACCAGGTGCAATCACGCCTGTATTAAATACCATGGCTGAAATCTACCAAAGCCTTGTAATCGCAACCCGTGACTACGTACAACGTTCAGGCTTCCCTGGCGTGATTTTAGGTCTATCTGGTGGTATTGACTCAGCATTAACTTTAGCGATTGCTGCCGATGCGATTGGTGCCGATAAAGTTCAAGCGGTCATGATGCCATATACCTATACCGCGCAAATCAGCGTTGAAGATGCTGCTGAACAAGCCAAAAATATGGGTGTGACTTTTGGAATTGCCGAAATCAATCCAATTGTGAATGGCTTTATGCAAACCTTGTTCCCATTCTTTGGCAATGCACCGACAGATGCAACTGAAGAAAACCTACAAGCGCGTTCTCGCGGTACATTGTTAATGGCCTTATCGAATAAGTTCGGCAATTTAGTCCTTTCTACAGGGAACAAGTCTGAACTATCTGTAGGTTACTGCACATTGTACGGTGACATGGTCGGTGGCTTTGCAGTTCTTAAAGACGTATATAAAACGATTGTATTTGAACTAGCAAAATACCGTAACAGCATTTCAGAAACACCAGTGATCCCTGAACGTGTAATTACTCGTCCACCTTCTGCGGAACTTCGTGCAGATCAGAAAGACCAAGACTCATTACCTGAATATGAAGTATTGGATGCCATCTTGTATGCGTATATCGAAGAAGACATGAGCCAAGATGACATCATTGCCAAAGGTTTTGATGCTGAAGTCGTGAAAAAAGTCATCCGTTTGGTTGATCTAAACGAATACAAACGTCGCCAAGGCGCGATCGGTCCACGTATCAGCTCACGTGCATTTAGCCGTGAACGTCGCTACCCGATCGTGAATGGTTGGAAACCGGGTATCTAATTACTCGATTTAAATTAAAAAAAGCCCAGTTATAGAACTGGGCTTTTTTATAGGCGCAAAATACGCAGCAGTAAAAATAAAAAATAATTGAGAAGTATATTTCAAAAGTCAGGTCATAAAATAATGCAGTTAAAGATTTGTGTTCTCTTTTTTTTTTAAATAAACATCGTGAATAGATCATTTTATTAGTGCTGTAATTATTTCAATCTATTTGACTTTTTCTAGGCACAAAAAAAGAGACCAAGCTGAGAGCTTGGTCTATAAAAATGGTGGCTATGACGAGACTTGAACTTGTGACCCCCGCATTATGAGTGCGGTGCTCTAACCAACTGAGCTACATAGCCGTAAACTGTGGTGGCATTATCTAGATTTCACACATTATCGTCAAGCATTTTTGTTTGCAATTGTTCAGAGTTTAAACAAGCAAAGTTCAAGATGTTACTATTTAAGCAAATTATGCTATTTTTAGCCCTATTTACTATATTTTTTGATTAAAAATTAGAGTTTTATCATGCAATTCAATTCGATAAAAAAAGCCTGTCTGACCCTCAGCCTTGCCGTCATGACCTTAACGGGCTGCCAAATCGTCTCACCTATTTTTGTTGACTATAATGGTGTGCGACGTGATGTGGCGACTTGGATTAATAAACAGCCTTTATTGAGCATGCAACAAAAGCGCAGCATGGCTCAACTTAGCCGAGCACAGCAATCAATCATTCGTCTCGACTTCAATGATCAGGAGAAATTAGTCAGTGTTGCGCGCGCTAATGAAGCTGCGATGTATTGTGCCAATCAGCATTTATCAGCGCGACAAATTCAACGCCTGCAAAAACAGATTTTCCCTGAAGATGCGTTGCATAAATTAAGCTTGCTTGAGCAACAAGCGTTGCATATTACCCTGACAGAGCAAGAGAAACGGTGTGATTGAAACCATGTCCACTGATGGATGAATTATCTAGGCTCAATTTTTTCAGCACCAAATTGTCTTACAATCTAGACATAGCTGCTTACATTATTGAGCATTTTTGCTATCGCTAAGCGAGGTGAAAACAAGTCTATATTTTTGCAATATTTTTATTGCAAATTTCGCAATATCCTTATGAATTTACTTGGTTTTATTCCCAAATAAAAAAGCGTATGATGAAACTATGATCAATGTAAGTAGCACTTTTTTTCAGGTTTTTCCATCCAAATTCAATTGATCAGATAAGGAGAAATAAGATGGCTTTAAATAATATTTTAGTTCCAGTGGACGGTTCAGAAACTTCTTATGCTGCGGTGGCTAAAGCTGTCGAGTTTGCAAAAACTTTTGGCAGTAAAATTACTGTGGTTCAAGTACTGACGCTCGATCCATATATTGCTGCAGAGTATATTTCAGCAACACAAACCAATGATTTAATTGAACGTGCTCGTGCATCGATTTTAAATACACTTGAAGAAGCAAAAGCGAAATTTTCAACTGAAGGTGTCACTGTTGAAACTCGCTTACTTGAAGGTCAAGTGGTGCATACTGAACTGGTTAAAGCTGCAGAAGAAACACATGCGGACTTGATTATCATTGGTTCACATGGCCGTACAGGGATCAAAAAATTCTTCTTGGGCAGCGTAGCTCAAAGTGTACTGGGTGCTTCAGACATTCCTGTTTTGGTTGTGCGCAAATAAGCCATTAGATTTATAGCGTGAAATAAAAAGCCTTCTGATCCTAGAGGGCTTTTTTATTGACTGCGTCATCAATATTAAAAACGCTAAGTTTAAGGCAAGGATTTTTTAGGGTAACCATTGATATTGTTTCAATGAGATGCGTCCATTCACCACAAAGACATTTTCAGCTGCCAATTTCAATTGCTGGATATTTTCACCTTTTTCATTGCAACGCTGCGTGCTGATTTTTCCTTGCGCATTGACCACCCGATGCCATGGGATCGTTGATGTTGCATCTAGATGCTTGAGTACATAGCCAACCAGTCGTGCATGCTTAGGTAAACCCGCTAATTTGGCAATTTGTCCATAAGTGGCAATCTTTGCTTGCGGTATCAATTGAATGACCGACAAAATTTGCGTTGCCAACTCATCACTCTGCTTCATCTGATCTCCTTTGAGCCGCATAAAAAAGAGAACCCGAAGGTTCTCTTTGATTAATATTTAATTTTGACAGATTAGTACAGTAATAGGTTGTGATCGATTAGATCTTGTAAAGTCACATCGGTATTTTTCAAAGTGAGTAATTCAACTTTATCACCAAATTTAGATCCTGTTCCATCACGATCAATGCTGATCACAGTGTTGCCCTTGCCATCAGATTTAACCGAAACAAACTGATCAATATTCGACTGATTGACATTTTGACCTTGTAACAAGGCTTTGATATTCACTTTATCGCCTACAGACGCATTAAAGTCATTCCAAGTATCATGTCCATTACCGCCCGTTGCATCGGCTTGATCCAATACTTTATAAATAACCGTATCAATGCCCGCTTTGGTGTTGAATTGATCATTGCCTACTTTATCTGTCACAGTGACTTCAATGGTTTCACCATTGGTTAATTAATTTTTAAATTCAACATCAAAATTCCCTGATAAATCCACTGTGCCTGCGCCAATGACTTTGCCATCTTGATCTTTTACTTCTACCGTTGTACCCGGCTCACCTTCACCTGTGACGTGCTCACCATCATCGGTGATCACCACATCTTTAGACGCGTCAGGTTTAGTCGTATCTTTAGAACCACCAGAATAATCAGATTCACCAACAATAGCTGCACCCAATAAACCAGCACCATCTGCTCCCGCAATTCAGGGTAAAATTACATCCGTCAATGAATCGTTATAAAGCAGCAGTTTAATTTCTTCTAAAAGTTGATACTGAATAACATCCGCAATATCACCATTGGCTGTTGTAAATTTTGCCCAATACCATGTACCGTCTTCACCCTCAAATACCAAACTATTGTCTGGTGTCGCCTCACTAAAATAGTTTTGTACAGTAATCACTTCCCCATTTTTTAAGGTGATTATTACGTCAGCACCATTCTTTGTAATTGAAGTAACATCCTCTTTCCGGATTTTGAGTACGATGACAGAATTTTTGATAAGCCCAACTTGATTGGATTCAACTTGATACAAAACTTTATGACTTTCTTTAGAAATGACAGAAATTTACGACATAGGTAAAACCTCATTTATTTACATTAGGGCCGTTTTTATGTTTTTTTGGTTTTGTAATGAGTTGTTGGTGATTAATAATTTCTTTAATTACAAATCATTAAAAACAATTTTTTAATTGTGTGCCTTATATCACGCTTTATTTCTTTTTTGCACAATTGCTTGAATATTGTAATATTTTTATTCGTTCGTTCAGATTTTAGATCCATCTTTATACAAGCAATAACAAACACTTATTTGTGTGATGCAAGTCACAATAATACCGATGAATGACCAGTCATAATTTCCCGACTTTTGATGTTACTTGATGGAACACAACTAGAAATAAAAAAGGAAATGCCCAAGCATTTCCTTTTTTAAGTCAAACAAATCAGTTTTAGAAGTTTTCGGGGTTCTCTAAACGACGAACTTCTAGCACTTTTTCTGGGTTATGCACCGCAGCAACACCATCATCCGCTTTGGTATCTATTAACGCTTCTGGGTTATAAACCGTAATGGTTTCATTACCATGGATATCTTCACCCACAATATATTGGAAACCCTTTTTATTCATTTTATGGCACATTCTTTGATACCATCCTTTGAAGCCTTTGGTTTCTTCATTAGGATTGTAATAAAAAGCATTCATCACAGCAGGTAAACCTAGACCACACACGAGCCCCGACATTAATACCGCAATAAATGTATATCCAATCAAAATACTACTGTATTCACTAAGTTCAGGAATATTGGCAACAGCGAGGATCAAAGCCAATGAAATGCCTCCACGAACCCCACCCCAGGATAAAATCGCAAGACTACCGTTATAGCTTTTTTTACGGAAACTCGGGAAAAATGCGAAAGATAAATAGTTTGCTGCAAAGCGCGATGCATGCAAAATAATAAACGCCACCATGCCGCCTAAAATCAAGCTAAGACTTAAATCTAAGATAAATAACTCAAGACCGATCAGGGTAAATAAAAAGGAATTGATGATTCCTTCCACGGTATGCCAGAAATGATTCACTTCCCTGATTTCTCGCTCTTGAAGAATTTCTTTCCATTTATTCCCAACGATCAAACCACCAATAACACATGCGATTGGTGCAGATGCATGTGCGAATAAAGCGACTAGATAAGAACCACTTGCCAACAACGCTGTGGTTAAAATCAAGGATTCCATTTCATGTTTACCACGGAGTAAACGTAATATTCCTAAACCAAATGCCCAACCAATGATGACTGCGACAACAATTTCATATAACAGTGTTTCAAGCGTACCAATGACGGTAAAATGTTCACCTTGCAAAACATTGAGTAAGGTCATAAACACGGCAATACACATGGCATCATTAAAGAGCGATTCGCCTTCTAATTTCACCATCAAATGATGTGGCGCACGTACAGAACTTAATACACCTTTAACCCCAATTGGGTCAGTCGCACCTAAAGCAGCGCCTAATAATAACAACACCAATAAATCAACATGATGACCAATTAAGAACTGATAACCATATAAAGCAACACCAAAAAACACCGCACAAAGCACCAAGGCAATACTGGCCAAAATACTGATCGGCTTCCAATGCAAACGTAAATCGGAAACTTTAAATTTCAAGGCAGATGAGGTCAAAATAAAACAAATCACGCCATTAATTAAAAAGTCGTAAAAGTCGATATGACGAACTGCCTCTTCAATATTGTGTAAATTAATCGTCACAAATTGATTGCCATTGAGCAAACTTGCGCCCCATTGCAAAATAAAGACAAAAATTGCAGAAACAATGGGAACACCTATGGCTTGTGGAAAGCCCAAGATACGTTTATTAAAAATCGTGGTTGCAATCGAAAGTGCAAAAATAACGGTAAAAACCTGTAGAAAAAAATAATTTCCCATTTCGTTCCCAATTTTGGTGCTGTGTCGCCTACAGAGTGAGATATAGGTATTTTGAAAATAAATACCAAATTATTTAGTATTTAAAAATAAAATATTCTAACGAATTTTATCTAAATTCCGTGTATCAATTCAGTTTTTTTCACATCTTTTATCAAGATCATTTAACATAGCAAGCCTGCATAAATTTTATGCATTTTCATCATCTACATGATTTCTCCTATGCATCAGACTATTAAAACTGTTTTTCGACTCTTTTTTGCTGCTGTGATTTTTATCATTACGGCGGCCCTGCTCCTCACTTGCTATAGCAAGTCACAGGAAATTTTACGTGCTGACCACTATTTTAGTCAGGCAAAAACGATCTCACTGGATTCAACACCCAAAGAACAATTGGTTTTGGTCTCCAATAATGAATCACCCGATCGTGCGATTTTTATCATGCTGGCGAATAATGGTTATCTTGCCAAAATGAATTGTGAAAACTATGCACAAGATATTTGTCTAGATGAATTTAATCAGCAACACACCCGACAAATTCAACACCTCGATTTACTAAAAATCGGACAATTTCAATATATCCAAAATGTGAGTTTCACCAATAGCCGCACTGGACAAAAAAAACAATTACGCTATAGCGATGCCCAGTTAAAACAGTTCTATCAAAACGATATTTCAAGCCTTAAATATACAGTTTTTGGCGTGGCTTTATTTGCATTTGCCGCCTTGTATGTGAGCTATCGTATTGTTCGAAACTTTAGATCATTTCTCAACAAATAAGCTTCAATCTATTTTTCAATGAAAAAAAGAGGATGTTTTGCATCCTCTTTTTTGTTTTAAATGGCTTGATTAAAGGTATCACAGCTATTGATATTGCCTGATTTCAACCCTGTCTGGAACCATTTCATACGTTGTTCGCTGGTGCCGTGCGTGAAACTGTCTGGGACCACTTGCCCTGTTGCACTTTTCTGTAAATAGTCATCACCAATCTTATGCGCAGCGTCCATCGCTTCTTCTACATCACCCTGCTCTAAAAATTGGGTACGCTGTTGATTATGATGCGCCCAAATACCCGCAAAGCAGTCTGCTTGTAGTTCTTGCATAACCGAATAACGATTACCTTCAGCTTTAGACGCTTGCGCACGGGCCTGCTGAACTTGCTCAGAAATGCCTAAAATCGTTTGGATATGATGTCCAACTTCATGGGCAACCACATAGGCTTGCGCAAAATCACCCGCCTGATCTTGGCGACTCAATTCTGTTTGATTTTGTTCACCCGTGATGCCCATTTGCGTACGCATATCTTTAAAGAATGCAGTATCAATATAGACCTTCTGATCTGCTGGGCAATAAAACGGCCCCATTGCCGCTTGTGCTGTACCACAACCTGAATTGACCACACCATTAAACATAACCAATTTAGGCGCTTTATACTGAGCATTTAACTGTTCTTGAAAGACTTTATTCCACGTATCTTCCGTATCGGCCAAAACAGTGCCAACAAAATCCATCGCTTCTTGTTGTTCCGGTGTTGGATTATCCAGACCTTTGACTTCAGCCGTTTGACCCTGTGAAGTCACTTGTTTGGTCGCCTGATAAGCTTGCTGCGGATCTACACCAAAAAATTTCCACGCAACAAATGCCACAACTAAACCGAGAATACTAATACCACCCGCTTTTGCACCGCCACCACCGCGACGGTCTTCTACGTTTGAACTAACTCTTCGACCTTTCCAGCGCATAGTGATCTTCCTTATATAAAATAGTTGATATCCGTGTGTTTACAGATTAATCCTTTTGCGACTTTGGCCATACTTTTTGAACTAAAAATACAACGCACAGCACGATTAAACCTGCAATAAAACCTGTCACTAAATTAATTAAAGTCGGTGTTAATGCACCCACAATACTGCCAACTGTAGGAATATGTTCTGCATAATCTACAGAGCCTTCAATAAAATGGTGTAGCAAAGGCACACCATGGGTAATGATGCCACCACCCACTAAAAACATGGCAATCGTACCCACAATAGTTAATGTCTTCATCAACTTAGGTGCAAATGCTAACAAACCCTGTCCAACGGTCTTTTTAAATTGTGATGCTTGTTGAGTGAGATAAAGCCCTAAGTCATCAATTTTGACAATCATCGCGACAAAACCATAAACACCAACGGTCATTAAAATTGCAATCACTGAAAGCACCATGACCTTGGTCCCAAATGCCGCAGTCGCAACCGTACCCAATGAAATCACCACAATTTCAGCAGATAAAATAAAATCGGTACGGATGGCTCCTTTAACTTTTTCTTTCTCAAAAGTCACCAAATCCGTTTCAATATGAGTCATCTCTTCACGAGCAACTTCTTCTGTTTTGGCTTTTTTATGATGCAAACTATGCAGAACTTTTTCCACACCTTCATAACATAAGAACAAACCACCAATCATCAATAGTGGTGTAATCAGCCAAGGTGCAACCACACTGATCAATAAAGCAGCCGGAACCAAAATTAATTTATTAATAAAAGAACCTTTGGCCACAGACCAAACAACTGGAAGTTCACGATCCGAACGGACACCACTGACTTGTTGCGCATTCAGTGCTAAATCATCTCCAAGGACACCCGCTGTTTTTTTGGCTGCCATCTTACTCATGACAGCAACATCATCCAGCACAGTTGCAATATCATCAAGTAAGATTAATAAGCTACTCGCCATTATTTTTATCCTTTAGGCATTTTTTAATATTCTAATTCTATTTAACGCTAAAATTGTATTTAGTTTTTTAATAATTAACAAAATATTCACCCATTTTTCAGTCAATTGTGCTGTGTCAGTAACAATCAAAAATAGAATGCCGTACAATGGAGACATTCTTTGAAAATCAGCCGTAGCTTTGACTACCACTTTGGAACAGATAATGAGTACTCAAGATAATCGTCCAGTGATTTTGACTGGCGACCGTCCGACTGGACAATTACATTTAGGTCATTTTGTAGGTTCTTTACGTTCACGTGTAGGTTTACAAGATTCGCATCATCAACATCTTCTTTTAGCTGATGCTCAAGCCTTAACTGATAATGCCGATAACTTCGAAAAAGTTCGTCGCAATATTATTGAAGTCGCAACCGATTATCTTGCTGTAGGAATTGACCCAACCAAAACCACGATTTGCGTTCAATCATGCTTACCAGCATTGAATGAATTGACCATGTTATATTTGAACTTTGTGACGGTTTCTCGCTTAGAGCGTAATCCAACCATCAAATCTGAGATTCAAATGCGTGGATTTGAGCGTGACATTCCTGCAGGTTTCTTATGCTACCCAGTGGCTCAAGCTGCCGATATTACAGCGTTTAAAGCATCTGTCGTTCCTGTCGGCGAAGACCAAATTCCAATGATTGAACAAACCAATGAAATTGTTCGTCGTTTAAATCGTCAAATTGGTCGTGACGTACTTCCTGAATGTAAAGCTTTACTCTCTAATGTCGGCCGCTTGCCAGGTTTTGACGGTAAAGCAAAAATGTCTAAATCTTTGGGCAATACTATTGTGCTTGACGCGACTGATAAAGATATCAAGAAAGCTGTTAATGCAATGTATACCGACCCAAATCATTTACGTATTGAAGATCCGGGTCAAGTGGAAGGTAACGTCGTATTTACTTACCTTGATGCATTCGATCCAGATAAAGAAGCTGTTGCAGAATTAAAAGAACACTATCGTCGTGGTGGCTTAGGCGATGGTACTGTGAAAAAGCGTCTTGAGGGTGTGCTAAAAGAGCTGATCGGCCCAATCCGTGAACGCCGTTTAGAATTGCAAAAAGATCCTGATTACATCATGGATATTTTAAAAACTGGTACCGATAGATGCCGTGATATTACCCAACAAACGTTGGATGAGATTAAATCTGGCTTGGGTGTATTTCACTTCTAAATTTAAAAAATTCCGTAAAATTAAGCCTTTCCATTATGAAAGGCTTTTTTACAAGCACTTTTTGTGAAGGTATTCACAAAATCTCCTTAGTTTTAACGTTAGGTAACATCACTTAACGTGAACACCAATGAAATGACTGACCGTTCACTCTATTATCTATTTATGTTTTAGGAATACCTAAATTCATAACATTTCTCCTTTACCGAACCTGTGAAAACAGATTCGTTGTTATACGCAATGAACACCCCAATCATTGCGTATTTTTTTGTCTGAAAATTAGCAATAACCAATATCAAAAAGTCCGCTATAAGCGGACTTTTCAATTAATACATCATTTTAAAAATGAATATAAATTAGTAATGAAATAAACGTTTATCTAATGGTAGTTCAATTCCAATTGACGCTCCACCATCATTACCATTTAAATCCGAGTCACTCACCCAACCATTAATTTTTAAAGGCATATCTGGACGTAAATAATGTGTCCAAGTCAAGTCTAGAGCTTTCAATTCATCTTTTTCAGGAAATGCTGCGTTATTCAAAGCTGCACGCTCTGTTTCAGAAACTTTTGCAAAAAGTACACGACCATTTAGACGGTTTAATGGATCAATACGTATATTCCCACCCACTGAAACCATTTGAGCATCACCACCTAAGGCATGACCAAGTGGATAGCCATGTTGATAGTATCCATCTGTGTAAATAGAGTGATTGTATGAAATGCCTTTGGCATCACCATTAGTTCGAGTATCAACCCATTCAGTATACAGTTGATAAGGCATATTATTTACACTTGAAGAATAATCAACACCTGCAAGATACATGTTTTTTGCCGGTAAACCACCTGCTTCATCCTCACCAATATATTGGCCATAAAGACTAACTGGAACTTGCACAAGTGGTTGTAAATTCAAACGCGCATCAAAACCCGCGACTTGATTTGATGGATCAGCCTTACCTGTTCCACCATTATCTTTATTACCAATAAAGGCATCCCAAAGTGAACTAAAACTTTCGGGACGACCTTCGCCACCCCATTGTATAGAACGTGATGCTCCCAATTCCAAATATGGAGTAGGTTGTGCAGTTAGTCGAAGTCCAATGAGTTTTGCATCTGGGATAGCAGAATAATCATCTAACTGTCCAGCAAAAGCTTGATACTGCCAAGGGCCAATCCATGATAGCCATGGTGTTTCAAAAGCATTCTGTTGTGCACGCTGTGCAGTAACACCGTACACAGGACGACTCGCATCACCACGGATTAAACTACCGTCATGACCAGGCCCCCAATAAGTCGGAATCTGACCTGCAATTAACCATTGGTTCCAAAGCTTCCCGGCAATGTATGAGCCTTCCACATTTACATCTTGATCATTATTAATTTGCTGTTTATCTTCAGCATTTACACGTAAACGACCATCCCAATTTTCACCACCAACGTTGAGTTCAAGTGCACCTTGATATTGCGCTTTTTGATGATCACCAAAATTTTGCGGTAAATTATTTTTATCTGACTCTGCAAACAATTCTGCTTTTAATAATGCATTTTCGGCAGTCAATTTATTTTGAATACTTTGTAATACTTTTTGTTGTGCAGGTGTCATCACTTTTGCAGAAGTTAACGCTCGCTGTATTTCATCACCACTCATTGGCCATGTTGAGGTACTAATTTGAATAACGCCTTGCTGATTCAACCAATTCAAATCTGCGCGTAACTCTTCATTATTTAATACAATCCCCTGAGCAAAAACAGGAACTGATAATCCAAACAGTACAGCAGCATAGAGTGACTTTCTTAAATACATGCTCTTTTTCTCAAGTTTAATTCACAGCCCACCTTAGATTTTTCAACTCATTTATTCAAGGGTGAAACTGTATCTCCTTTTATTTTTTTCATCATTTCGGTAAAGATGTTCAATAAAAATACAAAATAAAAAACCCGCATTAAGCGGGATTTTTATTTCAAAAACTAAATTAGTTTTTATGACGCATATGTGGGAATAAGATCACTTCACGAATACTTGCAGCATTCGCAAATAACATCACCAAACGGTCAATACCAATACCCTCACCCGCTGTAGGAGGTAAGCCGTATTCCAATGCTTCAATGAAGTCTGCATCGTAATGCATTGCTTCATCATCACCTGCATCTTTTTCGGCAACTTGGGCTTGGAAACGTTCAGCTTGGTCAATCGGATCATTTAACTCTGAGAAACCATTTGCCAACTCACGACCACCGATGAAGAATTCAAAACGGTCCGTAATATGTGGATTTTCATCATTACGACGTGCCAATGGTGAAGTTTCCGCTGGGTATTCTGTGATGAATGTCGGTTGACGAAGTTCTGTTTCAACAGTTTCTTCAAATACGATGGTTTGAAGTTTGCCTAAACCAAAACCAGGTTTTACTTGCTCTTTCAGTTCATTTTTAACGAAGTTTGCAAGGAACTCACGATCAGATACATTTTCAGCAGTGAACGTTGGGTTGTGTTCAAGAATCGCATCAAACATCGAAATTTTCTTGAATGGACCTTTGAAGCTATACACTTCATCACCATAAGGCACATCAGTCGAACCTAAGATGTCGATGGCCAATTTTTCAAGCATATTTTCTGTCAAAGCCATCAGGTCTTTGTAGTCTGCATATGCTTGGTAGAATTCAATCATTGTGAATTCTGGATTATGACGTGTTGATACACCCTCGTTACGGAAGTTACGGTTAATTTCGAACACGCGCTCAAAACCACCAACGACCAAACGTTTTAAGTAAAGCTCAGGCGCAATACGTAAAAATAAAGGCATATCTAATGCGTTGTGGTGAGTTTCGAATGGACGCGCAGATGCACCACCCGGAATCACATGCATCATTGGTGTTTCAACTTCCATGAAACGCTCATTGCTCAAATATGAACGAATACCTGACACCACTTTTGCACGAATTTCAAAAGTTTTACGTGTTTCTTCGTTCATGATGAGGTCTAAATAACGCTTACGGTATTTAACTTCAGTATCAGTCAAACCATGGAATTTGTCTGGAAGTGGACGGAGTGATTTGGTTAAAAGCTCAAAATGTTCAATATGAACATAAAGGTCACCTTTACCAGAACGACCAATATAACCTTCAATGGCAATAATATCGCCCAAATCGAGTGCTTTAATTGTTGCAAGAACATCAGCATCCAACTCTTTACGTGGTACATAAAGCTGGATACGACCAGTCATATCTTGGATTACGATGAATGAACCACGGTTCAACATCACACGACCAGCAACTTTTACATAAACCTTTTCGCCTGCTTCAATTTCTTCTTTTGATTTTTCAGCGAATTGATCTTGTAGGTCTTGTGCATAGTGTTCACGCTTAAATGTGTTAGGCCACGGGCTAACACCTGTTTCCTTGGCGTGCTCTTTGATGTGCTCTAACTTGGCATGACGCTGTGCAATTAAATCGTTTTCGGAAATGGCTTGTTCAGAAGTCGATTGAGCGTTATGTTGCGTCATCTCTGTCTCAAATAGTTAAAAAACGGAAGTTGCATAGCATAGCAGATTTCCTTTGAATTGAGCAGTAAGCAATGCGCGCATTTTTTTAATAAGTAGAAATTTATCGAAGTAAGATGTTTTAATCGTTATACCTTCAGGTAGACATAGAACCTACCTTACAGATGTGCAGTAGATAAAAATTAAATACTCAAGCTCGAAAACCTACATTTTAATGATATCAAATGATAATTAAAAGCTTTAAAAAATACTTATAACTATCAATGCATTAAAATATATATCAATAACTTAATTCAACCTTTTAATCTATATTCTTTAAGACTAAAGTCTTTTAAATGCCTATAAATTAGACCAAAAGCTAAATTCTCTTTTTGACAATTCTCTCTACAATGAAGTCATAAAATTGTTGAAAAATAAAATATTCAACACATCCAAAAATGTTTGAAAACAGTGTGTAGAAAAACAATGACTTCCTGCTTATCGAAAATTCTGTTTTTACATGGATTGGATTCTTCCCGTGAATCTACGAAGTTCCATGCCATCAATGCAAAACAAAAATTCTGCATTGAAGTGGACTATCGCAACTTAAATTTTCAAACTGTTGCGGATTTTTACCACGAGAGTATTGAAACCATTAAGCCCGATATCATCGTGGGGCATAGTCTCGGGGCATATTGGGCATTAAAAATGTCGCTGTTTCATCGTATTCCGTGTGTAATTGCCAACCCGAGTCTGCATCCAGACTTTCGCGACGACTACCCTGCAATTAATGAAATGGATTTGGATCACGATATTCCACAAATTGCATATATCGAACGTGGCGATGAAATCTTAGATATGTATGAAGCAGAACAACAACTCGAAGACTATATGCAAGTTCAAGTGATGGATGGCGGACACCATCGTCTACAATGCCCTGAAAATATTAATGATTTAATCCAACATCTCGAATTAAACTATTTAAAAAAATAAATCATAAGATTAATCATAAGTAGCAACGTCTTTTTTATCAGACATAAAAAAGCCCTGTCATAGACAAGGCTTTTTACATTTTAAAACTGACGCTTAGGCAGCATCTGCTTCAGGACGTGTTTTATCATCTAAAACAGACCAAATATTTAGTCCTAAATCTTTATGCAAGTCAGGCAAATCTAAGAAAATGCTTGCGCCTAAAACTTGGTGTTTACATTTTTCAGCCAATTGTTTCACTGCACGAAGCGTACCGCCCGTCGCCAATACGTCATCCACAATAATTACTTTTTGTGATTCTATTTCAGCTGACATTTCAAGACGATCTAAACCGTATTCAAGGCTATAACCAACACCGACAACAGGTGGTGGTAATTTTCCGGCTTTACGTACCAACACCAAACCTTTGCCTGTACGCTGAGCAAGTAAGCTTGCCAAAACAAAACCACGCGCTTCAACTGCAATAAAGCTATCTACTTCTGCCAATTGCTCAGCTGGAATACTTGCAATTAGGGCATCAGTTAACGATTCGATGTTATTCATAAATAACGGCGTAAGGTCAAAGAAACAAATTCCTGGTTTTGGAAAATCTTGGACAGTACGAATGTTAGACCACAATGCCGCAGCAGTAGAATTACTCATAATAGGAGAAAATAAATTAAGGAAGGAATGTGTGAATTTTAACGCGATTTGAGAGAAAAGAACAGCTAACAACTCTCCAAAATGCATATTTAAAATACAGTGAATTCACATAAGCTATTGATTATTAATATTGTATTTATTTAAAAAATATCAAATATATATTTTCCTAATCATAAAATAAAAGATTTTAGAGATTTTTTCTGCAAGACTTTAGTCTATGAAGATAGAAAAAGCGGTATTTAGAACCCAATTCACGGAAATGTATTCGAATACACATATCAATAGGCATAAATATTGTCAGACAATTTTTCCCAGATCTGGGGTTTTGATGATATTTATTGTCCCTCACTGCCATTCTGCTTTTAATTTCACTCATTAAACTCTTAGCCACTTTACTTTATAGTCAGAACTGCGTAAAAATTTAGCATAAGAGTCTACTGTATAAGGTGATTTAACCTTAAGGAATAAACTTATACAGTTATGAAGTATTTACTGACTTAATTTTGTGTCAGTTTTTGGAGAATGGAATGAAAAAGTATCAGTGCATCGTTTGTGGATGGATTTATGACGAAGCAGAAGGCTGGCCACAAGACGGTATCGTGGCAGGAACGAAATGGGAAGATATCCCAGATGATTGGACTTGCCCAGACTGTGGCGTCTCAAAAGTAGATTTTGAAATGGTTGAAATCTAATAAATAGAATCTAAGGCCATCATCGTTATGGTCTTTTTTTTGTCTTTAAAAAATATGAAATGTGTTTGGAGTTGAGTATGCACCCTATTGTCATTATTGGTTCTGGTATGGCGGGATATGCCGTTGCACGTGAATTTCGAAAGTTAAATACTGAACTAGAACTTATTATGATCTGTGCGGATGATGCCATTAACTACGCTAAACCGACATTATCCAATGCGCTCGTTGGTAATAAAACTCCTGAGCAAATCCCTCTAGGGGATGCCGAAAAAATGTCGGCTCAACTCAATATGCAAATCATCAATAAGAGTTGGGTTAAATCCATTGATGCAGCAAAACATGAGCTTACTATTGAAAGCCAAAATGGAACTCAAACACAACTATATTCAAAACTCGTTTTAGCAGTCGGCGCAAATCCAATTCGCTTAGCTATTTCGGGTGATGGCAGTGAAGACATTCACGTCGTCAACAATTTAGATCACTACAAAGCTTTCCGTAAACAGCTTACAGCACGTGAAGATAAACGTGTGGTGATTTTAGGGGCAGGCTTGATTGGCTGTGAATTTGCCAACGACCTCCAAAATACTGGGGCGAAAGTATCGGTGGTCGATTTAGCTCCGCAACCTTTGGGTCGCCTACTGCCGTCTCATGTTGCCGCTAAATTCCAAAGCAATTTAGAAGAAACGGGTATTCAATTCGTTTTAGGTACGACAGTCGACAAAGTGTCACGTATTGAAAATGGTGACTATCAAGTAAGCCTTGCAAATGGTCAAAGCTTAGTGGCAGATGTTGTGTTGTCTGCGATTGGTCTACAGCCTGAGATTAACTTAGCAAAACAAGCCGGCATTCACACCAGTCGTGGCGTATTAACCAATAAAAGCTTAGAAACCAACTTGGCAGATATCTATGCTGTCGGTGACTGTGCTGAAGTCAATGGTACCCTTCTGCCATACGTGATGCCAATCATGCAACAAGCGCGTGCTTTGGCAAAAACCCTCAATGGCGAACATACCGCAGTGCATTATCCTGCCATGCCTGTAGCTGTTAAAACACCTGCTGCACCTTTAACTGTCCTTCCTGCGCCAATTGATGTAGAAACCCAATGGGAAACAGAAGAGCTTGAAGATGGCATGATTGCCCGTGCGATCGATCAAGATGGCGTATTACGTGGATTTGTACTGCTCGGTGCAACTGCTGGGAAGCAACGCTTAACTTTGACTAAGCAGGTTCCGGACTTGATTCCTGCTTCAGTTTAAGGTTTAAATACAAGGACGTCCTGATAATAATAGACGTCCTTTTTAAAGGAAAATAACAATGAATAGTGCCCTTCAGTTTAATATTTCACCTTATGCCTCTTTTATGCATGAAACTCGCGTAGAGTTAGGCAATGGCATTGAACTTCATGTCGAAGTGGGTGGTCATCCTGAAGATCCTACAATCTTATTGATTATGGGACTCGGCGCACAAATGTTGTATTGGCCCGATTTCTTTTGTAAGTCCCTAATAGATCAAGGTTACCGAGTTATTCGCTTTGATAATCGTGATATTGGTCTGTCGAGTAAAATTCGTAACCCAGGCCCACGTCTTAACACCTTTAAACTGATGGGACGTTTTGCCTTAGGTCTAGAGAATCAAGGTGCGCCTTATGATCTATATGATATGGCAGACGATGTTGCACTGTTAATTGATCGTATGGGACTCGATAAAGTCCATATTTTAGGCGCTTCGATGGGCGGCATGATTGCTCAAATCGTGGCGGCACGCTATCCAGATAAAGTGCACAACTTAAGCTTACTTTTTACCAGTAACATCCAACCCTTACTTCCACCGCCATTTCCAAAGCAATTATTTAGTCTAATTGAAAAACCTGAATCTAACGATGAAGATGGCATTATTAACCATAGTCTGAAAGTTTTTAATATTATAGGCTCTCCAGGCTATATTAATCAGCTTGAAGCGATACAAACTGCACGTAAACTCTATAAACGGAGTTATTACCCAGCGGGTGTACTTCAACAGTTTTTAGCAATATTATGTACAGGTTCCCTGCTGCAGTTGGATAAACAAATTCAGCATAAAACCATTGTGGTTCATGGAGCTCGTGACCGTTTGCTGCCGCCAAGCCATGGTAAGGCCGTTGCAAAGGCTATTTCAGGTGCTAAATTTGAATTAATTGATGGAATGGGGCATGATATCCCACCGCATTTTATTCCATATCTTAGCGGTTTGTTTGCTGATCACTTTAAATCATAAATTAGGACACTATGGCTGCATTACCATCCTTAAGACAGCTGTCATATCTAGTAACACTGTCAGAAACGCTACACTTTACTGAAGCTGCGCGTCGTTCTTTTGTCACCCAGTCTACTTTGTCTGGCGGGATCATGGAACTTGAGCGTTTACTAGGTGGCGTATTGGTAGAACGCGACCGTCAAAACGTGCGTTTAACTCCTCTTGGCGAACAAGTTGTCGGACGAGCCCGAGTTCTATTGGCAGATGCGCAAGACCTAATGCGTTTAAGTCGTGAAATGAGCGAACCTCTAACGGGTGATTTACATCTAGGGGTCATTCCTACTATTGCGCCGTTCTTACTTGCGCCATTATTAGAAGAAGTGCATAAGCAATTACCAAAAATTCAATTGCACTTACATGAAGCACAAAGTGAAAAAATTGTTGAGAAACTTGAGCACGGTAATCTAGATGTCGTATTACTTGCTCTTCCTTTCGATACACGTAGCTTGAAAGTTGCAGAAGTAAACAAAGAAAAATTGTTCTTGGTGTACAACAAAGCTGACCAAAATGCAGCTCAAGCGAAATCTTTAGACGACCTAGATTTATCTCGTTTAATGTTGCTTGAAGAAGGCCATTGCTTACGTGATCATGCTTTGAGTGCTTGTCCGATTGGTGAACGTAAAAATGACCATCGTTTAAAAGCAAGCTCATTGCCAACTTTGGTTGAAATGGTTTCCGCAGATTTAGGCTTTACCTTATTGCCTGAAATTGCAGTTCATACCAATATGATCAAAGCCAATGAAGATTTGGCTGTGAAAGAAATTGAAGCCAGTCCTACACGCACATTGGCATTGGTAACACGTAAGAGTACACCGCTTCAAAGTGAATTTGATGTATTGCTTCAAATCTTGCAGAAAATCACTAACAATCTACACTAATTAATCAGTGTAAAAATTAAAGAGAGCCCTGTGCTCTCTTTTTTTATTTGGCGGAAATGAATAATGCAGAAGTAATAATATTGAGATGAGTATAAAATTGAAAATGAAAAAATACAGTATCTAAAAAAAGAAAAGGCTAACCCAAATAGGTAGCCTGATAAGGTAATATATGACTTGATGTATATCTC
Source organism: Acinetobacter sp. ANC 5600 (assembly GCF_002018395.1). Taxonomy (NCBI): domain Bacteria; kingdom Pseudomonadati; phylum Pseudomonadota; class Gammaproteobacteria; order Moraxellales; family Moraxellaceae; genus Acinetobacter; species Acinetobacter sp. ANC 5600. The sequence continues at coordinate 180,254 of NZ_MVKW01000003.1, forward strand.
AATTCATCGCCTCGACAATATCTTCACACTAGCCAGATAAGTAAGAAGATAAATACATCTTAGTAAAATATAACTTTCGTTTAAATCACTAGTTTCAGGTATTTTAGATAAAGTATTTCTGATTCATTTTTCAAAGGGCTTTTTTTATAGTTGTGTTTTGTGCTATAAAATAAACATAGATGAGAAATAAATCACATTATTTTAAATAATCACTAATATTTATGTTTAAAATAACTAATCAATTAGTCAATATTAACTCATCTCAGAAACAGTTCAATTTATCGGTTGTCAAAATACTGCTTTCACATTTCAATTATTATTTTCAATTCGAATCTAAATCTGATGATTATTTAATCAATATTCTAAAGATAAAAACGAAAAAACTATAAATCTTTGCATTCAACATAATGAAAAACACAAAAAACCATACATTAATTAAATTCTATTATATCACAATAACTTAATTATACTTTGATATATAAATCACTACTTCTAGGTATATTTTTCTAATTCACTTTCATGCACATTATGGAAATGCAATTTGATTAAAAATAATAAATGAGCGAAATGTATGATGAGTGAATTTTTATTACCAGTACCCGTTTTGATCATTGATCATCAAGCAATGACTTCAAAAACAGTGCTGTTTAACATCTTAGGAAACCTCGGTTATCCTGAAGATCTCATCACATTTTCAGAAAACTTAGTGGATGCAGAACAACAAATTTTCAATCAATTACCCAATTTAATTTTTTTAGTGATCACTCAGCAGTCCGATATCTCTTTCATCCATAAAATCAAAAAGATCTATCCTTCGAGTAATCTCATCATTTTAGTCAATGAACAATCTACAGATTTAACCTTACATGCCATTCAGTTAGGTGCAACCGCCTATATGTTGATTCAACAACCGATGGAAGACACCTACAACCAACTGAAAACAATTTTAAGAGGTGGCGCTGCATTGCATCCAAGTTTTGCTAAATTTTTATTGAGTGAAACTTTTAGTCCGCAAAATGCAGCACCTAAACAGCTCAGTCTGAATCCAGCTGAATACCAAATTTTAGATATGGTCAGCCATAGCGCGACTCAAGAGCAGATGGTCCGTGAGTTAAAACTTTCAACTTATCAAATTGATGGTTTTGTTAAAAATATCTACCGAAAAATTTGTAGCTACAGCTAAATTTAGCTGAGATGAAGGATTTAAAAACAATCTATAAAATTTAAAAAAATAAAGGGAGCAGATGCTCCCTTTTACTTTGTTCAACACATTTATTTAAATGCGTCTAAAAGCACATGCTGTGAATTATGTGCTTCCTCACCCTCTTGAACATGCGTACGAATCCAACGCCCATCACTTTGGAGCAACCAAGCTTGCTGATTATCTTTTAAGTAATTCACTAAACCTAATTGATAAATACGCTTTTTCAAGGCTGGATCTTCAATTGGGAAACAGGCTTCCACGCGATTAAATAAATTACGATCCATCCAGTCTGCACTTGAACAGAAAATACGTGAATCACCATTATTACTGAAATAATACACTCGAGTATGCTCTAAAAAACGCCCAACAATAGAGCGCACGCGAATATTTTCAGACAGCCCCGGTAAACCTGGACGCAAACAACAAATAGAACGAATAATTAAATCAATCTGTACACCTGCTTGTGACGCTTCGTACAGTTTATTGATCAACTGAACTTCTGTTAATGCATTAACCTTGACTATAATTTGCGCAGACTTGCCCGCTTTAGCATTAGTAATTTCATTATCAATATAATTGATGAGTTGAGTATGTAAGGTAAATGGTGCATGCAGCAGTTTTTTTAGCTTCGCCATTTTACCCATACCGGTCAATTCTTGGAAAATACGATGTACATCTTCACAGAGTTCTTTATCTGTAGTTAATAGACCATAATCCGTGTAGATACGCGCATTTCCTGCATGATAGTTGCCCGTACCTAAATGCACATATCGCACCAATTTATTGTTTTCGCGGCGTACCACCAAAATCATTTTGGCATGAGTTTTATAGCCCACGATGCCATACACGACAACTGCGCCTGCTTCTTGTAATACATTAGCCACAGCAATGTTTGATTCTTCATCAAATCGTGCTCGAAGCTCAATTACAGCGGTGACCTCTTTACCATTACGTGCTGCTTCCGCTAAAACTTGCACAATCTCCGAATCTGCGCCACTTCGATAAAGCGTTTGTTTAATGGCCAAAACTTGTGGATCACGTGCAGCTTCACGCAGTAAATTAATTACCGGTGCGAATGATTCAAAGGGATGGTGCAGCAAAATATCTTGCTTTTGCATCGCACTAAAAATGTTTTCAGATTTTTTGAGTACTTTCGGTATAACAGGAATATGCGCGTCATAACGTAGATGTGGACGTTTAAAGTTTGACAGTAAACGTGCAAGGTTAACTGGTCCATCTACTTTATAGAGTTGCTCTTCTTCTAAATCGAACTCATCAAGCAAATATTCATAAATATGCTGCGGACAATTTTCTGTCACTTCCAAGCGAACGGCGCGACCAAAACGACGTGAATTCAACTCACCTTTGAGGGCTTTAGCCAAATCTTCAACATCTTCATTTAAAGCCAAATCGGCATTACGCGTCACGCGGAATTGGTAGCAACCCGTCGCCGTCATGCCGGGGAACAAATCAGAGACATGTTCATGAATAATTGCCGATAGCATCACATGATGCTCTTTGCCACCGGTTAACTCATCAGGGAGTCGAACGACACGTGGCAGCGAACGTGGTGCAGGTACAACAGCTAAGTCAATCTGACGACCAAACGCATCCTTCCCTTCTAAAGTCACAATAAAGTTCAGCGACTTATTCACCAAGCGAGGGAATGGATGTGCAGGATCTAAACTAATTGGGGTTAAAACTGGTGCAACTTGTTCTTGGAAATACTTTTTTACCCAAGCCGATTGTGCAGGCGTTAATTCCCCACGGCGTAAGAAGCAAATATCTTCTTCACGCAGTTTGGGTAAAATTTCTTGATTTAAAATACGATACTGGCGCTCAATTGCCGCATGCGCTGTCGCAGAAATTTCATCTAATACTTGTTTTGGTGTTAAGCCATCTGGACTGCGGCTTTCATTACCTAAGTCTAGCTGTTCCATCATTCCCGCAACACGAATTTCAAAAAATTCGTCTAAGTTACGTGAAAAGATCAGCAAGAAATTCATGCGTTCAAGTAATGGATGTATCGGATCAACCGCTTGTTCGAGCACACGCAGATGAAAGTCGAGAATCGATAACTCTCGATTAATATAACGATCATTATAAGTATATTCAGTAGGTACTTGCGCGACTTCAGCTGCGGTATTCATTTCAAACCCATATTAAAAAATGTGTGCTGTACTCAGTTTAGTATGCTTCAAATTTGTGACAATTTCATAAAAAAAGCCCATTAATATGAGCTTTTTATTGTAATTCAAATCGCTGCCATGCCATTTGACGAGTGTTTAGATCGTTTTTAATCTGGGATATGGCTATAACGCATATATTTTTGGATCATGCGCTTACGATAATTTAGCTTACGATCTTGTCGATTTTCATCATAATATTTTGGATTGGGTAAAATAGCCGCAATAAATGCCGCTTGTTCTCGACTCAAACTCCGTGAACTTTTACCAAAATAGTGCTGTGTTGCAGCTTCTACGCCGTAAATGTTGTCCCCAAACTCAACCGAGTTGAGATATACCTCTAAAATGCGCTGCTTCGTCCACATGCGTTCCATCATCCATGTTGCAACGGCTTCCTGCCCTTTTCGAATAAATGAACGCTTATTATATAAAAATAAGTTTTTTGCCAATTGCTGAGAAATGGTAGACCCACCTGCGACTACTTTGCCTTTATCTTTATTGCGTTCTAAGGCATTTTGCATGCCTTCCCAATCAAAACCTTTGTGTTGTAAAAACTTGCCATCTTCCGCGGCAACAACAGCATGTTTGACATAATCACTGATTTGGTCGTAATCACGCCATTCGTGTTTAATCGGTTTTGATGGCTCAGACCAATAATCTAAACGCATCATCATCGTGGATTCCACAGGATGCGTACGCCACCACACTAGACTACCAAAGATCCAAAGCTGCACCAAAAGCACAAGACTGACAAGAATTAACAATGTACGAACAATAAAGGCTTTCATGTCAGTGTGTTACTCCAGAAATTCTGTTTTTTCATGTTAAGCTTATTTTTAAATATTTTGACACAGTACAAGAATAGCATGTCTGAACTCAGCCCTCCTGCTGTATCAACCCGTAAGCTGCAAATCCAACTGTGGTGGATCACGGCACTCTTAATTACCATCAATGTTGGACTCTTTGGCTGGCAAGTGTTGCATGGAATGAACGTTAGCCAACCCGACACACTGGATGCTTTGCGTTGGGGTGCTGATTATGCACCTTTAACCTTTTTAGAGGAACCCATCCGCTTATTCAGCAGTATGTTTTTTCATTTTGGCCTGATTCACCTGATGTTGAATATGTGGGCTTTGTATATTTTTGGCAGTGTTGCCGAGCAAATGTTAGGTCGTTTCTACTTCCTCGGCCTGTATGTTTTAGCCGGACTGATGGGAAGTTTATTGAGTGGGTATTTAACCATTCAGGACAGCTATGCATTATTGGCCGAAGGTGCAGCCAATCAGCAACTTTTTCCGAGTATTTGTGCAGGCGCATCGGGTGCAGTGATGGGTCTCGGTGCAGCGCTGACGATTATTTCGCTGCTTCCGATGTTACCTAAACAACAATTTTATCTGGATAAAAAAACCTTATTGATGGTGATGGGCATTAACCTCGCGATGGGCTTTATGATTAGTGGAATTAATAATGCCGCGCATATTGGCGGCATGTTGATGGGCGCTGCATTGGCTTTCATTTGGTATGTGGGACAAAAATTACATCAATCCCTGCTCATTCAAATGATCGGTCTAATAGTCGCAACTGTCGGATGCTATCTGTTTTATCTACATTGCCAACAATTAATCCAACCGATTTTACCGCTTTGGGAACACTTTATCCTACTGATGAAGCAATCGCTCACAGCACGTTAAACAGTGGAATGAACCCTGTGGCTATCAACACAGACATGTTGCAAACACGTCAAATCATGTCTAAACCTGGACTGCGCACTGGGTTCCTGCTCCACTCTTAACTTGCTCGGCTGTTAACCATCTCCCCTCTTAACCATTTAGTTCACGTAAGCTTTCTAAGGGTGGGATGTCGCAAAGATAACTTAAGCGATAACGTCCGATCAATGTACAGACTAAGGTCATTACCAGTGGGAGGATCAACCAAATCTCTGCATGTAGCTGGATGGTCAGTTCCATTTTATAACTGACAATCGCACTGATCACTTCAGCAAAAATACATGCCACAACACCCGAAATTAGCCCCATCAAACCAACTTCCAAACTGAGCATCGACTTTAACTTTTGCTTGGAACTGCCGAAGGAACGCAGTAATGCCACTTCTTTTTTGCGTTCATCCATAAATAAATTCAAACATGCAACCAAGACCAAAATGCCTGAAATACTCACCAACAGCGCCAAGATGGTAATAATTTGAACCAATACGCTGACTATACGTTTGATCTCATCCAAAATCAGACTGACATCAATAAATACGGTATTCGAAAACTGTTGAATTAGGCCAATTAACTGATTTTTATCTTGCGGTGGAACATAGAAACTCCCCAAATAGCTGCCAGCATTTTCATCCATGGTTTTGGGAGAAAAAATAAAGAAAAAGTTTGGGCTAAAGCTTTCCCACTCCACACTGCGAAGGTTGATCACCTTGGCTTGCAAAATCCCTTCAGGAAGGCTAAAACTCAGTCGATCTCCAATTTGAATACCCAGCTCTTGTGCGGTTTTCACCTCTACCGATACTTCATTGACCTGTTGAAACTGCTGACTACCCGCGATGATTTGATTATCTTTTGGAAAAGTTGCAGCCTGTGTGAGATTCAATTCACGGCGTAATGAATTATTGCTTTTAATTAAGGCATCCGAAAAAGGGAGATCATTTTTGGCAACTAATCGTCCACGAATATTCGGGTACATCGGCGTCCCTTGCCAACCATGCTGCTTGAGTTGTTGATTAAAATCCTGCAACTCAAATGGCGGTAATCCATAGACAAATTGGTTAGGTGTCCCTTGTGGTAATTGTTGTTGCCAACGTTCCAGTAAATCTGTACGCAATACCGCTAAAACCGTAATCAGACTTAGACCCAATGCTAATGCGGTAATTTGAAATGCTGTTTGATACGGTGTGCGTATATACGCTGAGATTTTCGTCCCCCAACTTTTCAAAGCCTTTAAACTGAGCCAGACCTTCATATATAGGCCAACACACAGGAAGATAATGGCGCAAATCAGCCACAGGGTGAGTTGTAAATTTTCAGTTAAAACCACACAAAATACCACCAAACTGAGTGTTCCAAAACTGAGCATCCAAAGCATGGAACGTACAGAACGCTCTTGTTGTCGTATCACCCGTGCTGGCGGCGTCCCTAATAATTGCCAAAGACTCGGAAGAACAAATCCTAATAGCACAATCGCACTGGTGAATATTGCAATTGGAAGTGGGCCAAGCAGCATAGACAGGGCTGAAAACTCTAATTGTAAATTTGGAATCAGCTGTAGCATCAGTTGCAATAAGCCATAACCCAATCCCAGACCAATCAAACTTCCAAACAGGATTGAAAGCCCGAGTACTACCAACAGTAAAGCCAGATAAGCACTTAATATTTGCTGTTTGGTCGATCCAATACAGCGCATCAGTGCAATGGCATCCTGATTTTGTTGGACATAACGCTGGCTGGTTAATGCGATGGCGATGCCACAAAGTAAAATGGTTAAAATATTGGCCACCTGTAAAAACGTTTCTAGGTTGGCAATCGGCTTCATCAAGCGGGTATTGCCTTCACTGGCATTTCTCAGTTTTAAACTGCTTTGAGCTGCATCCTGAACCTGCGCATGATCTGAATTAGCAGCACCACTTTCGCTTTGATCACCAAATTTCTGCTTATACAGTTTTTCAAAGCGCTGGGTATTTTGTGCATCTCCTGCCATTAACAGGCGATATTCAATCCGACTCCCGACTTGGATGGCATTGGTTCTCGCCACCTCAGACTGCGCAATCACAACTGTCGGTGAAAAACCACTGAAACCGAGTTCCTGATTGGTGTCATGGATGATTTTGGCACTGACTTGAAAAGCAGCATCAGCAATATTGATCTGATCTCCAACCTTAACACCCAACAAATCCATGGCACGCGGACTTAACCAGACCTCACCTGCTTGTATAGAACGGTTTAGTTTCGGTTCTGTTTCGAGTTCACCTCGTAATGGAAATGCAGCATCAACGGCTTTGACATTGACCATGACAAATTGCTGATCAGTGTGCGCCATGCTGCTAAATAGCGTGACATTCGATTGTTTTAATTGCTGTGCTTTGGCTTGTTGTCGCCACTCTTGTGGAATTGGTTCATTGGCTGTCAGCACCAAGTCTGCTGCCAACATTTCAGCAGCTTGTAGCGCTACTGCATTTTGAATTTGTACATTACTAAACTTTAAAGCCGTGGTGGCACTGATCGCCAAGGTCAGTGCGATCAATAATAAATACACACCCGTGGTTTTAAAACTCAGCTGTAAGAGTGGTCGAAACAATGCCAAAAGATTCATGCAGCATCTCCTGTTCGATGCTCAATCAATTGACCATTGACCAATTCAAAGTGGCGCTGACACTGACGGGCCAAATCGGCATCATGCGTCACCAATACCAAAGTGGTTCCCATTTCACGATTTAACTGAAATAACAGTTGTTCAATTTCCTGTGCCGTTGCACTGTCTAAATTACCTGTCGGTTCATCTGCAAAGATCAGATCGGGTTCACTCACCAAAGCACGGGCAATCGCAACTCGTTGCTGCTCACCACCGGATAAAACTTTAGGGGCTTGATGCGCTTGGCGTTCTAGTCCGACCTTTGCTAACAGTTTTAATGCTTTTTCTTCGGCAGCTTTGACCTGAAAATTTGCTTGTAACCGTAGCGGCAGCATGACATTTTCCAGTGCCGTTAAATGCGGCAACAACTGGAAAGACTGAAAGACAAAACCAATATGGGCCAAACGGACTTGAGCACGCTGTTCTTCATTTAATAGATGAATGTCCTGACCACAGACCCGTAACTGTCCAGAACTGGCCTGATCTAAGGTCGCCAAAATCCCCAACAAGGTGGATTTACCTGAACCAGAGCGACCAGTGATCGCAACTTGTTCCCCGGCAAAGATTTCAAAATCGAGTTGTCCAAAGATCGATAACTGTTTTTGTGGAAGTTGTATCTTTTGTGTCAATTGCTGTGCAGAAATAATCGCCTGTGGCATGATGTCAACATCTGTCGTGAGTTGGGTCATATCTTCCCTATATGCAAAATCGCATTCAAAATAATCGTCTATTGAGTTACTTGCTGGCTATTGCACTGATGTTCTGCCCGATGCTGCTCTCTGCCAAAACCATTATGATTTTGGGCGATAGCTTAAGTGCGGGTTATGGTGTTTCAGTGCAGCAAGGTTGGGTTCACTTATTACAAAAACGTCTAGACCAACAGTATCCGAAACAACATAAAGTGGTCAATGCAAGTGTCAGCGGTGAAACCACCAGTGGTGCTTTAGCGCGACTCCCCAAACTATTGCAGACCCATCGTCCAGACCTTGTGGTGATTGAGTTAGGTGGGAATGATGGTTTACGCGGACAGCCCCCTGCACAAATTCAAAAAAATTTAGCGCAGCTGATTCAAAAAAGCCAACAGGCCAAATCGAAAGTGATTTTATTTGGAATGAAAATTCCACCGAATTATGGCAAGGCATATAGCCAAGCTTTTGAAAATAACTATCAAGTGTTGAGCCAACAGTACAAAGTCAAATTATTGCCTTTCTTTATGCAAGGGGTGGCTGGGCATAAAAACTTGATGCAACAAGATCAGATTCACCCGAATGCCAAAGCGCAAACAATTTTGCTGAACAATGCTTATCCATTGATCAAAGCAAGTTTATAAATTTTGTTGGTGAAAATCGATTCATAAAAAAGGCGCTTCATTTGAGCGCCTTTTTTTAAATCTTGTATTTACTGTAGTTTGCTTAGAAATCGTAGAAGCTTACTTCACCCGTTTCGAGTGAATACTCAGCGCCCACCACTTTTAGTTTGCCTTGCGCAATTAAGTTTTCGAGGACTGCTGAACCATGACGCAGTTGATTTACTGATGCAAAAACGTTTGAACGTACTGCATGCATTGAAAGTTTTTCGAGGTCATCTTTCAATTCAGTTTGCATAAGTATTTCTACAGATGGACGAACGCGATTCACAATTGACATCAAGTTAGCTGATGGTGGTGTCGCAGGGTTAGTTAAAGCTTCAATCGTAGAATGAATCGCGCCACAGTGTGTATGGCCCAATACAATGACCACAGGACATCCAAAACTTTCTGCTGCAAATTCCACGCTACCGACTTGAGACGGTGCCACAATATTACCTGCAACACGAATCACGAATAAATCGCCTAAGCCTTGGTCAAATACCATTTCAGCAGGAACACGTGAGTCTGAACACCCTAAAATAATCGCAAAAGGTTCTTGGCTTTCGGCCATTTCAGCACGTTGTTGATGCGTCAAAAGCTTTGGGTGATTCGTTTCACCGTTTACAAAACGTTGATTCCCTTTTTTTAAACGATCTAAAGCTTCTGCTGCTGTTAGCATGTTCTAATTACCCTTATCCGAAGTTGCAATATTTTAATACCAGTCGAATCGATTGTCACTTGCAAAAACAATTGCTGTGAATTTTTTCTACGACGATGCAACTTGATAGAAAATGCTACTCCACATTCATCAAAAAAAATTATTTTTTCTGTAATGGTTCACATTATTAAAACGCAAGTTTAACCACATCAAAAAAGCAATGGATGACAAAGGTCATTTTTAATTTACAATATATTTCATAAATATACGCTTTTACTATTTCAGCCCATTCTGATAATAGTCATATAAATGATCTAAAAAATATATCGATTCGATTTAACTGGGGTAAACGTCAATGAAAGGACATCATTCACGCGTTTTTGGCTTTTTCAAGCTAGCAACAATTTGCTGTATGACGTTTACTGCCAAACATGCTTTGGCTGCAAATCCGTCTCCCATCAGCAAAAACTTTGCCGTACCCTCTATCGTGCAAAATTATTTGAGCCAAGAACGTAAAGCGGCAGGTTTAGTCACACACAGCGTTCAAGTCGGCAATGTAAATTGGAGTTATAGCGAAGGTGGTCAACGCTCTAAACCGACCATCTTGCTCATTCATGGTTTAGGCGGCACACGTGATAATTGGAATCGTGTTGCGCATTATTTAACACCGAACTATCACGTGATCATCCCCGACCTTCCGGCCAATGGCGATACACATGTGCCGGTCGATTTTGATGTCTCAGTGCCGAATGTCACGGAACAACTACGCCAGTTTGTCCTTAAAATAGATATTGAAGATAAACTGAATGTTGCAGGTCACTCATTGGGTGGTTCCATTGCCACGGTATATGCCTCTCAATATCCTTTTGATACCCAAAGTTTATTTTTACTCAACAGCGCGGGCATTTATAAACAGGCCAATACCAGTTACACCCGCGACCCGTATAAACTTAAAAATTTAATCGTTTCAAAACCGGGTGATTTAGATGATGTCATGCATAAACTCATGCAAAATCCGCCCAATGTTCCGACACAGCTTAAAGAAGCGCAGGAGAATATCTTAATTGCGCGTGCGCCCTTCACCAGTAAAATGATCGATCAAGTCGTCACGCTCAATCGAATCTACACCCCTGAAACTTTTGCTCGTTTAACACGAACAGTAGAAGCCCCAACCCTGATCCTTTGGGGCAAACAAGATAAAATCTTTAATGTGGAAGTGGCTGGCGAACTCAAGTCTTTACTGAAACGTGCAGAAACCCCAGTGATTTTAAATAACGTCGGTCATATGCCAATCTTAGAAGCTGAACAACAAGTTGCAGACCATTACTTGCCTTTCCTTGCGAAAAGTCAAAAGTTTAAAAACCCTTTGGTAGATAAACTGATTCAGTTAAACTGAGCATTCGCCATTTTTAGATCCCCATCACTGGGACTTCAGGGAAAGTATGCAGAAAAACCCGATGATTGAGCAGTTGATTGACGCTCAACTGAACTTTTTAGATCAGAGCTTTTCACACAATGATACCGTAGCCACTGAATTCACCCATTTTTATCAATGGTTTCGTAAACAATCTTTGCGGCAGATTTGGAGTTTTGATCAAATCAATGCCTTGTTGCAGAAACAAATTTTAAATACCCCTGCAAGTCAATTTCTGATTGAGCAAATTGCTGAACATATCAAATTTGCACTGATTCATCCTGCAAATGACAGCACCACGATTGCCGAAATCATTCCTGTGTTGACCATTGATAAAATTGCGCAGTATGTGGCGAGTAAACAGGGACATCGTCAACGTTTAATTCATACCATGGTCAACAATCCTGCATTTTCAGCCATGATCAGTCAGTTGATTCAACATGCGATACAAGATTATTTAGACAACTCAGTTATTGCGAAATCTGTCCCCGGTGTTTCACGATTTATGAAAATGGGGAAATCGGTACTGGAAAATGTCACTGATACCAATTTAGATAATGCAGTCAGCAAATACTTACAAAAGAATATTTTAAAGCTCAGTCAAATGAGTGAAACCGTGTTAAATCAGCACTTTGATGATCATAAGCTGTACCATTTTCAAGCCAATTTGTGGCATAAAATTAAAGCGCTGCCAGTTTCAGTATTAAACAACTATGTTGAAGTTCAGGACTTGCCGCAAACAGTTGCCATGGGTCATGAAATTTGGGACTTTATGCGACAGGCCGAGTACATGAAACAGCAAGTGCATGATGGCGTATATGCTTGGTACGTGCGTAATGCAGAACGCCCTTTCGATTTATTGCTGCGTGATTTAAATATTGATGAAGCACTGATTCAGCATGAACTTCAAAACCTACTCAATCCAATCGTACAACAGATGATAGAGTCGGGTTATATACGTGAGCGTTCCCGTCTTTATTTAGAACAGTTTTACTACTCAAGTGAAGCACTGAAAATTTTAAATATCCCAACATAAAAAAAGCCGCGTGAAGCGGCTTTTTTTTGGACATACTTAGAACTGGTATTTCAAACTTGCATAATAAGCTCGACCCGGCTCGTTATATGTTTGGTTGACCGTTTTATCACGCAGTTTTTGCTCATCAAATAGGTTATTCACACCGATACGAGCACTTAAAGCCGCATTAAATTTATAACCAAAGTTAATGCCTGCAATGCCATAACTTTTCACGCTATCCATCGCCAAGCCATTTTTGCTTTCAAGACTGGTTTCTGCATATTGACGTGGTTTTTGACGACCATATTGGGTATAGACAAAGTTACTGTCTAATCGATCCGTGATGTTGTAGTTCAAAATAGAGTTTATGGTGTAATTTGGAATCACTGAAAGTGGATTGCCAGTACGTTTATCTTCAGAGTTGATCATATAGGTGACGTTATTGGTCCACGTGATATCACCCCAGTCCAAAGAAATACTTCCTTCAACACCTTCCACCAAGGCTTCTGGCGTATTCATCCAACGCAGTACATTATATGTTGTTCCATTTACTTCTAGTTCTTCTAGACGTGTATCCCCTGCAACTATCTTATTTTTATAATCATTACGGAACCATGCAAAGCTTGCATTTACGATGTCTTTTTCAAACTGTACACCTAATTCTTTATTCACTGAAGTTTCAGGTTTGAGATCGCCATTACCTTGTAATAGACATTGGCTCAGCCCAATCGGACAGCCATTACCGCGAGTGCTTAACAGATAACCTTCTGCATTTTGGTACATATTAGGTGCTTTATACGCCTTAGCCACACCACCTTTTAATGTCCAATAGTCGCCAAGCTTTTGCGTAATATTGAGACTTGGACTCCAGCTATCACCCGATTTACTATGATTATCATAGCGTAGTGCCAAAACAACATCGGTGCTCTCGCCCAAATTCATATTGTTTTCAATATAGGCCGACGCAATCCGTGAATCCATGTGTGAACGGTCACCTGAAGTCAGCACATCACCAAAACCGCCTGCGCCAGCTTGTGTATTAACCGTATCGGTAAAGTCATCTTCAATCCATTCAGCACCTAAAGTTAATACTTGTGGGACATACCATTCGAACGGCAGATTGGCTTCTGCATTAAAGCGAATGGTTTCTAGATGTGACGTTTGTTTATTCTCGAGATTATTAATCTGTCCCTCAGTACTACCGCCTGTTCCTTCAGGTAGGCGTTTATTTTTGGTTTTGTCATATTGCACAATGAGTTTATTATCGCCCCAACCCCACGTACCTTCATGGGTTAATGCAAAACTATCACGATAAATGGTATTGGTTTCTTCACCGATTAAAGCGGATAAAATTGGTGCTTTGTTTGGATCGGCTGGATCAAATACACTGTTTTGACTGTCGCCTGCAAAACGGTTGCCTTGGCGGCCAACACTTGCGTCAAACATCAAGACTTGTTGATCGTTCAACTGCCAAGCCAAGCGCCCTGCGATATCTTTATTTTCAACGCCTTCTCGACCCGCCATACGCGCGCCATTGTCCATTAATGCATTAATATCCGCAGCATCTGAATCGATTTTGTTATAACTACCGTATAAACGATATGAAAGGACATCTTTGAGAATTGGCCCGCTTAAGTTAAAGCTTTCACGGTGACTTGCACCCTCTTTAGCGTCTTCAGGCTGATTGGTAAAAACCTCCACAGAGCCATGCACTTCATTGGTCACTTTCTTGGTTTTAATATTGACCACACCACCCATCGCACCTGAACCATAACGCGCTGCAGCTGGACCACGCAGTACTTCAATCGATTCAATAGCATCTGCAGGTACCCAGTTCGAATCACCACGTGTATCACGCTCACCACGCCAGCCATAACGTACTGAGTTTCTCGAATTTACAGGCTTGCCATCAATTAAGATCAACGTGTTTTCAGGCCCCATTCCACGGATATCAATCTGACGGTTATTCCCTCGCTGGCCTGTGGCACTGTTACCAGTCAAATTTACACCCGGCATACGGCGCACATACTCTGAAATATCATTCACAACCGGCATTTTTTCTAAATCTTCTGCCGTAATTTTTGAAGCACCTAATGATTGTTTAACTTGTTCTGCTGCGGTAACAACAATGGTTTCCATCTTCGTTACGGATTCGTCTGTTGCTTCAGTTTGCACATTTTCTGCATGCGATAAACTTACCAATGCACAGAGTATTGAAAGTGTTAGCGTTGATTTTAATAGTTGTTTGGTCATTGAGTGCTTCCAAATAAACGTATTTATGGAGAAATCTAGAATAATGTGTTGCACATTGTAACCACCACAAACAATATTGCAATTAATTTCAATAATCATTCTCATTTATATTTGTGATATCGCTTATCCTTTTGATGTAAAAACCCTAGAAATATCTAAAAATCTTCGTTTTTTTGATTTAGACAATAAAAAAGCCGCAACGTTGCGGCTTTTTATAAAAATACTGAACTTATTTGAAATAAGCACCTTCAGTATTACTGTGATCCGTTTGGTCAACAACACGCATTAACTCAGGTACATGCTGCTTCAATGTTGTTTCAACACCTTGTTTCAAGGTTAAATCGATTGAAGAACAACCTTGACAACCACCACCGAATTTAAGCACTGCAGTTAAACCATGTTCTGCATCTTCAACCACTTCTACCAGTGCACAGTTACCACCATGACCTGCAAGTCCAGGGTTAATTTCTGACTGTAGAACATAAGTGATTCGCTCTTCTACAGAGGCATCTGGACCCACACGTGGCACTTTAGAGTTTGGCGCACGGAAAGTTAACTGACCACCAAAACGGTCTTTGTTATAGTCAATCACCGCATCCAAAAGATATGGAATAGACGGTGTGTCAATAAATGCAGGGAAATCTGGATAGTCTTGTTTATAGTCTGTAGGCACAACTTCTTCTGGTGCACTGTAAGCCATACAACATTCAGCACGTGGCGTACCCGGATTTTCCACAAAAACACGTACACCAATGCCCGGTGTATTTTGTTTATCCAAAAGATCTTTCAAATACTCTTGGGCATTTGGAGTGATCAATAGGTTTGGAATTTCTTCAGCAACTGCTGTGCTGTTGTTCTCAGTCGACATTACAATATTTCCTCAAGCTGAAGTCGCTATTTTAACTTAAGATGCGGGGCATTAGAAAAAAATCAACTAAAATTGTCGGAATTATTCTGAAAGTTCACGCTTTAAGCCGTTTTAATGGCATTATTGAGCATAAATTTTAACAAGTAGAATAGTCATATATGTTGGGCCTACCCTTTAACCACACCGTGACCATTATCCTGATTACGGTGGTGA
The DNA here is from genome assembly GCF_002018395.1 of Acinetobacter sp. ANC 5600. NCBI lineage: Bacteria > Pseudomonadati > Pseudomonadota > Gammaproteobacteria > Moraxellales > Moraxellaceae > Acinetobacter > Acinetobacter sp. ANC 5600. Next base: position 195,774 of record NZ_MVKW01000003.1, read on the forward strand.
TTTCACTGATTGCATTTTCAAATCAGAAAGTGATGAATCGTTTGTTATTTTGGCCGCCTGCCCTCAGTCGTGGCGAGTATGACCGATTTATTAGCCATGGTTTTATTCATGCAGATGGCGCGCACCTATTGTTCAACATGATTACCTTATTTTTCTTTGGTAGCGTGATTGAAAGTTTTTATCGCCAATATTTTTTCGACATGGGCTTTGTGCTGTTTTACTTGGGTGGCTTGATCGCAGCGATTATTCCGAGTTATTTAAAACATAAGCATGATACCCATTGGGCAAGTTTAGGGGCTTCTGGGGCGGTGTCTGCGGTACTCTTTGCGTATATTCTGTTTGAACCGTGGAAACTGATCTTTGTATTCTTTATTCCTGTTCCTGCGATTATTTTTGCCGTGCTGTATGTGGCTTATAGTATCTGGTCAGGTAAACGTGGCAACAGCAATATTAACCACAGCGCACACCTTTGGGGCGCAGCGTATGGTGTAAGCATGACGATTATTCTTGAACCGAAGCTCATTCCACATTTCTTAAGTCAGTTATTAAACGTTCCTTTCTAACATTAAGTTTAAAAAATCAGCCTGATGTAACCAGTAAAATGACAGCCTAAACCGTTTCAGTTTAGGCTTTTTTATTGTGCAGAGTTTAACCTCATGACCATTGATCTTTTCTTTAGCCAATTTCCCACATCTACAACACCGCACTTTGAATATCGAGCTATACAATTTCACAGCAGATTGAAACGCTATCTATCCTTGCCCTGATTTAAACTGAAATGACACAGAATAAAAAAGGGAAAATTCCAATGAAAATAGTCCTGATGTTCTCAAGTTTGCTGTTGACCTGCGTGTTGAGTGCTTGTGCCGTTCACACCCGTGAAGGCAGTATCGTGGTCGACCCAGATCGTAATCACTATCCTTATAAGTACCCAGATCGACATGGCGACTTTTGCCCGCCCGGACAGGCTAAAAAAGGCCGTTGTTGATTTGCCGTTGCTGATTTCATGCCCTCTTCTTTTAAGCCTTCAAACCGAAGGCTTTTTCAATTCCGGCAATAAAATTTGAAGCTGTATATTCTACGAAAGTTCACAAAAGCACATGACAAATCATATAAATCTGGCACTTTATGCCACCCTATTTTTTAATTTGGCATAGATAATGTATACATCTGTATATTAATGACAAAATTAGCTGAGATATTTTGCATGTCGAGTTCAACTGAAGGTCTTCAATTTCCCATTTCGGCTTCAAACCAAAAGCCGAGTACATCTAAAACTGGTCGTGAAATTATTGCTGAAGCCTTAGCTGCAGTTGACCATCACTCTTCTGTACGTGCAAAACAAGAAAAAAACTGGCGTAAAAAATATCCTGAATATTTTAAAGCCTTGGTTGAACAAGGAATTCAATCATCTGAAGCTGCGATCAACATTGCTGAGCAAGGTTTAAATAAAGCGCATCACGTCTTTGAGTTTTATCGTGATCAAGAAAAGCATACGCTCAAAGATGCAGTAGCTTTGACTGCACATCCGCTGCATACCGTGAAGTTAAAAGGTGAAAGTGACGCAGCGCCTGAGTGGTATGTGCCCTATCATGGCCAAAAACTGCAAGGTGAGGCTTTACTGGCTCAGATTCAAAAATGGCAAGATTCTGGTATCATTGAAGCCAGTCATGCAGACGCATTACGTGAAGCCATTGCACACCCAGAATGGTTCGATTTATCAGATCGGACTATGGTGCTCTTTGGTGCTGCCTCCGAAGCAGGCCCTCTGACGTGGTTAGCAAAATGGAAAGCCAATATTGTAGCTATCGACCTGAATAATGAACGTGTTTGGGATCGAATCTTAAGTACGGTTCAAGCCGGTAATGCCACTTTATATGCACCGAGTCTTGATGCTGTGCATGAAGACACTCCCATTCAAGAACTAAAACACAAATTGGGCGCCAATTTACTGACACACATTCCTGAAATTGCACAGTGGCTTGCACAAAGTGAACATCAACTTGATCTGGCTGCAATTGCCTATTTAGATGGTGAAAAGCATGTTCGTGTTGCAATGGCGATGGACAGCATCATGGCTTATGTCAGTCAACAAAAAGCCGACACCAGCTTGATGTTTATGTGTACTCCGACCGATGTCTATGCGGTTCCAGAAGAGATTGTTACGGCAGCGCAAGCCAAATTCCAAAACCGTGCGTCTGTACAAAAGCTATTGACGCAAAGCATTGCCAAAGTCACAGGTCAGCATTTCTTTAAGCAAAATAATGAGCAAACCACCACAGCAGACAATGGAAAATCCTATGGTATCGCTGACTGTTTGGTGGTGGAACAAGGTCCAAACTACGCACTCGCAAAACGTATCCAACAATGGCGCGCAACTGTCGCACGTCAAAATGGTCAGCGGGTTAGTATCAATATTGCGCCATCCACCACGACTCGCTCAGTGACGAAGAATCCATTATTAAAAGCCGCATTTAATGGTGCGAGTTTATTTGATGTTGAATCCTTTCAACCTGAAACCACCAATGCACTCATGGCGGCTTTATGGATTCATGACTTGAGAAATCCTCACTCAGTTGCAAACCCTGAAACAGCGCTAGACCATCCTTTAGAACTCATGATGCATGGTGCCAACCATGGTGGCTTATGGCGTGTAGCTTATTTGGCACGTACCGCCTTACCTTTTGCGGCGCTGTATGGTTTTGCTGAAGAGAAATTGCCCGTGAAAAAGTATTGGGACTGTTTAAAAAAGCGTAAGGGCATTGGTTCAAATAAGTGTTGAACTTTGCAAAGCTTCAACTTGTTAGTTTGACTATTCCATTTCAGCTCAGCCATCCCATTCAAATCGGTGATGTCTGAGATAAAGCCATAAAAAAACGCTGCCGAAGCAGCGTTTTTTTATACCTAAAATTTGAGTTCCTTAGAACACTTTCAAGAATAACCAGTACAAGCAGCCTGATAGACAGATCGTTGCAGGTAAAGTGAAGATCCAAGCCGATAGAATGGTTTTCACTGTTGCAAAGTTCAGACCTGATTTATTCGCGACCATAGTACCTGCAACCGCAGAGTTCAATACGTGTGTGGTCGATACTGGCATACCAAAACCATCCGCAGCAGCAATTGTTGACATAGCAACAAGCTCGGCAGACATACCTTGACCATAGGTCATGTGGTTTTTACCAATACGCTCACCTACAGTGACGACAATACGTTTCCAACCCACCATGGTTCCAAGACCCAGTGCCAATGCAACAGCGACTTTCACCCATGTTGGAATGTACTGTAAGAACGAGTCTAAGTGACTACGATATTCCTTCACAGTCTTTTGTTCAGCTTCTGCCATTGCTGGTAGTTGGTCAGCTTTATCTAGACGTTTAAAAGCAGTAGTACTTAAGTACATGTCATTACGAATCGAAGATACTTCTTGTTCAGGAATATCTTTTAAGTCGCCATACTGTGCAACACGCTCACCTAAATGATCGGTCAAACTTGCTAAAGCTGGCACAACTTCTGGGCTGACTTCTTTGGTTTGAATGTATTTGGTGAGTACATCACGCGCTTGTGCATCAGGAATATCCTTATGCTCTGCGTAGATCACAGTCGCAGTTTGAGCAGATAACTGATGGAAAGATTGAATATGTTGATTATCTAAGTTCTTATTCAATGAATAAGCCAATGGCACACATCCGATCAAAATCAGCATGATCAGACCCATACCTTTTTGACCATCATTTGAACCGTGCGCAAAACTTACACCTGTACAGGTAAAGATCAAAATTGCACGAATCAGTGGTGGTGGTGGCTTATTGCCTTCTGGTGGCTGAAACAGTTCAAGCTGTTTGCGGAAAATACGCTTCACCAACAAGAAAACGAGAGCTGCAAATGCAAAACCAATCAGTGGCGAGAACAATAACGCCTTACCGACTTTAAGCACCTGCTCCATATCTACACCGCTCGCACCACCGCCTGCATTTAACAGGTAGTTCATGATGCCAACGCCAAGAATAGAACCAATCAAAGTATGCGAACTAGACGCAGGGATGCCTAAGAACCAAGTTCCTAAATTCCACAAAATCGCTGCGATCAACATAGCGAAAACCATGGCAAAGCCAGCACCTGAACCGACATTCATAATCAATTCAACAGGTAACAAGGCAATAATGCCGTAAGCGACTGCACCACTGGCAACCATTACGCCTAGGAAGTTACAGAAACCCGCCCACATTACCGCAACCGGTGCTGACAAGGCGTTGGTATAAATCACCGTTGCTACTGCATTTGCAGTGTCATGGAAACCATTTACAAATTCAAAGCCAAGTGCGATGAATAAGGCTGTGCCCAATAAAATCATTGAATAAAGACTTAAAGGCGGAACATGCGCTAAATCGGCAGTCACCTGAAAACCAATATAAATCAACGTTGAAATAATCACCGTCAAAAATACCGGCATAAAGAATTTCGGTGTAGGCACATGAACATTCGTGGACTTTTGAGGAGTCGACGTGTGCGCTGAATCTACGGGAGTTTGTTTAGAATTCATGCAGGCAGGAATAGAGGATTTTAAAATCCCCATATTGTTCAATTTAATTATGACAATTATATGACAAAGCGGTGTCATATAAAGCAATTTTTCTTGCTTTATTTGTTTTTTTTAAGTGTTAAAAACCGACTTCCACACTCTACTTTCATAAAGTAAATCAGTTATTTAATCTACGTATTTAAACTTTATTTTCTTTGAAACCCAATGTTTCAGCTTATATTTCATCTGTCATGTTTTTTTGTCATATTGCATAGCCCTGCTGGATGTTTTTTAATCTTGCCTGAGCAATATGACAAATTCATGAAGCTTTCCATACATTTATATGAAATTGGAATATGAAATTAGCAAGTTGCAATATTGCTCATTAATTCAACAAGCTAATAATTGCGCACTGTGAAGATGATTGAATATCAATAAAACTGCAATGAATTCTGTTAATATATTTGCCGATTTTATATTCCATCGGATTGGGGTTATTTATGTCCACGCTTGCCACCCTAAAAGAGCTGCTCGCTCAACGGATTCTGATTATCGACGGTGCAATGGGCACCATGATTCAGCGTCATAAACTCGAAGAAGCTGACTACCGTGGTGAGCGTTTTGCAGATTGGGCATCTGACCTCAAAGGCAATAATGACCTATTGGTGTTGACTCAACCGCAAATTATTCAAGGCATTCATGAAGCCTATCTCGATGCTGGTGCAGACATTATTGAAACCAACAGCTTTAACGGCACTAAAGTTTCAATGTCTGACTACCACATGGAAGATTTGGTATCAGAGATCAACCGTGAAGCAGCGCGTATTGCCAAAGCCGCTTGTGAAAAATACTCAACGCCTGAAAAACCGCGTTTTGTAGCAGGTGTGCTTGGCCCGACTTCACGTACTTGCTCGATCTCGCCAAATGTAAATGACCCAGCATTTCGTAACATTACTTTTGATGAGTTAAAAGAAAACTATATTCAAGCTGCGCATGCCCTGATTGAAGGCGGTGCCGATATTCTGCTCATTGAAACTGTATTCGATACTTTGAACTGTAAAGCTGCCATTTTTGCAGTGAAAGAAGTGTTTAATCAGCTGGGCTATGAATTGCCATTAATGATTTCAGGCACGATTACCGATGCCTCTGGCCGAACTTTAACTGGCCAAACTGCTGAAGCGTTCTGGAACTCTGTGCGTCATGGTGATTTATTGTCGATTGGCTTTAACTGTGCCCTAGGTGCAGATGCCATGCGTCCGCATGTAAAAACCATTGCTGACGTTGCCGATACTTTTGTTTCAGCCCATCCGAACGCTGGCTTACCAAATGCCTTCGGCGGTTATGATGAAACCCCCGAACAAACAGCTGCATTTATTAAAGAATTTGCAGAAAGCGGCCTGATTAACATCACGGGCGGTTGCTGCGGTACAACGCCGGATCATATCCGCGCTATTGCCAATGCCGTAAAAGACATTGCGCCACGCCAAGTGCCAGAAACTAAGCCTGCTTGCCGTCTGAGCGGTTTAGAGCCGTTCAACATTACAGAAGATTCGCTGTTTGTGAACGTCGGTGAACGTACCAACGTGACAGGTTCTAAAAAATTCCTACGCTTAATCCGTGAAGAAAACTTTGCCGAAGCTTTAGAAGTTGCACAGCAGCAAGTTGAAGCTGGCGCGCAGATTATCGATATCAACATGGATGAAGGCATGCTGGATTCAGAAGGCGCAATGGTGCACTTCCTGAATCTTGTAGCATCTGAACCTGAAATTTCACGTGTGCCGATCATGATTGACTCATCTAAATGGGAAATCATTGAAGCAGGCTTAAAATGTGTACAAGGTAAAGCGGTTGTAAACTCGATCTCCCTCAAAGAAGGTTATGACGAGTTTGTACACAAAGCACGTTTGTGCCGTCAGTACGGTGCAGCTGTGATTGTGATGGCATTTGATGAACAAGGTCAGGCAGATACTGCTGCACGTAAAAAAGAAATCTGTAAACGCTCTTATGATGTATTGGTCAATGAAGTGGGCTTCCCTGCTGAAGACATCATTTTTGACCCGAACGTGTTTGCAGTGGCAACAGGTATCGAAGAACACAACAACTATGCTGTGGACTTTATTGAAGCGACAGGTTGGATCAAACAGAACTTACCGCATGCGATGATTTCCGGCGGTGTGTCTAACGTATCGTTCTCATTCCGCGGTAACGAGCCTGTACGTGAAGCGATTCACTCAGTGTTCTTATACCATGCCATTCAGCAAGGCATGACTATGGGTATCGTCAACGCAGGTCAAATGGCGATTTATGATGATATTGATGCTGAACTGAAAGCTGCGGTTGAAGATGTGATCTTGAACCAAAACCAAGGTGAAAGCCATCAAGAAGCTACAGAAAAGCTGCTTGAAGTTGCTGAGAAATACCGTGGTCAAGGTGCTGCGCAAAAACAAGTGGAAAACTTGGAATGGCGTGAGCTTCCCGTAGAAAAGCGCCTTGAGCATGCTTTAGTGAAAGGTATCACCACCTTTATTGATGAAGATACTGAAGAAGCACGCCTGAAAGCTAAACGTCCACTCGATGTGATTGAAGGTCCGCTGATGGACGGCATGAATGTGGTAGGTGATTTGTTCGGTTCAGGCAAAATGTTCCTGCCGCAAGTCGTGAAATCTGCACGTGTCATGAAACAGGCTGTAGCTTGGCTGAATCCGTTCATTGAAGCAGAAAAAACAGCTGGCCAATCTAAGGGTAAAGTCCTGATGGCAACGGTGAAGGGCGACGTGCACGACATCGGTAAAAATATCGTGGGCGTGGTGTTGGGCTGTAACGGCTATGACATCATCGACCTTGGCGTGATGGTGCCTTGCGAGAAGATTCTGCAAACTGCCATTGATGAGAAAGTCGACATTATTGGTCTATCTGGCCTGATTACGCCGTCTTTAGATGAAATGGTTTTTGTTGCGAAAGAAATGCAGCGCAAAGGCTTTAATGTTCCATTGATGATTGGCGGTGCAACCACATCTAAAGCACATACAGCAGTAAAAATTGATCCGCAATATTCAAATGATGCGGTGATTTATGTTGCCGATGCATCTCGTGCGGTGGGTGTAGCAACAACTTTACTTTCTAAAGAAATGAAACCGAAGTTTGTTGCAGAAACCCGTGCTGAATATGAAAAAGTCCGTGAGCGTATTGCTAACAAACAGCCGAAAGCAGCGAAACTGACGTATGCTGAATCGGTTGAAAATGGCTTAAAAATTGACTTTGCTGCCAATGCGCCTGCGAAGCCAAACTTTATTGGTACGCAAACGCTGACCAATTATCCATTGGAAATTTTGGTTGAATACTTTGACTGGACACCGTTCTTCATTTCTTGGAGTTTGGCAGGTAAATTCCCTGCTATCTTAACTGATGAAGTTGTAGGTGAAGCAGCAACTGACTTGTATGAACAAGCACAGACCATGCTAAAAGACATCATCGACAACAAACGTTTTGATGCTCGTGCTGTGTTTGGTATTTACCCTGCAAACCGTTCAGCAGCGGATTCGGTTGAAGTGTATAGCGAAGATGGTCAATCGGTTACGCATACCTTCCATCACATTCGTCAACAGTCTGATAAAGTGACAGGTAAACCAAACTTGTCATTAGCGGACTTTATTGCGCCTAAAGGTGTCGCAGAAGACTACTTGGGCGGTTTCACTGTATCGATCTTTGGTGCAGAAGAAATGGCCAATGAGTACAAAGCTAAAGGCGATGACTACTCTGCAATTCTTGCACAATCTTTAGGTGACCGTTTTGCGGAAGCGTTTGCGGAGCATTTGCATGAGCGCATTCGTAAAGAGTTCTGGGGTAACCAAGCGTCTGAAACCTTAAGTAATGAAGAATTGATTAAAGAGAAGTATGTGGGCATCCGTCCTGCACCGGGCTACCCTGCTTGTCCTGAGCATTCTGAAAAAGCGCCATTGTTTGACTGGTTAGGTTCTACCGACAAGATTGGTACGCAATTGACTTCTAGTTTTGCAATGTGGCCGCCTTCATCTGTCAGCGGTTTCTACTATGCAAACCCTGAAAGCCAATACTTTAACGTGGGTAAAATCGCAGGCGATCAGCTTGAGGATTATGCAAAGCGTAAAGGTTGGACTTTGGATGAAGCGAAGCGTTGGTTAGCACCGAATTTGGATGATTCGGTTCAATAATTGGTACCAAGACTCGAATTATGTCTATAATTCGAGTCTTTTTTAATACGTTAAATTTTAGAATAATCTAGAAATTTCAAACCTCTTCATTTCATCCAATGTATCCACAAATATGAGAAATTCTTTGTTGCCCTGTAACTTTCCATTAGTTACAGATATATTTTTCAATTGTTTTTTTTCTTTCAAAAAATTAATAAGTTGAGTACTTAATCCTGCTTTAAATAAAACAATATTTTCTCTATGCTCACTTCCATATATAAAAAGATTATATTCACCTTCAGTAATAAGTTTTATTTCATATAATATATGAACAAATTTAGAAAGATCAAAATTTACAAAATCTGTTTCATTTTTCAGGTGAACCAATGCTAGATTGGCACGTTGTTTTCTACTCTTTGATGATAAATCGATACATGTCTTATTTTTATTACCACTCCAATAAGGAATCTCCCCAAATCCAGCACCTATATAAAATTTTTTATATTTAGGAATATTGTTACGCCCCAACCAATCATAGTACTTTAAAATATGATTAATATGTGATTTTAAAGATAAATTATGCATTCTATAAACAAAATTATTATAATATTTTCGAGTATTTTTGTAATTGAATCTCAAAAATTTTTTCGACTTTATTTTTAGATCATAGTCAAAGTCCTTAATAAAAAAATAGTAAATTTTGTCTATTATGTTTAATTTCACCCAAAATGTTGAAATTAAATAATTTTTCATTCTTTCAAATAGAATTTCATGCACTTGATTAAATTCATTATAAATACTATGTATATCTTGTTCAATTATGGTCTTCAGTAACGAATTATCTTTTTGATCATCATAAATTAGAAAGTCTTCTAATTCTCTTACAGTGCTTATGTTTTCAGTAGAGTTATCCTGTATAACATTAATACCAGTATTTTTATTTTTTAGTTGGTCGTTTATTGTATTTAGCAATGCAGGATTTTCTACACTATCCTCAAATAAACTACTTTTCAATAGTTTAATTTTATGATACATATCACGTTTTCTGCCATTAAAGTAAGTATCATTGACAAAATGAACACTTGGATTTAATTTTGATAAATCCTCATTGGCATTGCTGAAAACCTCATTCAATCTATTAACTCTTCCAATTAAATTAATTAAGTTCTTAATCTTTAGATCTGTTGTATTTAAAATAAATAACACCTCAATTGGAAAATTAATACCTTCCAAAACCACAGAATTCGCAACAAGATATTTAATATCAGATTCAGTTTTAAACTTATATTCCAAAAAATCTTTTATTAAATCAGGAATACCACCATGCAAATAAATCAATCCCTTTTTGATGTAATCAACACAATAAAAATCTTCGTGTAAATTATCAGATAAAATTTGAGATAAAGAATATAAATTTTCATTCAAAAGCAATCGATGACAAAGCCGTTTTGAAAGTTCTTCAACTTTTTTAGGTGAGTTTAAATAAATAAAATTTTTACTCTTTTTATTATTTTTAATGTATTCATATAAATCTTCACACCAACCTAATCTGTAACTTTCATCTAAAAATCGATTGTATTTGAAAAAATCTCCCGTTTCTTTAAATTCAAAGTAGTCTGGCTCTTTGATATTTAAACTTATTTTACGTTCAAAAAAAACTTGTTCAACCTCTAGTTGTAAACTTTTAGATTCATTAATCAAAGGAGATAAATAATAATGCTTTGAATTACCTGCTCTAAATCTGTTTCTTCTAATAGCTCTAGCTAATATTACTGCTCTATAATCATTAGGCAGTAAATTATGTGCTTCATCAACTATCATCACATCAAAATATGCTTTTTGATTTTTTGAAAAAAATCTCAATGCTCTTTCTTGTGTAAAAACACTTATAAAACTCTCTTCATTATCGTACATATCTTCATTAAATATTATTTTTCTATCAGGAAAAATATTTCTTAAATCGATTATATTTTGTGAAATTAAAGACTTACTTGGAACTATTATTGAAATTTTTTTATTGAAATTTTTTCTTATTATATCAAAGATTAATGAACTTTTACCGAAAGATGTAGGTGCAATATATACATTATCTAAACTTTTACTTGATAAAATTTCAGTTCTATTCAAACGTTGTTGATACATTTCTATATGTTTATCATATTTAAAAGTATCAACTTCGACATCATTTTTTATGCTCTCTAAACTCAATGATTCTATTAGTTTTTTTTCAAAAATAAATCTATTTATTGGATAAAATCCAACATTAAGGCTAAGATCAAATAAAGGCTGATATAATTTATTTATCAATGCTACTTTTAAAATAACAAAATAAGCAAAATTAAAATATGCCACTCTTCTCTTATCTTTTTGATATTCTTGTAAAAATATAATTGATACCGAAAGTATGAAACTTAATTCCTCATACTCAAGTTGAAGGTCTATAGTTAATTTTCTAATTATGCTTTGAAAAAGATCTATATCCTTCAATTTTTTTATTTCATCTATCCCATCCATATCGTGCCTACACAGCCTCTAAATACTTCATGAAATTACTGATGTCCTCATTAGTTATTGAAAGTATTTTTATAGTTTTCCCCTCTAGGTTAATCAATTTCAACTTTTCTTCTAATAAGTTATCTGACCATAAGTTACTCCATTCTCCATTCAAATAAATTGTTGAACATGGAACTAAGTTAAAGTCTTGTATTTTTGAAAAAATTCCATTTTGAAAATCTTTTTTTAACTGCCAAATTTTATCTATTATGTTATCTTGAGCCTTAACATCTCTGTGCTGAACATGATTATAAGCATTAATCCAAGGATTCCCATCTCTTCGCGTGCTTTTCCCTGTTATATATTGCTCTAAACCACTATAAGATTCTCTGATTTTATTTAAATGTGAAATATTTTTGGTCAAACACCCACCAGATTTACTTTCTACCAGAAATATTTCGTCATTTTTACTGTATACACCATCAAATCCTTTTTTCGCACTGCCATCTTCAAGATTAAAAAACAAACAATCTTGCTTGTAATTATTGCTATTCAAAAATAGGTGTATAAGAAATTCAGATATAGCTCCTTGCCGACCACGTAAATCTTTCGTTTTTAAATAATCTAATAATCTATTTTTTACTTCTTCAATTGTACTGCGAGAATGACCTTCACAAATTTTGACTATTTGTTCATCAATTATTTTAATATATTTACTGTCAAACTCACCAATGTGCATTACATGTAGCTCTATGTTTGGTGTAAGTCTCTCCTTTTTATACACCTTCATTCTTCCACCTATAAATTCAAGTATAAATGCTGATAAATTAATTAGTTAAAAACATTCAATCATATTACTTTGATTAAAAATAATTCACAACACCTATAAAACTAGTTTTGTCTGTAAAATTGCAAACCTAGTATTTGCTTATTACTTTTACCCTCACCCCAACCCTCTCCCAAAGGGAGAGGGAGTACTCATTACTAATTAAATGACTGCATAAATTTAATAATGGATGTTCCCTCTCCTCTTAGGAGATGAGCAGCACTGCTGCGCAAGGGAGAGGTGAAAATAGAACCACCCAACCCCAAATCGTCCATTTTTACATTTTTAAGTCAGCAAACATTATGTTTTTCGATAATAATAAACTTTTTACATTCTCCCCTATAAATACAGATTGGTACATCCATGAAAAAACTCATGAACGGTGCAGAAAACATCGTAATTGAAATGTGCAAAGGCTTTGTTCTTGCCCATCCAGAACTCGCATTTAACGAGTCGCACAAAATCATTTCACGCAAAGAAAAGCACAATAACGTGGCACTGATCAGTGGCGGTGGTAGCGGTCACGAACCTGCCCATGCAGGTTTTGTCGGCACAGGTATGCTCGATGCTGCCGTATGTGGTGACGTATTTGCATCTCCATCACAAATTCAAGTCTATAAAGCCTTACAGCAAGTCGCGACTGATAAAGGCGTGCTGATGATCATCAAAAACTATTCTGGCGATATGATGAATTTCCAGAATGGTGCAGCCCTTGCAACTGAAGACGGCGTCAAAGTTGACTATGTCAAAGTGGCAGATGACATTGCGGTCAAAGACAGCCTATATACAGTCGGTCGTCGTGGTGTTGCAGGCACAGTATTTGTACATAAGATTGCAGGCGCAGCAGCATCAAAAGGCTTAGAACTTGCAGACGTAAAAGCGATTGCTCAAAAAGCTGCGGACAACGTCATTAGCCTTGGTTTTGCTTATAGCTCATGTACTGTTCCAGCCAAAGGCACGCCAACGTTTACTTTGGCTGATGACGAAATGGAATATGGCGTCGGCATTCACGGTGAACCCGGCATCCGTCGTGAAAAAATCTTGCCATCCAAAAAAATGGCACAGCGCATCGTGGATGACCTGTTCCTTGACCGCCCAGACATGAAAGAAGTTGCAGTTTTGGTCAATGGTTTTGGTACGACACCATTACAAGAACTGTATGTGTTTAATAACGATGTCTGCCAACACCTTGCCAATAAAGGCATTAAAATTTACCGTACATTTGTTGGCAACTATATGACCAGTATCGACATGAATGGTGCATCTGTGTCATTACTTGCTGTCGATGATGAATTGAAAACTTACCTCGATGCAGCAGCCAATACCCCTGCATTTAAAATGGATGGTTCAGCAGCACAGCCTTTAACTTTTGTATCCAAAGATGCTTCAGCCGAAGCTGTAGTAAACACCCAAGTTGAAACACAGCCTGAACATGCGGTGATTAGCAATGAGCAATTCACCATCGAAAACATGCGTTATGTGGTGGATGTGATGTCTGCCTGTATCATTAGAAATGAAGTGCCATTCTGTGAGCTGGACGCGTATGCTGGTGACGGCGACTTCGGTATGAGCGTGGCGAAAGGCTTTAAGCAATTAAAACGTGAATGGCAAAGTCTGATTCAAGCGCAGCAGATGGATGAATTCATGCTGAACTGCTCAATGATCATTATGGAACACTGTGGCGGTGCATCTGGCCCAATCTGGGGTTCAGCATTCCGTGCAGCAGCGAAATCAATTCAAGGCAAAACTGCTTTGAGCGTTTCAGACTTTGCCGAGATGCTGCAAGCAGTGGTCAAAGGCATTCAAACTACAGGTGAGCGTTCATTTGGACGCGGCGCAGTGGTGGGTGATAAAACCCTGATTGATGCACTTGTGCCATGCGCAGATTCTTGGTCTGCCCATACCGATAAATCCTTTAAAGAAAACTTTGTACTTGGTGCAAAAGCGGCGGTTCAAGGCGCTGAAAATACCAAAGAGATTGTAGCGCGTATGGGACGTGCGGGAACTGTAGGCGACCGTAGTCTTGGCTATCCAGATGCTGGCGCACATGGTTTAGGTGTAATCTTTACGGATATTGCAGAACATATTAAATAACTGAGCATCTTTAAAAATTGCCAGACCACATCAAAAGCATCGATTCGTCGGTGCTTTTTTTATGGCTATTTTAAAGCACTTTTTTTCATCAAATATCTCATGCATACAATACCGTTAGCATGAAATCCATTTTCAAATAATGCTTAAAAATTAACACAATTGAGCTGCTTTATCGCCCAGCGCTTTGCTAAGTTAAAAACACATAACGATAAAAAAGGATGAGACATGGATTTCACTCAAATTTTCATCCATGACACTACATGGACTTTTGCTGCCGAAGTGATTTTGCGTAGCGTCATTATGTTCGTTTTAATCATCGTATTCTTACGCCTAACAGGTAAACGCGGCGTCCGTCAGTTATCCATCTTTGAAGTTGCCATCCTCCTTGCTTTGGGTTCAATTGCAGGAGACCCGATGTTTGAAGAGGAACTCCCCCTCTTACAAGCGCTCATTGTGATGACGGTGATGATTGGTTTATACCGCGTAATCACTTGGCTAATGATGAAATACCAGCCCTTTGAAGATTTAATTGAAGGTAAAGCCTTCTACATTGTGGAAGATGGTGAATTGGTTTTAGAAAAGATTAAACAAGGTAAAATGTCACATGATGAATTCTTCTCTGAAATGCGTCAGCAAAATGTGGAGCATCTTGGACAAGTTCGAGTTGGTTTATTAGAAAGTGATGGAAAATTTAGTATTTTGTTTTATCCACCTGAACAAGTGCGTTATGGACTGCCACTATTTCCGAAACCCTATAAAGCGGTTCGAGATATCAAAATGCATCAGCTGTATGCCTGTACGCACTGTGGCAAAACCATGTACATTCACGGTGCTCAGGATACCTGCCCGCGCTGCGGATGTTGTGACTGGGCTGAAGCGATTAATACACGGCGTTTAGCTTAAGCATTCAAGGCTAAAACTTTAAAATTCTGTGCCGCTTCAATTAAATACGTCATCAAAATACAGTCAGATCCAACGACCATCACCACAGACCCACCCTTGAATGTTTTATTCGCCATCTAAAAGTGCAGCAGCAGAGATTTCACTGGTTAATATCTGGGTATTATTTCAGTTCAGGTAAGACATCCAGCTTTCATCTTTTGAAGACCACAAGATGCTCAGACAGACTCCCAAAATGTATCATTCGTCAATTTTAAGTTTCATTCTCGCACTAACATCTATCAATCAGATAAAAATACAAAATAATGGACTGCCCTGAATTAACTCAGAAATGGCGCTATTAGTTTTTCATTATTTAAACAGATTCAAAAAAAATAGTTTTTCACTTAATAATCATTCATTTAATTTTCTCATTGCAAAACACCATTGCACCATTTTAGTGCATTATTGTCACTCTCATGCAAGTCTTTGCTTTATATCGAGTCTTCTACATTTTTTAGTTTTTTTAATCAAAATTTCCCTAGCGCCAATCTCTTTTCCATTTTTTTCCGCTCGATATACTGAAGTTCTTTTCGTGAACTAGCGCACTAAACTGGAACACCTTATGCAAAATATAGATCTCCTCTTTCTCCTTCTTGGTGCAGTCTTGGTTCTTGCCATGCATGCTGGCTTTGCATTTTTAGAATTAGGTACAGTACGACATAAAAATCAGGTCAATGCACTGAGTAAAATTTTGACTGACTTTTCTATTTCCGCAATTGCATACTTTTTTGTGGGTTATTACATCTCTTATGGTCAGCACTTTTTTCATATTGGGGACACTTTAGCAGCCGATCATGGCTACAACTTAATGCGTTGTTTCTTCCTGCTGACTTTTGCCGCAGCCATTCCAGCGATTATTTCAGGTGGTATTGCTGAACGTGCAAAAATGCGGACTCAAGCGATTGCCACATTATTATTGGTCGCTTTGGTCTATCCATTCTTTGAAGGCATGGCATGGAATGGTAATTTTGGGCTACAAGCATGGTTAGAACGCACATTTGGCGCAGCATTTCATGATTTTGCAGGTTCGGTCGTGGTACATGCGATGGGCGGTTGGATCGCTTTAGCTGCTGTACTTTTACTCGGCGCACGTCATGGACGCTATAAAAAAGACGGTCGTATCAGCGCTCACCCCCCTTCAAGTATTCCATTCCTTGCCTTAGGTTCTTGGATTTTAATCGTCGGCTGGTTTGGCTTTAACGTGATGAGTGCGCAACGTTTAGATGCCATTTCAGGACTAGTTGCAATTAACTCTCTCATGGCAATGGTGGGCGGCACGCTTGCAGCAAACTTTATGGGTAAAAATGACCCCGGTTTCTTACACAATGGTCCCTTAGCAGGTTTGGTTGCAATCTGTGCAGGCTCAGATGTAGTTCATCCTGTCGGTGCGTTAATTATCGGCGCTATCGCAGGTCTGATCTTTGTCAAACTATTTACATACACTCAAAACAAACTCAAAGTCGATGATGTACTTGGCGTATGGCCACTACACGGTGTTTGTGGTGCTTTCGGTGGTATTGCAGTGGGTGTATTTGGACAAAAATGGTTGGGCGGTTTAGGCGGTATTTCAATGATCTCTCAATGTATCGGTACGCTGCTCGCGATCGTGATTGCATTAGCAGGTGGTTTCATCGTTTATGGCCTACTCAAAGTAACGATGGGCATTCGCCTAGATCAAGAAGAAGAATTCCGTGGTGCAGACTTAAGTATTCACCGTATTTCGGCAAACTCTGAAGAAAACATGTTCTAAACAACACAATCTAAAGCGGCATTTATGCCGCTTTTTTTACCCTGAACTTCGCTTAAAGCTTGAGTTTAAATCACCTTATTTTAGAAAATCTAAGACCTGATCCAAATGCTGAATTTTATTCGGAATGCTGTGCTGTTGTTCAGCACTTAAAGTATGAAAGCCTTCAAGCAATACGGCAGACATCCCTGCTTGGCTCGCACCATAAATATCATTGACAGGATGATCACCAATAAATAAACACTCGGTTTCCGTCACGCCCAACTCACGACAACTGTGCTGAAATATTTCAACTTTGGGCTTACTGATGCCTGCACTTTCCGAGCTGATGATCTGATCAAAATATGATGCAAAACCTAGTCCATTCAAAATATTCAGGCGTGTGGCATGTCCACCATTCGACACCACCGCCAGTTTATACTGCTGCTGTTTTAGTTGCTGCAGCAAGGTCAATGCTCCCGGCATCGCCACGGCGAACTGACCAAAGTGCTGAAACCAAAATTGTGTGAGCTCATCAAAATCGGGTTGATGTATCCAATCCAGCTCCGTTTGTAGAGCATAAGCGACAGATGCCCCAATACTCGGATGAGTAAGGAGTTCTTTTTTCGGATATCCCCCATTATCTATACGATTAATAATACGTTTAATCTGTACAAGGTCTACCTCCACCAGCGTCGACTGATAAGACTCGGCTAAATACTGCGTATAGGCCTGAACGCTGTGATCTCGGTGAGTCAAAGTATTATCTAAATCAAAAAGGACTGCACGTATGCTCATAAATCTTTATTACTGAGTTTTCAAAAACTTTAACACAATGCCCGTTTTGCTTTATGCACCTTCTTCACTATCGATATCAATACAGTTCAAATAGCCGATTAAGTCTGATTTAAGTTTTGTGGTTTCAAATAGCAGCATTCAAACAAAATAATTTCAGCACATCACACGACTTATGCTCTCGAACCGTTCCCTTTTATTACGACAAGCCCTGCTGCTCACACTCAGTTTGGTTGGCCTCCTTTATGTTTTCCCCGTCGGTGGTTCGCTCGACCAAGCTTTTATTCAGCCTTGGGTCGACCTACATGGTAGTTTTCCTCATCGTAATGATTGGGCACTTGCTGTGCTGAACCATCGCTATATCAAGAATATCGTCATAGGTGTGTATGTCCTCTATATCGCAGCATGGATATGCAGTTTTAAATATCCACATCTGAAAGCACGCAAGTTTGAATTTGGCTATTTTATCGTGGTGGCTCTACTCAGCACGGCAATGATTGGTTTGCTCAAATCACAATCTGCACATGCCTGCCCTTGGAATATGACAGCCGCCACAGCCCAAGGCTTTTCTTGGGATTTTTCAGCACGCCAAGGACACTGCTTCCCCGGTGGCCATGCTGCGACTGGTTTTGCCCTAATCACCGGATATTTTGTTTATCGAATACATCGACCTGCCCGTGCGTACTTCTTTTTATGTGCAGGGCTGATTTTAGGCTTTGCTTTTGGCTGGGCGCAAATGATGCGGGGTGCACATTTTCTCAGTCATAATCTATGGACAGCATGGTTTATTTGGGCCTTTAACACAGTCATTTATACATTTGGCTGTCGTTATCTACCCACAGAAAAAATCAAAACTGCCTATAAACACTTTGAATGGATATAGGCTTTATTCGCAAGGAGTAAATTAAAATAATTAGGAGTTTAAAGGTCTTAGCGGAATCTGAATCGTTACTTTCAACCCACCTAGCGTTTCACTTTTCGCAAAATCTAAACGTGCACCAATATGCGCAGCGGCCTTATCCACGATCGCCAAGCCTAAACCACTTCCAATTTCTTCATGATTATAAATTCGATAAAAGCGTTTTCGAATTTGCTCATATAAAGCTGGGTCGATGCCAGGCCCACTATCTTCAACCTGTACAACCGCCTGTCCCGCATGTTCAAAGACGGAGACATTAATCATGCCCTGTGCAGGGGTATATTTAATGGCATTATCAATCAAATTAAAAATGATTGAATGTACCGTTGGCTCAAGACTATATAAGGCAATGCTTTGTTGTTGCTCCATGCCAAGGTCAATATCTTTTTGCATAGCCAAATGTACCAGTTGCTCAACGCAATTGGTTGCGACTTGCTTAAGATCAAAATGTTGTTTGCGCTCAAGTTCAAAGACCGAGGCGTCTTGTTTTGCCAAACTCAATAATTGACTGACCAAATGCTGAATACGAATTAAACCTTTACTCAAATTTTGTAGAGCGTCATCTTGTGGAAATTTTTGTAGCAAAATCTGCATTTGCAAATTCAGTGCGGTAATCGGGGTCCGTAACTCATGCGCTGCGTCAGCAATAAACTGGCGCTGTTCCTGCTGTGACAATGAAATCCGTTCAAACAACTGGTTCATTTCAATAATAGTCGGTGCAATTTCCTCTGGATACGGCATTTGAGAGATTGGAGAAAGTTCAAAGGCATCCCGTTTTGCCAGTTCTTTTTTAAATTTTTCCAGTGGGTTTAAACTGCGTTGAATCAACCATCCCAAAGCGATTAATGCAAAAGGTATAAAAACCAAATAGGGAATAAACATGCTACTGGCCAATTCTGCTGCAAGATGCTGTCGTACCGATTCTTGCTGACTGACCTGAATTTGCCGATCTGCAAGTGGCAAAATATAGGTATGCCACTCATCCTGTTGGGTACTGTGGGTATAAAAACCAGCTTTGGGCTGAGGCGCGACCAATAATTTTAATTGATGGGTTTGATGCGCATTGGATTGATAGGTCCACACATCAACAAATAAATCTTCTTCATGATAATGCTTATGTTGATCAAATTCGCTGCGAATGGGCTGCGGATCATGCTCTGCAACACGTTCCGCCAAATTTTGCATTTGCGCATCTAAAATTTCGTTAATTTCTTCAAGCGCAATTCGATATGCTGAAAACACCAAAAGACAGCCCAAAAGCATACTGAAAACAGACACATAAATAATTAGTCTCTTTTTCAGAGAATAAGGCTGCTGCATGGTCGATAATTCCTTTGCCTTAACCGAGTCGATAACCTAAACCACGAATGGTGCGAATAAAATCTTTGTCTAATTTTGTTCTGAGATGATGCACATACACTTCAATAGTATTACTGCTGATATCACTATCAAAATCATAAAGCTTATCTTCTAAATTGGCTTTCGAAAAAATCTTATTCGGATGTGTCACTAGTGGAATCAATATGGCCCATTCACGGTTAGATAAATCGACATATTGCCCCTTATAGCGTGCAAGATGCTGTTCGATATCTAAAATCAATTCACCATGTTTTAAAATTTTCTGCGGTGCTTCGACTGAACTCAGCCCTGTGCGTCGAAGGAGTGCATGAATCCGTGCAAGTAATTCATCAAACTCATAAGGCTTGATCAGATAGTCATCTGCCCCATGGTTTAAACCATCTACACGATTTTGTAATTGATCACGTGCCGAGATAATTAATACCGGCAATTTAGGCTGGATTTGACGAATTTGTTTCAGGACTTGCATACCATCCATCATCGGCAAACCTAGATCCAGCAAGACGATATCAATTCCCCCTTGCATTATGAGCTTTAAGCCATCGATGCCATTATTCACCCACTCGACTTCAAACTGTTGATAGTTCAACAAAGTTTTGGTCGATTCGGCAATCATGAAATCATCTTCAATAATAAGTATTTTGTACATGGCTTAAGTCCTACGCTGTACTGAAGTACATTGTTGCAACATATTGTTTTTTTCATCAATCACTTGAGTCTGCACATCGAGCAAACTCAATAGAGATGGAAATAGATTATCCTGACTTAATTTTTGGCTTTTTTGTGCCATTAAACAAGTATATTGCGCTGAATTATTTTT
Source organism: Acinetobacter sp. ANC 5600 (assembly GCF_002018395.1). Taxonomy (NCBI): domain Bacteria; kingdom Pseudomonadati; phylum Pseudomonadota; class Gammaproteobacteria; order Moraxellales; family Moraxellaceae; genus Acinetobacter; species Acinetobacter sp. ANC 5600. The sequence goes on from NZ_MVKW01000003.1 coordinate 216,436, forward strand.
TTGCCAAGCCGGTGAAAACCACATCAACATCGGCACATGAGTTTGCTGTGACGGTGCAATTGCGTATGGAGAACCGTGTAAATACAAGCCATGCTCACCTGTCGACTCACCATGATCAGACAAATACCACAGTCCTGTTTGATAGTTGTTAGTCACTTTTAAGGTGTTAATCAATTCACTCAGCACATGGTCGGTATAGATAATACTGTTGTCATAACTATTTATTAATTCTGTCGAGCTACATCCCTGTATGGCATTGCTATTACAGGTTGGCTTAAATTTTTGAAACGCTGCGGTACTTCGTTTGAAATAGGCAGGGCCATGACTGCCCATTTGGTGTAACACAATTAAACGGGGAGTTGGATCTGCTTTGGGAATCGAAGCCAAATATGCTTTCAAACCATCTACTAAGATTTCATCATGACATTCGCCATCGGCATCACACCACTTTTTCTTCAGTGCTTCAGGAAATTCATATTTTTCAACACGTGTGCATGTGCCCTTACAGCCTGAATTATTATCTAGCCACGTCACCTTATAGCCTGCACGCTGTGCAATATCGAGTAAACCTTCGCGATGACTTGCAAGCTGTTCATCATATTCGGTTCTCGGCATACCCGAGAACATACAAGGAACAGACACAGCGGTTGCGGTGCCACATGAGCTGACTTGGCTAAAATTGATAATATTTTGCTGACTGAGTTCAGGATTGGTATTTTTAGCATAACCATTGAGTGAAAAACTTTCCGCGCGCGCAGTTTCACCAACCACTAAGACCATCAATTTTGGTAAGCTTTTGGCGCTTACGTTTTCAACCAAATGTGCATCTTCACCATAGTTCAGCAATGGCAAATTCTGTTTCGGTGCTTTTTTGTGATAATAGGAAAATGTCGAAGCGATACTGTTTTGTGGTGAGAGCATGCCTTTTAAGTCACGATGCTCACGAAAGATCGCAGCATAATCGACAAAATAAACAAACAGCAAAGCACCCATGAGGATGAGCGACAGCACTATATGTAGACCCTTTTTGGCTACCACCGTGCTTAGGGCTTCTTTATGCAGTGGCAAAAGCCAGATCAATAGCAGTGGCAAAATAACCAGTCCAAAGACCCAGATAAAAAATTGTGGCGAGATTAAATCCTGCACTTCCTTTACATCTGTTTGCATCATGTTCTGCACTTGGTCAGATGTAATGGTCACGCCTAAACTATTGACGAAATAGGCACTCAAGCCACCAATGATCAGCAAAACACTCGCCAAAAGTTTTGAATTCCATCGCCATTGCAGGAGTTGCATCAGCACATTATAAAGTGCCACTACCACCAATACGGTTGCCGCTAAAAATAGTCCGGCCTTCAATCCCGTATAAGGTGTGAGCTGCTGGATTTGCTGATAAAACGCGAGGTTCAAAACCACCCCAAGCCATAAGGCAAGCACGAGGTTAAATTGACTTAAACTAAGTCTTGGAATTTTTTGCTGTATTTTAGCTATGACCTGAAGCATATTGGCATCAATTATTGATCTTTGATGCCCTAATCTAAAAATTCAAACTTAAAAACCGCTTAAAACTGATCAAAACCAAGCAAGAAAAATCAAAAAAGGCGATGTAAAACATCGCCTTTTGAACAACTTAACTCAAGGTCTTAGAATTTAAATTCTAGACCTGTACCTAGAACTGGTTGTTCACTTTCATTCGAACCTTGTTCAAGTGCTAAGTAACCTGCATAACCATAAGCTTTCACTTGTTTGCTAAATGCATAATCTGCACCTGCAATGAATTGCTGAGCTTCGTAATCATCACCCTCTTTATAAGTCGTGGTATTTTGACTATATTGTGCTTTTACAGTCCAAGCTTTTGCAGAGGGTAGATTATATTCTGCACCGACTAACCAGCCTTGAGCATCATCAATATTTGCTGCTGCAACATCATTACCTTTAGCAGCCTCAACCTCTGATGTTTGATACAGTGCTTTGAGCGCCAAACCACCCTCAAGATTTACACGACCGATCGCACGAATTGTATTTGCAGCAGCAAATACTTTGGTTCCAGTTATTTCAGAATTTGAAACAACTTTATCATTCACGGTATATGTACCACTATTTAGCATCCCTACACCACCAAAGTTCGATGGAATGGCTTTGTCATAGGCTAAACCTGCAACAACAACAGGGCTGTCATAGACAACAGACGCCGACCAAGCATCGCCAAGACCACGACCTGCAGTTTTTACTACACCTTTGTCGCTCTTGATTCCTGAAGATTCACCTGTTGCAAGCAATGCATTAACTTTAATTGCACCTTCAGCAATTTTAAATGCTGGTGATTCATAGACAACAACGTTATCTACACGGTTTTCACCCGTCATGATGCCTGTAACATCAGCACGGTTACCCACGTAGTTATTGAATGTATCAACTGGACTAGACAATTGTTTTAATGGTGTATCGTGTGCACCGACTTTCAATGTACCAAGTTTCGCATCTTTCAAACCAACGAAGCGGTTACGCTTAGACCAGTCATCGCCTTCGCCGTCTGAGTTAAATGCCCATTCAATTGCATAAACTGCGCTTAAACGGTCAGTCAGTTTTTCATCGCCCTTTAAACCCAAGAAAGAACTGTTTGAACTAATTTCAACGACATCTTTGTCTGAAGCACCCGTTTTATTATCTTCAGGTAAATAATCAACAGACGCATCAATTTCACCGTAGAAGGTTGGTGCTGCAAAGGTTGACCCAGCCAAAAGGCTCAATGCGATAGCAGCTGCTAACTTAGTTTTCATCAAAAATTTTCCTTAAATTATTTTGTAACAGATATTACACACGCGAAACATATTACAAAATTATTAAAATAATATTTGCATTGCTCTTTTAGTGCTTTAGCTGATAAAAAACAACCAAAATCATGATTTAGAAGTGATTTTGGTCATTTTTTGATGCTTTCCCCCAAAATAGAATCGGGACTAAGCTTAATGCAGCCAAACCTGTGATCCAAAATAAATAAGTGCTATAACCCAACTGATCGGCCACTATGCCACTGATGCTATACAGCCCCCCACTCACCGTAGCCATAATGGCAACCTGAAATGTAAAGTCCGTTGCTGCAAATGCTTTACGACTATATTGCATCACCAAAGTCAGCATGATCACAAGCAGCATGGCTGAAATCATGTCTTCGGCAGCATTAATCCCATAGATCAGCCATTCATGAACTTTCCGTTTTGCCTCGAACTGCAAAGCCAGCCATGCATAGGCTAATAAGCTGAATATTTTCAATACCGAATAGAAAACCAAGGCTTGCGCCCGAGAAATATACTTCAAGCTTAGACCAGCAAACCCCGCCCCAATTAAAGCAGCCACCGCCCCTAGCATGGTGACATACAGACCGATTTGGCTAAAACTCAATCCTAAATCGACCATCAGCGGCTTAAGTAGTGGTCCTGCCAGACCATCTGCAAGCTTAAAACTCAATAAGATCATGAGCCACAGTGTGAGGGTTTTGGTTTGGGTAAAATAAGTCAAATACTGGCGTATAGCGTAGAACAAGCCTGAATTATGCTTATGATTATTATCATTCTCTGGACTAGATTTTATGTTGAGCTGTGGCTTTAAAGGTTCTCGATACAGAAAAATAGGAATCGTATTGATGAACACCAATGCCGCTAAAAATAGAAAGGTGGCTTGCCAATCCAACCAATCCAAGGCCCAAAGTACAGCACCACCGCCCACGATAAAGCCGAGTCTTGAACCAATCACCTGAAAAGTATTGCCCCAGTGCTGTTGGTCAGTTTTTAAAATATTGACAGCCAAGCCATCCGTTGCAACATCTTGAGTCGCACCGACCAAATTCATACTGAGTAAAGCCACAAAAAACAGCAGCAAATAAATCGGTTCATTCAAGCTTTGGATCGGCAAAAAGGACAGGAAGACCAAGACCACCACGGACAGCAACTGCATTGGAATAATCCAACTCCGATAATGCCCTTTGGACCTTGAACCATGCCGATCAATCCAAGGTGCCCAGATAACTTTGATCGACCATGGCAACATGAGTAATCCAAAGCCACCTATATGTGCCAAAGACACACCTTGCGCTCTTAAAATCACTGGTAAAGCATGCGTCATAAAACCGACAGGTAACCCTTGCGCCCAATATAAGGAAAACAGTAAAAGATAGAGCTGACGAAGCTGGATCATAAGTTCCTAAATGTTGAGTGCGCTGAAGTTACATTTAGAGTAGTCAAAATACGGCTATTTTGCCAATGATCTAAAAAAATCATCGACCTAAGATAAAGGTCAATACTGATGCCGTATTTTTAAAGTGCATTACGTCGAAAATGGATTTCACTTATATAAGAATATGCAATGAATCAAAAGACTCAATTATTTCCGGTTTTGCCCGATCAAGTTCCATCACGCGGCTCCCCCCTGAGCCGCGCTATTTTTAAAAAACTTTTTTTGGCACAAGGATGGAAATTTGACGGCGAATTTCCCAACCTTGCCAAAGCTGTGGCAATCATTTCTCCGCATACTTCTAATATAGATGCATGGCATGGTTTTCTCGCCTTGCTTGGAATCGGGATAAAAATAACCATTTTTGGTAAAAACACCCTTTTTGATACTCCCTTAAAACCACTTTTGGATTGGGTCGGCGTGATCCCTGTGCAACGTGAAAATCCACATGGACTGACACGTGAAATTGCTGAGATTGTCCAAGCGACAGATCAAATTTGGATTGGAATGGCACCTGAGGGAACACGAAAAAAAGCCGATAAAATCCGCAGTGGTTTTTACTATATTGCCTATGAAGCACAGATACCTATTGTGATGTTTAGCTTTGATTATGCAAAGAAAACCATTCATTGCTTGGGTGTTTTTGAACCGAATGGAGATTTTGAAACTGATCTCGAAAAAATTTTGAAGATTTATGATGGCAAATTTTCCCCGAAAAATCCCGAATGGTTGGCCTTGCCGTTACAAAAGCACTGGAAAAAGCCCTAGTCAAATGGCTATTTTTTTGATGTGATGTGCACTTTGTATATTTAACCATCAGATTTCACCCATGAAACTTTTGCAATACCTGATTCCTAGCCTCTTTGTATTGGCACTCGCTGGCTGTGATTCTGCAACCAAAACGCCTGCGACCACGACACCTACACCTGCCAAAGCACGTGAACCGGTGATCGCGATTGCGCTCGGTGGTGGCGGTGCCAAAGGTTTTGCTCATATTGGCGTGCTTAAAGTACTCGAATCACATGGTATTAAACCTAAAATTGTGACTGGGACCAGTGCAGGTAGTTTTGTCGGTAGCTTGTACGCCAGCGGTAAAACACCATATCAAATGCAGCAATTGGCCTTGAACTTTAAAGAGTCCGATATTCGTGATTTAACCTTAAATAGCCAAGGCATTATTCAAGGGCAAAAACTGCAAGACTTTGTTAATAAAAACGTCGGCAATAAATCAATTGAACAATTTCCAAAGCGCTTTGCTGCTGTAGCCACCCGTTTAGATAATGGCAGTAAAACTGAATTTAACCGTGGTAATGCCGGCCAAGCGGTACGTGCATCGTGCAGCATTCCGAATGTATTTGTACCTGCAACCATTGCAGGGGTGAAATATGTCGATGGTGGCTTAGTCAGCCCGATTCCGGTGAAAACGGCACGTGATATGGGTGCAGATATTGTGATTGCGGTTGATATTTCTGCGCGGCCTGATGGTAGCAAAGCCGTAAGCATGTTTGGTTTGCTCGATCAAACCATTAACATCATGGGACAACAAAGTATTAATGAAGAACTGAAAAATGCCAATTTCGTGATTCAACCTAAAGTGGGACATATTGGCACACTCGATTTAAAGTCGAGCAATGCGACGATTTTAGAAGGTGAAAAAGCCGCACAGCTCAAAGTGAATAGCATTATTAAGGCGATCGATAACTTTAAACAGTCCCCTGCGGCCTTTAAACCAGCACCAAAAGCGAAAATATAATTCAACGATTTTTTTTATATTCATTGAGTTATACATCTGCTACATTGATATAGATACTGGTTCATCTATATCAATTCACCCTTATATAAGAGTAGATGTATGGAATTTATTTTAGAACCTTGGCACTGGTTTGTATTGGGCGTCGCTTTGATGCTTTTTGAACTGATTTTGCCGTCTTTTGCTGCGCTATGGTTTGGCGTTTCCGCAATTTTGGTTGGGATCTTATATTGGATCTTTCCATCCATGGACTTTAATGTCCAAATTGTGGTTTGGATTATTTTTGCCGTGCTCTGCACATTTTTGTGGTTCAAATTTATTAAACCTTTATCCATTGATAAAACCAAAGCAGGTCTGTCGCGTGAAGCGACGATTGGCCAAGTGGGTATGGTGATTCAAACCCAACTCAATCATGGCAGCGTTAAAGTTCGCTTCCCAATGCCTGTTTTAGGTTCAGACGAATGGCATTGCCGTACCCAAGATGCACTTCAAGTCGGCGACCGTGTTCGCGTGACCGATATTTTAGGCAATGATTTAGTCGTCCAACTGCACAGCAGCAACCACCCCACTGACAATCTATAAATAAGTGAGAAATGACATGTCTGGTGTTTCTATTGTTTTTTTAGCGCTCTTAGTTTTTGTAGCCGTCACCATTTTTAAAGGTGTCCGTATTGTTCCCCAAGGTTATAAATGGATTGTTCAGCGTTTAGGTAAATACCATACAACGCTCAATCCGGGGCTGAACTTTGTGATTCCGTATGTCGATGAAGTGGCTTATAAAGTGACAACCAAAGATATCGTGTTAGATATTCCCTCTCAGGAAGTGATCACTCGTGACAACGCGGTACTGCTGATGAATGCTGTGGCTTATATCAATTTAACCACGCCTGAAAAAGCAGTTTACGGTATTGAAAACTACACATGGGCAATTCAAAACTTAGTTCAAACCTCTTTACGTTCTATTGTCGGTGAAATGGACCTTGATGATGCACTTTCATCGCGTGATCATATTAAGGCTAAACTTAAAGCTGCTATTTCTGACGATATCTCTGACTGGGGTATTACGCTTAAAACTGTAGAAATTCAAGATATTAAACCGTCTCATACCATGCAAGCGGCAATGGAAGAGCAAGCGGCCGCTGAACGTCAACGTCGTGCGACAGTGACCAAGGCAGACGGTGAAAAACAAGCGGCTATTTTGGAAGCGGATGGTCGTTTAGAAGCTTCTCGTCGTGATGCAGAAGCTCAAGTGGTACTGGCAGAATCTTCACAGCGTGCAATTGAAATGGTGAGTTCAGCCGTCGGCGATAAAGAAATTCCAGTTGCGTACTTACTGGGTGAACAATACGTCAAAGCCATGCAAGATATGGCTAAATCTAATAATGCCAAAACTGTGGTATTACCTGCGGATGTACTGAATACGATTCGTGGTGTGATGGGTCGTAATAACTAAATCTCCGTATTAATTAAAATGGGTCGTGACATACGGCCCATTTTTATGCCCAAAGCAAAAAAGAAGGCAAAGTTTGTGAATTTATGTTTAAATTTCACGTTATTTTTTTGACGTTTTAGGACTTATCGTTCGATTTCACCTACTTGGCTTAGGCAAATCCCATTGAGTCCCCTAATTAAACGCAATTGTCCAACGCCAAAGCGGATACCGTATGAGCTCCCTGAATCCCACCCTAATTACCTTTCTCTTTTATATTGTCGCCATGGTCGTGATCGGTTTACTTGCATACCGTGCGACCAGTAACTTTTCTGACTACATTTTAGGTGGCCGCCGATTAGGGAGCTTTGTCACTGCCCTTTCTGCAGGTGCATCGGATATGAGTGGTTGGTTGCTCATGGGTCTTCCGGGGGCGATTTACCTTTCAGGTTTATCTGAAATGTGGATTGCAATTGGTCTGATCATCGGTGCTTGGCTCAACTGGCTACTTGTGGCAGGTCGTCTACGTGTACATACCGAAGTTCAAAATAATGCCTTGACCCTACCTGACTATTTCTCAAATCGTTTTAACGATCAAAAGAAAATCTTACGTATCGTATCTGCTGTGATTATTTTGATTTTCTTCGCAATTTACTGTGCTTCAGGCATGGTTGCAGGCGCTCGATTATTTGAAAGTATGTTTGGTATGTCGTATAGCACTGCGCTTTGGATCAGTGCCATCGCAACAGTGAGCTATGTGTTTATTGGTGGCTTCCTTGCTGTCAGTTGGACCGATACCATTCAAGCGGGCTTTATGATTTTTGCCTTGCTGCTGACACCTATCGTGGTCATGTTGTCGTTCTCGGATTTAAGCCAGTTCACTCTGGCACTAGAAGCGGCACGCCCTCAAGCGATGAATGTATTTGCTGACTTAAGTTTTGTCGCAATCATGTCTTTATTGGCATGGGGCTTAGGCTATTTTGGTCAACCGCATATCTTAGTGCGCTTCATGGCAGCAGATTCAGTTAAATCGATTCCTAATGCACGCCGTATTGGTATGACATGGATGACGCTCTGCCTCGGTGGCGCAGTTGCAGCTGGCTTCTTCGGTATTGCTTATTTCCAACAGCATCCAGAACTAGCAGGTGTCGTTACAGCTAACCCTGAAACGGTCTTTATGGAATTGACTAAAATTCTATTTAACCCATGGGTTGCAGGTATCGTATTGGCTGCGATTTTAGCTGCGATCATGAGTACCTTAAGCTGTCAGCTTTTAGTCTGCTCAAGTACATTAACTGAAGACTTTTATAAATCATTCTTACGCAAAAATGCTTCACAAAAAGAATTGGTTTGGGTCGGCCGTATTATGGTGTTAATGATTGCGTTGCTTGCGATCTATATGGCGGGTAATCCTGACTCTAAAGTCCTTGGTCTCGTCGCATATGCATGGGCAGGCTTTGGTGCTGCATTTGGCCCACTGATTATCATGTCATTGTTTTGGAAACGCATGACACTGAATGGTGCTTTAGCAGGTATGGTGGTTGGTGCTGTTATGGTTATTCTATGGAAAAACCTCTGGGGCGATACAGGCGTTTATGAAATTATACCGGGCTTCATCTGCTCACTCATTGCAATCATCATTGTGAGCTTAATGGGCAAAGCGCCATCTGCTGAAGTCACTGAAAAATTTGAAGAAGCAGATCGTATCTATAAAGAAAGTATTTAAGACCAATAGCACTTAAATTTAATTTCTAAGTTTTAATATCTGCAAAAAAGGACGTTAGGCGTCCTTTTTCTTTTTTATCATGTCATCCATTTAGCTATTCAGTAGATGGTTTATTGACTTCTGTTCCAAATATACAAAATATAAAAAAAGCCCACAACATATTACATGTGTGGGCTGAGGTCTTTTACTGCGTCATATTAACTTTGACGTTTTAATAAAAACTGCGTGATCTTGTGTAATTCTGCCGCATCTTCTGCAAAATAATCCAAAGCTTGAAGCGCTTGAGCATGTAATTCTTCTGCATAAGCTTGCGCTTGCTCGAGACCCATTAACGCAGGATATGTCGATTTATCCACTTGTTGATCTTTACCTGCTGTTTTACCCAATGCTTCAGTGTCAGCAATAATATCTAAAATATCATCTTGCACCTGAAAAGCTAAACCAATCGCTAGACCAAATTCGCGGAGTTTAGGAATAGCTTGGTCTGTACCATTAAATATCGTCACTGCCGCCATCATGATTGCAGCAGAAATTAAAGCACCAGTTTTATTTCGATGAATGTTTTCTAGTTCATCCTGACTGACATGCTTGCCTTCCGCTTGTAAGTCTAGGACTTGTCCATTGACCATTTTTGAAGTTGCAGTCGCTAAAATTTGCATTTGCTTCAAGATGATCGGCGCTTCAACGGCTGGGCCTTGATCAAAAAGACGGCTGCCTAAAACTTCAAAAGCCATCGATTGTAAAATATCGCCAGCAAGTAAAGCCGTATCTTCACCAAAAGCCACATGACAAGTTGGTTGACCACGACGAAGTAAATCATTGTCCATACACGGCAAATCATCGTGTGCCAATGAATAGCAATGAATAAATTCAATCGCCACCGCAGCACGGCGTACGGCTGCAAAATTGGTATTGGGTTTTAACGCTGCTGTTGCATAACAAAGTGCCGGTCGAACGCGTTTTCCACCCAACATCACAGCATGATACACCGCCCCTTTTAAGGGTTCTGGAATTGAAAATGCATCAAGCGCTGTCAGTAAATCCTGCTGAATACGCTGCTGCGCTTCTGTCAGGGCATGTGTGGAAACGTCTGTTAAAGAAGACACATTCACCTCAAATACTTTAAATATTTAACTGCTTCGTTCATTAGCAAATCGACTGCCAATGTTTTCTGTCAATTTTGACCTGTTGCATCATACTGCTTTCTCAAATCTTTCTCTATGTTACGGCCTAAATCTATGTGTTTTTCCCACAGTCTGATGGTTTTTTAAATGTCGTTTCCTCAAATAGCGCCACATTTTGTCCATCATTAAAACAGGTACAATTTTTCGAGCCTTTCTTGGCTTGATACAAAGCCTGATCAGCACGTGCCAATGTTTCAAAAAATGACTCTGTACCATCCCACAAGGCCACTCCGCATGAGATACTCAGTTGTAAAGCCTTATCCGCATAATTCATCGAAGAAGCATAGATTTGCTCACAACATTGTTGTGCAATCGAACATGCAGTCGATATAGCCGTGCGTGGCAAAATCATTGCAAACTCTTCCCCACCCATGCGATATATTTGTGCATCTGCATGTTGACTAATTTGCATCCTTAAAAGCTGCGCACTTTTTCTTAAAACTTCATCGCCAAACGCATGACCGTAGATATCATTGATTTGCTTAAAATTGTCTAAGTCGAGCATCATCAAACAAATTTCATCTGCTTGTTCGACCGCGAAGCTTTTTTGCCACTGAGAAAGATCTAAATCAAAACCTCGTCGATTTTTTATCCCTGTCAGATAATCAAAATAAACTTGTTGTTCGAGTTGTTGGTTATGTTTCAACAGTGATAATTCGACTTGCTTTAAATTTGTAATGTCCGCACAGCACAACAGTACATGTTCCAAATCCCCACTTTGTTGAAACTTTGGTTTGAGCGTGAACCAATAATGCCGTTCATTTTCACTATACATAAAGGGTTCAATGCTATCGTTCTCTAAACAGCGTAAATCAAACTCAGAACTTGTGGCTTTGGTCTTTTGCTGCATCACAGACACGTGATTTAATACGATCTCTTGTAAGTCTGACTGAAATCGATGTTTAAATATTTGATTGGCGCATATCAGCTCAGCTCTCGCAGAAAATAACGCAGCAGGCATTGGCAACGCTTCTAATACAGCCAATTGTTCAGTAGGTAGGTCCGATTTTATTAAGTCTTTTTTAAGCATGGTTTCGCTACTTTTTTCAGGGTAAAGCTACGCAAAATGCTAACAAAATTAATCTGACATAAATCACAGAAACTTTCTAATATTAAATGCAGTTCATATTATATAAAAATATATACCAATTCATGATTTGCTTATTCATATAAAAGATAAAGGCAAAAAAAAAGCCCCTGCAAAGCAGAGGCTGATTTCAAATGAGATGTTAAATACTTAATCTAAACTATCCGCAGGAATACGCACCCAGCCTTCCATTAAGACACGCGCACTCCGGCTCATCACGGCTTTTTTAACGACCCACTGACCATTTTCATAAATTGCTTGCGCACCTACACGTAGCGTCCCAGATGGATGTCCAAAACGCACAGCTTCTCGCTCCCCACCACCCGCGGCTAAGTTCACAAGCGTCCCCGGTATCGCCGCAGCTGTACCAATGGCAACTGCCGCTGTGCCCATCATGGCATGATGCAGTTTCCCCATTGATAAGGCACGAACCAATAAGTCCGTATCTTGTTCTGAAATTTGTTTAGAACTCGAAGATGTATAAGCTTTCGGCTTTGAAACAAATGCAATCTTTGGGGTATGTTGACGTTGCTCTGCTTCTGCAATATCTGAAATCAAACCCATTTGCTGCGCACCATAAGCACGGATTTTTTCAAAACGGGCCAATGCCTTAGCATCACCGTTGATCGCATCTTGCAGTTCAGTGCCGACATAACCAATATCTTCTGCATTTAAGAAGATCGTTGGAATGCCTGCATTAATAAATGTTGCAGGGAAACTACCTTCATCGGGTACGGTTAAGGTATCGACCAAATTCCCTGTAGGAAACATAGCGCCGCCATCTTCACCATCATCTGCGGGGTCTAAAAATTCAATTTGAACTTCGGCTGCTGGGAAGGTCACACCATCTAGTTCAAAATCACCGGTTTCTTGTACTGCACCATCAGTAATAGGTACATGCGCAATAATGGTTTTTTGAATATTGGCTTGCCAAATACGAACCGTACACAAACCATTTTCAGGAATACGTGATGCCTCAACCAAACCATTTGAAATGGCAAATGCACCAACTGCTGCTGTTAAGTTTCCGCAGTTACCGCTCCAGTCGACAAATGCTTTATCAATTGACACTTGTCCAAATAGATAGTCTACATCATGCTCAGGCTGTGAACTTTTTGCCAAAATCACGGTTTTACTGGTACTTGATGTTGCTCCACCCATCCCATCAATTTGTTTGCCATAAGGATCTGGACTGCCAATCACACGCAATAAAAGTTGGTCGCGAACTTTTCCAGCTTGTTGTGCTGCAAGCGGCAAATCATCTAGCTTGAAAAATACACCTTTACTAGTACCACCACGCATATAAGTCGCTGGAATCTTAATTTGGGGAGCAAAACTCATTTTTATTGAATCCTTAATCTTTATCATTGTGTTTTGGCAGAACGTTCTTTTCTGCGCTTTTGCATCATACAATGTTTAATTGAAGTTTTAACAATCACATGACTTAAGTATAAAAAAACAACATTCGATACCTTTTCCATATAAAGCCAAGTATAAGAATTTCAATTAAAATAAAATTAATCTATTGATTCATAAATTTTTAATTCAGCATTTAAAACGAAAAATAGGTTATTAAATATATAAATATTTTTCATAAATTTTGAGCTACTAGGCTATTCATTCTCTATACATTACAATTACCAAAATTAAACCATTCTCGGGAAGAGTAACTTGACTACCAATTCCTCCGAACTCAAGCGTGGCTTAAAGAATCGTCATATTCAATTGATTGCCATGGGTGGTGCAATTGGTACAGGCTTATTCTTGGGCTCAGCGCATGTGATTCAATCTGCTGGACCATCCATTATTCTCGGCTACGCCATTGGCGGTCTGATCGCCTTTCTAATTATGCGTCAGTTGGGTGAAATGATCGTCCATGAACCTGTAGCGGGTTCATTTAGCCATTTTGCATATAAATATTGGGGGAAATTTCCAGGTTTCTTAACAGGTTGGAACTACTGGATTCTCTATATTTTAGTGGCAATGACAGAACTCACCGCTGTTGCGAAATACATCAACTACTGGTGGCCTCATATTCCAGCGTGGGCATCTGTACTGTTCTTCTTCGTGATCATTACTTTAGTAAACTTAGGTAATGTGAAGTTTTATGGTGAATCTGAGTTTTGGCTGTCGATTATTAAAGTCACTGCAGTTATTTCTATGATCGTATTTGGTTTGTATTTGCTACTTACTGCAGATGCCAATTCAACAGCATCATTTACCAACTTATGGAGTCAGGGCGGCTTCTTCCCAAATGGTTTTGAAGGTTTATTCTTCATGCTGGCTTTCTTGATGTTCGCCTTCGGCGGTATTGAACTGATTGGTATGGCGGCAGCAGAAGCTGAAAATCCAAAAGAAACTATTCCAAAAGCGATCAACCAAGTTGTATTTCGTATTTTGATTTTCTACGTGGGTTCTTTGACTATTCTATTGTCACTTGTGCCATGGAATCAGCTTGAACTAGGTGGTCTAGACAAAAGCCCATTTGTGATGATCTTTAGCCAACTGGGTATTGATTGGGCTGCACATTTACTGAACTTCATTATCCTAACTGCAGCACTGTCTGTTTATAACAGCGGTATGTATGCCAATAGCCGTATGCTTTACAGCTTGGCAAAACAAGGTAATGCCCCAAAAGTTTTCGCAAAAACTAACAAAAGTGGCGTACCAATTCCAGCAGTATTACTTTCTGCAGTACTGATTTTCGGCTGTGTACTCTTAAACTACTTCGTACCTGAAGATGCACTTGGTCACTTAATGTATGTGGTTGTTGGTGCGCTTGTCCTGAACTGGGCGATGATTACCATGACTCACTTACAGTTCCGTCGTGCCAAACGTATTTTGAATTTTACAACGTCTTATCCTGCACTTTGGGCACCAGTCAGCAACTACATCGTTCTGATCTTTATTGCTTTAGTTCTATTTATTATGTGGACTCAGGGCTTTATGGAATCAGTTCTAATGATCCCTGTTTGGATTACAGTCATGTTATTAATGTTTAACTATCTTAATCCTAAAGATTTGAGCGACATTGACCCCAATGAAGTTCATAAAGACTAAGTAATTTAAAAAGTTATTGTTTCGGCAATAACTTTTTTTTTAGCTAAAATAGGAGTACATTAGCCTCCGTCTTGCGCTCTTAGCTTAACCGGATAGAGCAGTTGCCTCCTAAGCGACCGACGTGGGTTCGAGTCCCGCAGAGCGCACAATTTTTTAGACACCTCACCTCTCTGATTTGTTCAACTCACATTTATCAATAAAACTAAATTCAGAATTCTTAAATCTAAATTACAAATTCAAAATTCATCTCTGAATTTTTTAACTTAATCTTTGTTTTTACTGATATTACTCTTGAGAGTTTGTTTTTTAAGAAGAATTGAATAGCACTTTTAAATTCCCTAATCATCTATTTGTCAATGCAAAAAACGACACATGGCGTGGTCTATAAGGCCAAAAAAATCAATTTATGACTGCCCATATCAAAATATTTTCAATTATTTTTAGGTTTAGAAAATAATGCAGTAACTAAAAATATTAAATAATAATCAAAATGTTATATGTATTAATTAGTACATTTACTCTAAATAGTTCGTTTTTCAATCATATTTTTTAATCTAGAGCATTTACTCTTATTTTAATTGTGCTATTTTTGTCACATGGAGTAACAATTAAGCCCAAGAGTATTAAAAAGTTTTCCATAACGAATATATGCAGTAACCATAAAAATCAAATTCGTATCTCAAGGAATGACGAAGAATGAAATTAAAAACTTTAGCTACAGCCATGATTCTTGCTTCAGTTCCAATGACAGGTGCTTTTGCAGCAGCACTAGATCGTTCAGGGCAATCTATTTCTGCATTTTTACAACCAGGGAACTATTTTGAAGCAGGTATTTCAGTTTTAGATCCGAATGTTTCTGGGAAGATGAACAGCACTGCTCCTGCAAGCAATCCAACATTAGGAGCTCTTGCTAATACATCACTAGATGACATGGCGGGTGATTACTATTTTCCACAAGCAGCATTAAAATTACAGCTAACTGATAATTTTTCTTTTGGTTTACTATATGATCAACCTTTTGGTGCAGAAGCTAAATATAGTGCAACAGATCAAACACTACCAGTTGCAGGTAACCCTGGCGCATTCCAATTAATGGGCGAAACAACGGAAGTCGAAGTTAACACTCAAAATATCTCGATGATATTAGGTTTTCAACCAATTGAAAATTTTAACATATACGGCGGTGGTGTTTATCAAACAGTAAAAGGTGATGTTCAACTACGCGGTATTGCATATGGAGCAAACCAAGCTCTCGGTTTATATAATGCAAATATGAAAGAAGATAGTGCCGTTGGTTGGTTAGCAGGATTAGCGTACCAAATCCCAGAAATTGCTTTAAAAGCATCTATTACTTACCGTTCTGAGATTGATCACGAAGCTGCAACCACTGAAACTGGAAGCAGTGCTCTACTAGGCGGTGCTTTTTCAACGCGTGCTGACACTAAGATCACCACACCGCAGTCTGTTAACCTTGATTTTCAAACTGGTATCATGGCCGACACTGTCGCATTTGCAAATGTACGTTGGGTAGATTGGTCAAATTTTGCAATTCGCCCAACCGCTTTTGGTAAAGCATCTGAAACATTAGGTGCCCTTGGTCGTGGTCCTGTTGGTGGATTTGACCTTGTTGCTTATTCTGACGATCAAATCAATGCTACAGTTGGTATAGGTCGTAAATTGAGTGAACAATGGGCTGGTAACGTTTCTGTAGGTTGGGATTCTGGTGCAGGCAACCCTGTATCAACACTTGGTCCTACTGAAGGCTACTGGAACGTTGGCTTAGGTTTACAATTCAGCCCAGCGCCTAACTACTTTATCGCAGGTGGTGTTAAATACTTCATGTTAGGTGATGCTGAAGCACAACCTGCATCAATGTTTGGTACAAATGAATCAGTAGCATCATTTGAAGATAACGATGCATGGGCTTACGGTCTAAAAATCGGTTACCGCTTCTAATTCTCGGTATTAGTAGATTGGAAATATATCCAATCTACTATTGTAAAAATAATTTAATTCAAATGTTCATAGATTGAGCATTTGAATTTTTTAAGTTCAAAGTTAAACATTAAGTTAAATACTCTATTTTTTTATTTATAAATCATAAACATAAATAACACCTTCTAGAATAATTACTCTAGCATTGCTTATTTTTTAACTTATACAGTTCATTTTTAGAGTAGCAACTCTTATTTACTGTTTTTCTATTTATGTTACTTTCACTCACCGAATTAACATCAAAAGTTACAAACAGGGATAATGTATGCAACTTAACAGTCTTACAAAAGCCATCATCATCAGTTTAATGCCTGCAACTACAGCGATTGCTGGTGGTTTAGACCGTTCAGGCCAATCAATTTCTGCATTCTTACAACCTGGTAACTATGCAGAAGCTGGTATTTCAATTCTAGATCCAAATGTATCAGGACAAGACACTGATAAAAACAGTGCTTCAGATATGGCGGGTGATTATTATTTTCCTCATGCAGCACTTAAAATCCAAGCGACAGATAAAATTTCAGTAGGTTTAATCTACGACCAACCCTTTGGTGCAGATGCAGAATATTCTGGCCAAAATAACTTTGTTGAAAACCGTCCATTGCCTTTTCAAGGAAATACATCTGTTGTTGTAGATACACAAAATCTAAGTTTATTGGTTGGCTATCAACCCAATGAGAACTGGAACGTATATGCAGGTGCTGTATATCAAACAGTAGATGGCACAGTACTTCTACGTGGTAAAACATATTCTGCTTTTAATGGATATGATTTTAGAACAGGTGAAGATGAATCCGTTGGTTGGTTAGCGGGTGTTGCATATCAAATTCCAGAAATTGCGCTTAAAGCCTCTGTAACTTATCGCTCTGAAATTGATCATGAAATGAATGCCTATGAGCGTTTTAATGCTGTAGGAATGACTGGAAATGACGCTTTAAATGGTGCAATGACTGTTATAAACTCTGCAAAAGGTGAAACTGAGCTAACGACTCCACAGTCTGTAAATATTGATTTCCAAACAGGTATTATGGAAAACACTGTTGCATTTGCAAATGTACGTTGGGTAGATTGGTCAAAATTTAAAGTACAACCTTACAAGTTTGGAAAACTTAGTGAAACACTCGGTCAATCTGGTATGGTTCCAACTAAGCCAAATGGTTTTAACTTAATTGATTATAAAGATGATCAAATTTCTGCAAACATTGGTGTTGGTCGTAAATTTACAGATCGTTGGGCTGCAAATGTATCTATCGGTTGGGACTCTGGAGCAGGCAACCCTGTGACAACATTAGGTCCAACTGAAGGTTATTGGAATATTGGTACAGGTGTACGCTTCTCTCCTGCTACAAATTACTTCATCGGTGCTGGTATAAAATATTTCTGGTTGGGTGATGCTGATGCTGTAACGGGCGCACATACCCCTGCAGGCAGATTCGCAGATAACCACGCAATTGCTTATGGTTTAAATGTCGGGTACAGCTTCTAATACAAGTTATATTTTGTAATATAAAAAAGCCCCATTTTGGGGCTTTTTTATATTCAACATGTGATGTATTTCACAATTTATTATATTTATTAAGCAATATATAGAGCGTTTTTTAGCCAAACAAACTATAAAAACTTTAATATTTAATTTAAAAGTATTTATTTGCATAACAGTAACTTAAATAAATATTTTAAAGTTTTAACTCTAAAATAAATAAAAACAATGACTTTTTTATACTATTAGTTCAATTTTAGAGTCTTTACTCTTTTTTTATTTATGATATTTTTCGCACATGGATATGATTAAAAATAATTTACATATCTCATATTTTTATTAACGCATTGACGCGTTTTTTATACTAGGAAAGTAGAAAAATGAACTTAAAAGCATTAACAAGTGCCATTTTATTTGCCAGCGTACCAATGACAGGGGCTTTTGCAGCAGCAATGGATCGCTCTGGGCAGTCAATTTCTGCATTTTTACAACCGGGTAATTATTTTGAAGCAGGGATTTCAGTTTTAGATGCCGATGTTTCTGGCAAATTAAAAGATAATTATACAGTTACAGGTGGTGGTGCAAATACAGCAAAATCAATTCAAGGTACTGAACTTGGTGATATGGCAGAGAGCTATCATTTCTACAATGCTGCATTAAAAGTACAAATGACAGATAATGTTTCATTTGGATTAATTTACGACCAGCCTTTTGGTGCTAAAGCAAAATATTCAACGAATGATAAACGTCAAACCGATAGTGTTTCACTCAAAACCAATGAAGTTGGCGCATTTACTGTCGGAGATGAAGCAACATCCGTTGATGTAAATACACAAAATTTATCATTTATTTTTGGATATCAACCAAATGAAAATTGGAATATTTATGCAGGTCCAGTTTATCAGACAGTTAAAGGTGATGTGACTTTACGTGGTTCTGCTTATGGTCCATTTGGAGGAGTTAATTGTCCGATTAGCGCTTGCAGTTTGAATTCCACAATTCAAGGTACTAAAGATAAATTTAATGGTTATGAAGCTCGTATAGCAGAAGATTCTTCTGTTGGTTGGCTTGCTGGCTTTGCTTTTCAAATACCGGAAATTGCACTTAAAGCATCTGTTACTTACCGCTCGGAGATTGAGCATAGTGTAACTCCTGATGAAGTTATGCCAGCTAACTCCCTGATGGGCGGCTTAGGTGGTATTAAACCTATGGTAGATGGTTATGAATTTAAAGAGGGTAAAACTGATGTAACCACACCACAGTCTGTAAATTTAGATTTTCAAACAGGGATTATGGCCAATACAGTAGCATTTGCTCAATTGCGTTGGGTAGATTGGTCGGAATTTAAAATACGCCCAAATAAATTTGGTCAATTAGCATCTGCTCTAACAAACAAAGTAATTGGTGACCCACGTGGCTTTGATTTAGTTGCCTACGAGAAGGATCAAATTTCGGCGAATGTGGGTGTCGGACGTAAGTTTAATGAACAATGGGCTGGCACAGTCATGGTCGGTTGGGACTCTGGGGCTGGTAACCCTGTATCGACTCTTGGCCCAACAGAGGGTTATTGGAGCCTCGGTTTAGGTGGACAATTTAGTCCAACACCACAAACATTTGTACAAGCCGGTGTTAAGTACTTCTGGCTAGGTGATGCAAAATCACAAGTTGCAAGTCATTTCGGTACAGATGAATATGCTGCAAACTTTAAAGATAACGATGCAATTGGTTATAGCTTGAAAATTGGTTACCGTTTCTAAGTTGCTTTAAAAACTTTGGATTAAACAAGAAAGGGCGCTATAAGCGCCCTTTTCTATAATTTGCTATTCAGAATTAAGCTGGAATATCACGCACTGAAGCATTACGAATGGCTTCTTTTAGTGCTGCATAGCCATGAATTGGTGGGAACTGTGGAAACTCCGCAATCACATTGTCAGGCGCATCAAATAAGAAACCCGCATCTGCTTCACCGAGCATCGTCGTATCGTTATAAGAATCACCTGCTGCAATCACTCGGAAGTTCAATCCATGTAATGCTTGAACGGCTTTACGTTTTTGATCAGGTTGACGAAGCTTATAAGCGCTAATCATGCCATTTTCATCAGTTTCTAACTTGTGACAGAAAATCGTTGGCCAACCAAGTTGTTGCATTAATGGATGTGCAAACTCATAGAAGGTATCTGAAAGAATAATCAATTGAAAATGAGTACGTACCCACTCCACAAACTCTTTTGCACCTTCAAATGGCCCCATATCTGCGATTACGTCTTGAATATCGTTTAAACCCAAACCGTGTTGTTTTAGGATATTTAAACGCTGAGTCATCAACACATCGTAATCTGGAATGTCACGAGTCGTTGCTTCAAGTTCTTTAATGCCTGTTTTTTTCGCAAAATTAATCCAAATTTCAGGTACTAAAACCCCTTCTAGATCTAAACAAACGACTTCCATGCACTCTACCCTCTGTTAAGTGAAAAAAATTTTCAATATCATAGCGGAAGAATAAAAAAATGCATTGTTCTTTTTTAAATCTATTTTTTTCATAAGTATCTATTTTTTAGTGATAAGTGTGTTTTAGCATTTCCATTAAAATAGTTCTGAAATAAATTAATATAGGTTTTAACGTTCCAAGCCTATAGCCAGGACATTCATGACTACCATCCCTACTATTGACCTTGTCGATGCACTTGCATCCGAATATGCAGATAAATCACCTTCTGAGATTATGAAACTTGCGCTAAGCCAGCAAGGTGAAGTTGCGATTTCCTTTTCTGGTGCAGAAGATGTTGTACTGATAGATCTTGCATCGAACTTAGGGATTCCATTTCGTGTATTTAGTTTAGATACCGGTCGCTTACACCCTGAAACTTACCAATTTTTAGATACTGTCCGTAAACATTATAAAATTGATATCGAAATCTGTTTCCCAGAAAGTGATGCCGTACAAAAACTGGTGACAGAAAAGGGCTTTTTTAGCTTTTATCAAGATGAACATAAAGAATGCTGTGGTATCCGCAAAGTACAACCTTTGCGTAAAAAACTAGCCACTTTAGATGGCTGGATCACTGGTCAACGTAAGGACCAAAGCCCTGGTACACGTAATGAAATTCCTGTAGTACAAGCTGACCCAGGTTTTTCAGGTCCGGGCAAGCATTTAATTAAATACAATCCTTTGGCAAACTGGTCTAGTGCTGATGTATGGAACTATATCCGTCTAATGGAAATTCCATATAATCCACTACACGAACGTGGCTTTATTTCGATAGGCTGTGAACCATGTACTCGACCTGTTTTACCGAATCAACACGAACGTGAAGGTCGCTGGTGGTGGGAAGATGCAACCCATAAAGAATGCGGCTTACACGCAGGCAACATGAAAAAATAAAGAGCACAAAACCACTGCATAGCAGTGGTTTTTTTCAACGCATCGATACACATAATTCCGTATCATTTCAACGTAAAAACGCTATACTGCAAATGACAATTTAATAATTCTAACAATGCTACTCATACATGAGCAGCTGTAGAAATTGCAGTGAGGCAATCAACGCTATGCGTCCATTACATCCTATTGATTTCATATTCTTAAATTTAGAGAAACGGCAACAACCGATGCACGTAGGTGGTCTATTTTTATTTCAGATCCCTGACAATGCACCAGATACTTTTATTCAAGATTTAGTCGCAGATATTCGTAATTCAAAATCCATTCCTATTCCTCCTTTTAACAATAAACTCAACGGCTTCTTTTGGGATGAAGACGAAGAGTTTGATTTAGATCATCACTTCCGCCATATCGCACTGCCGCATCCCGGTCGTATTCGTGAACTTTTGACTTATATTTCTCAAGAACACAGTGCGCTGATTGACCGTGCAAAACCGCTTTGGACTTGCCATATTATTGAAGGCATTGAAGGCAATCGTTTTGCCATGTACTTCAAAATCCACCACGCGATGGTCGATGGCATTGCAGGTATGCGTTTAGTTGAAAAATCACTTTCGCATGACCCAGATGCTAAAAGTATTGTGCCACCCTGGTGTGTTGAGGGCCCTCGTGCAAAACGCCTGAAGCAGCCTAAAGTCAGTCGCATGAAAGGTCTCCTATCGACCATTAAGGGACAACTTGACTCAACACCACGAGTTTTATATGAACTGTCACAAACTGTAATGAAAGATATGGGCCGTAACCCAGATTATGTATCTAGTTTCCAAGCGCCGAGTTCAATATTAAACCAACGGGTTAGTTCTTCACGTCGTTTCGCTGCTCAGTCTTTTGAATTTTCACGTTTGTCACATATTGCCAAGTCACTTGGTGTAACAATTAACGATATTGTGCTCGCAATTTGTTCAGGTGCATTACGTGAGTATTTAATTACACAAAATGCTTTACCTAAAAAGCCATTGATTGCCATGGTGCCTGCATCTGTTCGTACCGATGATTCAGATATGTCTAACCGTATTACCATGATTTTGGCAAACCTAGGGACCCATAAAGAAGATCCGCTAGAACGCTTGAAGATTGTGCGTCGTAGTGTGCTCAATGCCAAAGAACGCTTTAAGCGGATGAACTCGAATCAAATTTTAAACTACAGTGCCTTTGTCTACAGTGCAGCAGGTTTAAATATTGCATCAGGCTTTATGCCAAAACGTCAGGCCTTTAACTTGGTCATCTCAAATGTTCCCGGCCCACAAGAGCCGTTATATTGGAATGGCGCACGCTTAGAAGCGCTCTACCCTGCGTCCATAGTGTTAGATGGTCAAGCGCTTAATATCACTATGACTAGCTATTTAGATAAGCTTGAAGTGGGTCTAACTGCATGTCGTAATGCACTGCCAAAAATGCAAAATTTACTGTCGCATTTGGAAGAAGAAATTCAACAATTTGAAGCTATTGTGAATCAAGATTCCCCAAAGTTACAGGCGGTTAGCTAACCGCCTACTTCATATTTTTGTATCAATTCATAAGCATATTGAACCATACAAAAAAGATAAAAAAACCGTCTAAATTAAACAATCTAGACGGGTTTTTAGTATTTGAACTTTGATTAATTTTTTGGAGTAATTTATGTGTATAAGCTAAAATTTCGGTGAACAAATCCGTTGTTATTGTTTAATTACGACTTGTAGATACACACTGATAATTAAATTTATTTTCCATTCTTTATAAAATTTTAGCGCAATAAAAAATTTAGAATCGCGCGTTAGCACCTTAACCCTCTGGATTACATTATTATTTATATTTCAATATTTAAGCTTTAATTGCTCGGCACTGTTTAAGTAACTGATGACAAGCAGAGCGAATCATAGACGCTGTAATTTGAACTTCATTACCACGCTCATCCACGATATAACCTGAATGGATCGCTTTTGCTTCAACAACAGTTTTAAGACCACTTTTCATTACTGTTTTACTAACACCCATAATACACCTCTTTTTGCTAAGCCATTTTCAAGTTCATTACGGGAAAATGGCTTTGGCTATTTGATGTGTCTAGTATTCAAAATAACAGTTCAAAAGTAAAATCTCAGTTGTAACAAGTGTTTAACGATATTCTGTTACAATTTCAGCTCAGAATGATATCGTATTGCTCTTGCGTATATAAATTTTCCACTTGGAACTTGATCACACGGCTAATAAAGTGCTCTAAATCAGCTACCGCAGGTGCTTCAGCAGTTAACAATCGGTCAATCACCGACGGATGTGCCACCACAGTGAAACCACTTTGTGATTCATAAGCACGTGCATATCTCAAGATTTCACGGAAAATTTCATAGCAAACTGTTTCAGCCGTTTTCACATAACCACGCCCCTGACAGGTCGGGCAAGAATCACAAAGGAGATGCTCCAGAGATTCACGGGTGCGTTTACGCGTCATTTCCACCAAACCCAGCTCAGACACTTGAGTGATCTTTGTTTTTGCATGATCGCGCTCAAGCATTTTCTCAAACTGGCTCATCACTTCTTCACGATGATGTGCTTCTTGCATATCAATAAAGTCAATAATGATAATCCCGCCCAAGTTACGTAGACGGAGCTGACGTGCAATGACCTGTGTGGCTTCCATATTGGTTTTAAATACAGTGTCTTCAAGTGAACGACCACCAACATAGGAGCCAGTATTGACATCAATCGTGGTCATTGCTTCAGTTTGATCGATCATCAGATAACCGCCAGACTTAAGTGCTACACGTGTCTGTAAGGCTTTCTGAATATCTTCTTCGACATTGTACAAGTCAAAAATTGGACGCTCACCCGGATAATGCAGTAAGCGATTTTGCATACTCGGTACAAATTCTTGAACAAATTCTTGCAATTTACCATGCACTTCACGTGAGTCGACCTGAATTTTAGACGTATCTTCATTGGCCAAATCACGGATGACGCGTTGCGGTAAAGGTAGCTCTTCAAAAATCAATGAAGGCACAACAATACTGCGTTGTTTACGTTGAATGTATTCCCACAGTTTTGCTAAATAAGCCATGTCCTGCGCAATTTCACATTCAGGAATACCTTCGGCGGCAGTACGAACGATGACTGAACCCGGTAAGTTGTGTTCCTTTTGAATGCGTTCAATCATGCTACGCAAGCGATCACGTTCTTCTTCAGACTCAATGCGCTGTGAAACACCGGTATGACTGCCATATGGCATTAAAACGAGGTAACGGGAAGGAATAGAAAGATCAGTAGAAAGTCGTGCACCTTTGGTACCCAACATATCTTTCATGACTTGTACGGTGAGCACTTGTCCCGGTTGTAACAGCTCAAAAACGTTCGGGGTCGGTTGATTACGCTGCCAGACCATATCATTGATATGTAAAAAAGCCGTTCTCGACAATCCAATATCAATAAAAGCAGCCTGCATACCCGGAAGCACGCGAACAACTTTCCCTTTATAAATATTGCCCACTAACCCACGCTTCACGGTGCGCTCAACAAATAATTCATTGACCGTACCGTTTTGAATCAACGCCACCCGACATTCCATCGGTGTGACGTTAATCAACAACTCGTCAGACATATCAAAACTCAAAACATTATAAAAATTCTTGTGTTGCAGCAGTTAATTTAATGCCTTAACTGTCTGTAATAACTGTACGGTTTCATGCAAAGGCAGCCCAACTACATTGCTGTAGCTCCCTTCAATACAAGGAATATAGCGCGCAGCAATTCCTTGAATAGCATAGGCTCCCGCCTTGCCAATTGGTTCACCTGTTGCCCAATAGCTTTCCATGTCAGTTAGACTCAGCGTTTGAAATTCAACCTGTGTACGCACTACTATACTGTATATTTGATCTTTTGTACTGACACAAACACCTGAAAACACGTCATGTTTTCTCCCAGAGATCATTTCCCACATAGAAAAAGCATGTGCTTTCGATGCTGGCTTTCCTAAAATGTGCTCATCTACGCCTAAACTGGTATCGGCGGCAATAACGATAGCATCAGGGAATTGTTGTTGTACTGCGCAAGCTTTAGCACGTGCTAAACGCTCTACATAATCCGCCACAGGTTCTCCTTCCAACACGGACTCATCAATATCTGGACTGAAAATTTCAAATTCCAGACCTAATTGTTGCAAAAGTTCGCGTCGTCGAGGAGAACTCGAAGCTAAAATTATATGCGCCATTTTCTCAGGAAGTAATACATGATTGGCCAAATGAGTAAGCTAGTTACAATTGGCTGCCAATGGCGAGCAAACGAAAACTGTGCCCCACCCATCACTTGAACAATCCACACAAACAGTAAATGCGCGAAAATTGCCATTGCAGCAATAATCCATAAATTACCAAATGTGAGAATACGACGTTCACGGGTCAAAAAGCGTGTCACAAATGCAATGACCACAAAACTCAGTGCGTTCATGCCAAATGGCGCATCAGTCAATAAGTCGGTAAATAGACCTGTGGCAAATGCAAACCAAACACCGCACCATGTCGGCTGACAGAGTACCCAAAATAGCATGATCATCATCATGAATAATGGGCGCCAACCCGATAGGTCATAAGAAAGCGGATACACCATCAGCACGGATGCCAAAATGATGGAAATAATAATCGGAAATAATGGGTCGCGCTCTGTATGACGACTAAGCTTAGCGAGTGACATGCGGTTGCTCCATCGCTAAAGAATCGGAAAATAGCACAACCACATGATGACCACCTGCCAATTGGGCAGCAGGATTGATATCAATTTGGGCAAATTCACCACTATTGTGACGACTGACTTTCGACACGGTACCCACCAAATATCCTGCTGGGAAATGTGCCCCTAGACCTGAGCTATAGACTTTTTCACCGACTTTGATATTCGCACTGGTTGGAACATATTCCATCTTAAGTCGACCTAAGTCACCTGTACCCGTAACGATTGCGCGCATACCGGTATGCTCCATCCGCACGGATAAAGAGTGCTCTTTGTCTGAGAGCAACATGACACGGCTACTATGCGGGTAAACATTGATAATTTGCCCCATAATACCCTTGTCATCGAGTACAGTTTGTCCCACTTTAA
Organism: Acinetobacter sp. ANC 5600; assembly: GCF_002018395.1. Taxonomy (NCBI): domain Bacteria; kingdom Pseudomonadati; phylum Pseudomonadota; class Gammaproteobacteria; order Moraxellales; family Moraxellaceae; genus Acinetobacter; species Acinetobacter sp. ANC 5600. Next base: position 242,886 of record NZ_MVKW01000003.1, read on the forward strand.
GCTGACTGCTGGCTCCACGGTTAATCACAATAATATGACGTAAGGGATTAGCATCGGTACCAATGACTTCAGCAATCTCCATACGGCCATCAATAATGAGTGGTGTATCGAGCAGTCCACGCAGTCGAGTATTTTCAGCAGAAAGTTCAGAAAGTTTCTGTAAACGGACTTGAGCCTGAATTAACTCTGCTTGCATCGCGGTATTTTCACGACGTAATTGAGCTTCAGACTTGGTTTGTTGATTCAGCCATTCTCGCGATAACACTGGATAGCTTGCAAGTGCATAAATTGGATTATATGCCGCATACAAGACGTCTCTGGCCGGTTGAATTACATGCGGCATGCGCCAATCAAAGAAAAGCACCACCAAGCATGTAATCACCGCAATGATAAATGAGCGAAAAGATGGCGGTTGTCTTGAAAACAGTTGCGTTTGCACCCGCCGAGTCCTTTTCTTAGCCTACAAATAACATGTCATGATTAGGGTTATCGAAGAATTCGAGAACCTTACCGCCACCACGTGTAACACATGATAGTGGATCTTCTGCAACCACGACAGGAAGACCCGTTTCTTTTGCAAGAAGCTTATCAAGATTGCGAAGTAATGCACCGCCACCAGTCAACACAATACCGCGTTCTGCGATGTCTGAAGACAACTCAGGTGGCGTTTGCTCTAGTGCAGATTTAACCGCAGACACAATGTTTTGTAGTGGATCAGAAATCGCTTGAGTAACTTCGTCAGAAGTTACGGTAATCGCACGAGGTACACCTTCAGCCAAGTTACGACCACGGACTTCGATTTCCAAAGGTTTTGCACCTTCTTCTGGAAGCGCCATACCAACTTCTTTTTTGATGTTTTCTGCAGTGGTTTCACCAATCACACAACCATGTGCTTTACGCACGTAATTAATGATTTGTTCATCAAATACATCACCACCGATACGTAGTGAGTCTGCATAGACACAACCTTGAAGTGAAATGATCGCGATTTCAGTTGTACCACCACCAACATCGACAACCATCGAACCACAAGCTTGCTCAACAGGCATACCTGCACCAATTGCAGCAGCCATTGGCTCTTCAATTAAGCGAACTTCACGTGCACCTGCATTGTATACAGCTTCACGGATTGCACGGCGTTCCACCAACGTCGATTTACATGGCACACACACCACGACACGCGGTGCAGGTGGGAACAAACGTTTTTCGTGCACTTTGCCAATGAATTGATTCAACATCGTTTCAGTGACTTCAAAATCTGCAATCACACCATCTTTCATTGGGCGAATCGCAGAAATATTTGCAGGTGTACGACCTAGCATTTGCTTCGCGTCAAGACCTACTGCGGCAACGATTTTTTGTGAACCACTGTGGCGAATTGCCACCACCGTCGGTTCATTTAATATAATGCCTCGTCCTGGCGCATAGATAAGTGTATTTGCAGTGCCTAAATCAATGGCAAGATCCGGCGAAAACAAGCCAATTAGTCGTTTTAGAATCACGGGGACGTTCTCAGTTAAACTTTTATATGGACGCAAGGTGGCAACTTTAACTAAATGTGATGATTTGAACAAGTCAATCGCTTATTATAAGCCACGATATTTTGAATTTTTTTAATACTGATTAGGTAATGTTATGTCTACATCGGATGCACAGCATTCTGCAGATCTAAATGCACAAACAGTTTCAGCGATTGCCCATCTGGCTCGATTGTCGCTAGATGAAGCGCAATCTGCTGACTATGCTCAAAGTTTAAATAAAATTTTAGGCATGATGGAAACCCTGAAAGGCATCGATACTGACGGTGTTGAACCACTAAAAAGTCCATTCGACAATCCACAGCCCTTACGTGAAGACGTGGTATCTGAGACCAATCATCGCGAAGCATATCAAGCAGTTGCTCCTGCCGTACAGGATGGCTTGTACCTTGTTCCGCGTGTGATTGAATAATTTTTATTCAGATCAACATTTTTTCAAATTAAACGTAAAGAAATATTTCTCATGACAGATTTACATCGCTTATCAATTCGTGAATTGTCTGAAGGTTTGGCTGGCGCTAAATTTTCTTCACGCGAATTGACTGAACACTATTTAAAACGCATTGAAAAAATCGATGCTCAAGTCAAGTCATACGTGACCGTGACAGCTGAACAAGCACTTGCGCAAGCAGATGCAGCTGATTCTGCAATTAAAGCAGGCAATGCAACTGCGTTGACCGGTGTACCAATTGCACATAAAGATATTTTCTGTACCCAAGGCATTAAAACCACGGCTGGTTCTAAAATGCTGGACAATTTTATCTCTCCTTACGACGCGACCGTTGTAGCGAAAGGTAAAGCTGCGGGCCTTGTCACTTTAGGTAAAGTGAACATGGATGAATTCGCCATGGGTTCGACCTCTGAAAATTCATTTTATGGCGCGACTGCGAACCCGTGGAACTTAAACCATGTTCCCGGTGGTTCTTCAGGCGGTTCTGCTGCTGCGGTAGCGGCTGATCTTGCTCCGTTCGCAACAGGTACAGATACAGGCGGTTCAATCCGTCAGCCGGCGTCTTTTTGTGGTTTGACTGGTCTTAAACCGACTTACGGCCGTGTATCGCGCTTCGGTATGATCGCGTATGCATCATCTTTAGACCAAGGTGGCCCAATGGCACGTTCTGCTGAAGATTGTGCTTACCTCATGAACGTGATGGCAGGTCATGACGCGAAAGATTCAACTTCGGTTGAAAAAGACGTAGACAACTATGTTGCTAACCTAAACGGCACTTCTGTAAAAGGCTTACGCATCGGTATTCCGAAACAGTACTTTAATGTTGCTGGTTTAAATGCAGATGTGAAAGCACGTGTTGAAGAATCGTTGAAAAAGCTTGAAGAAATGGGCGCAATCTTGGTTGAGATTGACCTGAACATGACTGAAAGCTACGTACCAACGTATTACTTGATCGCACCTGCTGAAGCATCGTCTAACTTATCTCGTTTCGACGGTGTACGTTATGGTTACCGCTGTGAAAATCCTGTGGACTTAATGGACTTGTACAAACGTTCACGTTCAGAAGGTTTTGGTAAAGAAGTTCAACAACGTATTTTGATTGGTACTTACGCGCTTTCTGCGGGTTACTACGATGCTTATTATGTGAAAGCACAAAAAGTACGTCGTTTAATTCAACAAGATTTCTTAAAAGCATTTGAATCTGTAGACGTGATTGCTGCTCCTGCTGCACCAACGACTGCATATAAAATTGGTGCAAACCTGTCTCCTGTAGAAATGTACTTAGGCGACATCTACACCATCGCAGTGAACTTGGCAGGTCTGCCTGCGATTAACGCGCCTGTTGGTTTTGACAAAGACAACTTGCCTGTTGGCTTACAGCTGATTGGTAACTACTGGTCAGAATCTCAATTGTTGTCTGTGGTGCATCAGTACCAACAAGCAACCGATTGGCATACACAACGCGCTGCGATTGCTGAGGAGAATGCATAATGGCTAAGAACGCTGCTAAACCAAAATCTAACCTAATTGATGGTTGGGAAGTGGTGATTGGTATCGAGATTCACACTCAGCTTGCAACCAATACCAAAATTTTCTCAGGTTCATCTACTACATTTGGTCAATACCCAAATACACAAGCGAGCCTTGTAGATTTGGCAATGCCGGGCGTATTGCCAGTATTGAACAAAGAAGTGGTTGATCTAGCAATTCGCTTTGGTTTGGGTATCGATGCGTACATCGACCAAGCTTCTGTATTTGCACGTAAAAACTATTTCTATCCTGACTCGCCAAAAGGCTACCAAATCAGCCAAATGGACAACCCGATTGTGGGCTTGGGTCATATCGACATTCAACTTGAAGATGGTACGGTTAAGCGCATTGGCGTAACCCGTGCTCACCTTGAGGAAGATGCAGGTAAATCGATCCATGACCAATTTGAAGGTCAGTCTGGTATCGATTTAAACCGTGCAGGTACACCTTTACTTGAGATTGTCTCTGAACCGGATATGCGTTCGGTTGAAGAAGCAGTTGCCTACATTAAAGCGATTCACACTTTAGTGCGTTGGTTAGGCATTTCTGACGGTAACATGGCAGAAGGTTCGTTCCGTGCGGACTGTAACGTGTCACTTCGTCGTCCGGGCCAACCATTTGGTACGCGTTGTGAGTTGAAAAACTTGAACTCTTTCCGTTTCATTGAACAAGCGATCAATGTTGAAATTGAACGTCAAATGGAAATCTTGGAATGGGATGGCACCATCGACCAAGAAACACGTTTGTTCGACCCTGTGAAGATGGAAACGCGTTCTATGCGTTCAAAAGAAGAAGCGAACGATTACCGCTACTTCCCTGACCCTGACTTGTTGCCTGTGATCATTGCAGACGAGCAAATCGAAGCGATTAAAGCGACCATGCCTGAGCTTCCTGCTGCACGTCGTGCGCGTTTCGTGGCTGACTTTGGTGTGACTGAGTACGATGCGCACGTTCTTACGCTGACTCGTGAAATGTCAGAGTTTTATGAAGAAGTCGTAAAAGCTGCTGGCGGTGCTTCACAAGGTAAAGTGTCTGCTAACTGGGTGATGGGTGAATTCTCTGGTGCTTTAAACAAAGCAGGCCTAGAGCTTCATGACTCTCCTGTATCTGCTGAAAAACTTGGCGGTATGATCGCACGTATTGTGGACAACACCATTAACGGTAAGATTGCGAAACAAGTATTTGGCTTTATGTGGGAAGAAGGCAAAACTGCGGACGAAATTATTGCGGAAAAAGGCTTGAAACAGGAAACTGATACAGGCGCAATTGAAGCGATTATTAAGGAAGTTCTTGCTGCTAACGAGAAGATGGTTGAAGAGTATAAATCTGGTAAAGAGAAAGCTTTCAACGGTTTAGTTGGTCAAGTGATGAAAGCTGCGAAAGGTAAAGCTAACCCTGCGCAAGTCAATGAATTGATGAAGAAATTGATTGGTTAATCTGATCTTTTTAAAAGAAAACCCGCTTTAGAGCGGGTTTTTTTTATACCAAGAGGGAAAATAAATTGGTATATCCTCAATACTTCCTTTAGATTTTTGCGGTAATTTTGATAAAATTGGTTGTACCATTTCGATCCAAATTTCACGGAATGCTATAGGTATATATCGCCCTTTCTCTAAATCTAAAGGATTAGTTATTACCATTTGAAATGTTTTTTCATCAAAGCTGCTTGTATTCCAAGTGGAAAGATTAAACCCTCCTATACTCGTGTGACTACAAAAACTATATGAAAGTAGATCCCAAATCTTTTTAATCAAATTTTCAAATTGTTTTTCAGTCAAATTTTCATTAAGCTTCATTCTTAAAAAATATTCACCATTAACCAAATCATATTGAAAAATCATTCTCTCTTCGTATTTTTTTATAAATATTAATAATTTTGTTAGTTTAAATAGCTTTTTCACAGTATTTTCAAATGTTAAAAACATCTCATTATTAGTATGTTTTAACTTATCTTTCTTAAAATTTCTCTTTTTCTCGAATACTGTTAACTTCTCTTTAAAAACAACACCTTTTTTGATATTATAATCAGTTGAATTATTAAAAAAATGAATTATATCTTTCAAAATATCAATTTCAAAAAACTCTGTAGCACCATCTCCTTTACCTACTTTTTTATTAAATTTTGAGAATAAGATGTGTAAACTTTTTTCATATTTATAAACCTCTCCTGATGGTAAACTAACACAGTATGAATTATTTAAATCAGCATTACCCCAACACCTCCTTAATGATTGATATCTATTTTCGATATCATCAGCTTTTCCAATTTTTATCGCATTCACTTGAGGAAAATTGAGAAAATAAAGATTAGAATTGAGCATTAATTACAGCCATAACTTAAAAATATTATTAAAATTTTCGCATAAATTTATTTTAAGACCACCTATATACGACACAAATTGTCGTGCAAATAAGTTCTTTTAATACTTTGAGCTTAAACTTTACATTTAAATACAATGATTAATACCAAAAACAAAATGACCATCAAAAAAGTATCCTCTCTCGCCAAACTCGAAGACTTAGGTCGCGTTCAACTGTCAAAGTCTTTTTTATGCGTGATTTCCTCTATAGCGAAATCGCCAATTGGTACGGTGTACCTAACATCCCCGACCATCCTGAAAAAGCAATCTACACAGGTACACAACTATGCGAGCAACTGCTCGAACCATTACAAGAAAAGTTTGGACGAACTGCGATTTGTTCAGCATATCGCTCACCAAGCGTCAACCAACTTGGCAACGAAAAAGGACATAACTGCGCGAGTAATGAAAAAAACTTTGCGAGTCATATTTGGGACTACCCCGATGCAAATGGTTACGGTGCAACGGCATGTATCGTCATTCCATCATTTTTAAAACTTTATGAAAAAGACCAAAGCAATTGGCAACAACTCGCCTATTGGATTCATAACCATCTGAACTATAGCCATTTGCAATTTTTCCCAAAACTCTGTGCTTTTAACATTGGTTGGCATGAACAACCTGCACACGAAATTTATAGCTATATTCAGCCTAAAGGCTATTTATTGAGGGGTGAAACGGTGAATCCAGTATTTGAAAAGTTTTATCCTGATCTGCTGTGATTTATCCCTCTCCCAATGGGAGAGGGAGCTTTCAAAATGAATAAATACTTAAACGATTTTTTAGATATCCCCCCTCTCCTTTTAGGAGATAAGCAGCAGTGCTGCGCAAGGGAGAGGTAAATATTTAACTTTTTAAAACTTTGTGAAAAACACTAAAGTCATTAATAATTGATAACAGCTAGCCTACTAGACTCATCATAATTTGAACTATAACCATCCATAACTTTTTATAAATCTAAATAAAAATATACAACTAAAGAATTTACAGCCTGCTTAAAACTGTCATTCCAATATGCTAAGGTAAATGAAAAATTGATATAAATCATATTTCAACAGAGGGTTACATCATGTCAAAACAAATTCTTATGCTCGTGGGCGACTATGCTGAAGACTACGAAACAATGGTACCTTTTCAATTTTTAGTTGGTCTTGGTTATACTGTTCATGCCGTTTGCCCTGACAAAAAAGCCGGTGACAACATTGCCACAGCGATTCATGATTTTGAAGGTGAACAAACCTATAGCGAAAAACGCGGTCATAACTTTGCCATTAACTATGACTTTGATGCAGTTAACTCAGATAACTATGTCGGCTTAGTGATTCCGGGTGGTCGTGCACCTGAATATTTACGTATGAATGCACGTGTGATTGAAATCGTACGCGAATTTGACGCAGCGAAAAAACCGATTGCAGCGGTTTGTCATGGTGCGCAAATTTTGGCAGCAGCCAATGTACTGAAAGGCCGTACATGTTCCGCTTATCCTGCATGTGCCGCCGAAGTTAAACTGGCTGGCGGTCAGTATGCAGATATTGCAGTCACGGATGCAGTGACCGACGGTCATTTAGTTACTGCTCCTGCTTGGCCTGCTCACCCTGCGTGGATGGCGCAATTTGTTAAAGCATTAGGCGCGACGATTACCATTTAATGCTTGAGTCAGCAAACTAAAACGCATTGGATCATCATCCATTTAGGGTGAATCCATAAAAAATGCTCCTTGTATAAAAGGAGCATTTTTTATTTACTCAAAATAAAATTAACGAACCACACCTAACTTATTCCAAATTTCTGGGGTTAAAAATTTGGTCACCAATTTATTCAAATCGACATAACGCAGTACGCCTTGTAATTGTTGTTTAATTTCAGGCGTCTTTAATATTTCATCCCCCGTGATACTACCAAGCTCTTGAAAACTTTCGCCTACAGCCTGTAGACCGTCGGCTTTAATTACAGCCTGCGTTTGCGTAGAACATTGCTCCACCAAAATTCGCTGCATCACTTGAGCCAGATTTTTATCGAGTTGCGTTTTTTGCGCATCACTGACATTACTGTATTGTTTTAAATCTGGATGCGCTGCCAAGGCAGAAAAGGTCCATTGCAGCACCGCTGTTTTATCCGCAGCAGTGGTCGATTTCACTAAACATTGACTGAGCTGATCGACCGTCGGACTCGCCAAACTCACTTGCGTCGTCCCAAGCATCATGAGCGTCAATAAAGCCAAACCTGCTGGTCGTGAAAAACGTAGATGTAATTTTTTAGATAAACCGTAAGCCATAGACCAAACTCCCAAAACTTGAGTCACCTTTGTATCATGAAGTGCTGTATTTGCTGTTTGGTCTATGTAACTCAACTATTCATTTTTGCTAGTCGGTGCATAGATGAGAGGATGAATCGTTGGCCTTCTATTCCAATACCAGTAAAAATGTCCATTGGTATCGAGCAAACTATGGGTGGTCAATGTCGATTTATTGCTATCCCCTCGCCAACATGCAAGTGCTGCATTACGGTTATTATGTAGGTCAATAAACTCGGGATTTAAATATTTTGGTTTCGCTGGAATATATAAAGCATCTCCGGGATTGACCCATAAATCTGCCAAGTAAATCTTGCCTAGATTAGGAAAATATCGTCCTACTGAGATGACCAGAGGCAATTGATCCTGATCTGTCGCGCTAAAAATATGCGGAAAGTCATGATGTTCTAAATCAGTAATGACAAATGGCGTTAAAGTTTTACAGCCATTTAAATTTGATGTTGCATTTTCATAAGGCAAATAATGCCCTGCCATCATGCCGTATTCATAATGAATTTCTGACAGTCGTTTTTGATTTGAATGAATCTGAATCGCTTCACCTGCATGGACTAGGGTGATACCAAAAGCTGCCGCGGTTTCTTTGGTTGCCACCAATGGCATAAACTCGAAGTGTTGCCCTTCAAAATCAAGCTCCGTTTGCTCCCCCCAATTGGTAATTTTAGTCGAAATTTCAGAAGGAACCTCGTAGCCATTTCCCATCGTCATTTTCGCATTGGTGGCCGACTCGGTAATTAAATGAATCCCTGACCCAAATGATGCTAAATATGTTGGATGCCCACGATCATTCAAAAAGAACGGTGTTTGCTCGATATTGACTGTAATTTCTGTCAATTCTCGGTCAAATAATGGTGTATTAAAATAAGTTTCATTTACTTAAATCATTGTTTTTCCTTATTATTTTTAAAACTTTACTTGAGTACATCATTAGATCAGGATAAAAGCCTATTTCCCCAAATGGCTTTTATCCTGTTGAAGTTTATTTCATACGATTCAACATATTTTTTGCCCCTGCATGGTTATAGTTGGTCGCTAAGTTTTGTAAGATGCCTTTTGCTCTTGCATTGGCGTTTGGATAACTTTTGCTATATGCAGGCACTGAGGTTAAGCATTTTGCAACGAGCATACCTGATTCAGCATAGGCTCTATTGGCATTTGCACCATTTAATTTGCCATAGCTATAAGCGCGCTGTGCATTATTACAAGCGGTGACTTGATTTTTTCCGGCATTCAGGTCACGTCGTGCATTCACATATAAGCGCATTTGTATCTGTTGCGATGTTTCTGCAACTGGTTTCACTACAGGTTTTTTTTCAGGCTCTTTGGCTTTGGTTTCTTTTTTAGTCTCTACTTCTTTTTTAGTCTCTACTTCTTTTTTTGCTTCATCTTTCGCATTGCTTTTTGTTGTCGTTGCTTTTGCTTTGCTTGGTGTGGCTTTTTTAGCTACAGTTTCTTCTTGTTTATTATAGTTTTTGCGACGTTCTTCGGGTCCAATAATTGCTGTATACAAACTCACTAAGCGGGTTTCAGAACGGTCATTCGATTTACGCTCTGAAACGGGTTCAATAGCAACCATCCAACGTTGTCCATCTGCCTGACTACACTGAAACACACCTGTGCTCTGTTTTATACTGCTATAGGTCGCTAATAATTTACGACTCCATGCATTTTTGACTTGGTTCAAATTGCTTTTATTCAGTTGAATAAATTTGCCATTTTTGGCTTGGCAGTAACTGCTCATATTTTGCTTGGGTATGAGCGATTCTGCTTCCATATTTTTCTTTTGTGGTCCCCAATCATAGACGTATTCTTTCGCCTTGCCATTTGAGCTATTTAGCCCTTTTTGATTGATCACTTCTTGTGGTGATGCATAATGATTAAATGAATTTGGGTTTAAACTCTGCATGGTGGTACAACCATGTAATGCAAATCCAATACTCCCCACCCATAAAATTGCCTTTAAATTCACAGCAAAAATCTCAAAAAATTCACCTCTAAAAAATAGCGTAATTTAGTATCTTTCACAATTTTATAATCTTGATTTTATTTATTATTTTTATAGCCTTAATCACTAAAATCGCATACGTATGAGATGTATACACATGTTGTTCATTTTAATTTGATGAGTTTCACATTTTATTTGGATCTAGTGGTGTTTATGTAGAAAATAAAAAAGAGCCTCCGAGGAGGCTCTTTAATTAAGAGCTTAATTTTATTAATTAATAAATGAGATGATTTCCTTTTATGAGCTCTTCAAGGGTCGATGCTTCATTAATAGTCAATAAATCAACTTTACTATTGTACGTTGTACCAGCACCATCGCGGTCAATAGAAATAGTCGAAACGCCATTGCTAGTTGTAACGCTCACATAACTAGCAATGTTGGCTGCAGTCGCGCCGGAGAGTAATGAACTAATATCAATGACATCACCTTGCGATTTACTGAAATCACTCCAAGTATCGTGGCCATTACCACCCAGAGCATCTGTCGAATTCAATACATTAAATATCAATGTATCTTGACCTGTGCCTAAGGTGAATGTTTCTGCTCCACCCTGCGATACAGCAACATCATCTCCAGCCGTCCCACCTGTAGGATTTCCAATAAGTACAGACTCTTTACCAAGTGTAATGCTTAGAGTAGAACTTGCACTTGAACCATCTAGAGTCTCCACTTTATAAGTAAAGACATCTACCTTACCTAAGTCACTAATCTTACCATTTGCAAGGTAACTATAAGAACCGTCTGCATTGATTGTCAGTGTCCCATAGCTTCCGACAATTTGAGTTTCAGTTCCTACATTATAGCCAGCTGGTTCAGTTGTACCCGCTACAACTCCGAGTTTGAAACTGGAAGAATACAAGGTATCCGCACCAGCACTATCTGTACCTGTAATCACATTACCAGTAACCGCAGCTGCAGTATAAGTTGGCGCTTTAATATCTAAATTAATATTATTCACACCAAATTGTTTACCAACCGTAGCATCCCATGTGTATGTCAAGCTACCATCACTGCCAGAAACTTTTAATGAATACGTCGCATCAGATGTTCCGGTATTGGTGACTTTATAGTAATGAACGGTACCATTTTGAGCCGCATTGCTAGTCCAAGTCGCCAGAGTACCGCCAATTAAAACACCGTTTTGAGATAACGTAACCGTAGTTGTGTAGTTAGTGGTTTGATTATTAGTAACAAACGTACCAAAGTCCTGCGTTACATTGGCTGGAACAACTGTTGTAAACGCAATATACGCAGTTTGACCCGCAGCTACTGTGAATGTGCCGCTATCATCAGGAAGCGTTTGTGCAAGACCAGTACCTTGCGCAGTTGTCTGGATCGAACCTGCAGCATCACCCGCTCCATTTACAACTTTATTGTATTGATTAGCAAGTGTTGCTGCTGTCCCATCCACATCTGCGACCAGAACATTTGTAGCTTTCGTTGCCTCTTGTGCTCCAGTTTTTCCAGTCCAATCTAGATTCACTAGAGTCGAATCCAAACGAATATAAATATTTGCTACAGAACTATGTCCATCTCCATCCGCAATTGTATAACTAAATGTATCCACTTTACCTAATGCTGTTCCATCCGCAGTCATTTGATAGCTATATGTACCATCCGAATTAATCGTTAATGTGCCATATTGCCCCTCAATTACTGTAGGTGTTCCAGCAACTACACCTTGGTTGTCAGCACCATGTGTAACTGTGGTTACTTTGACATCAAGACCAACTGGGTTAATCACATCATTATCAAATACATTGCCTGTTACTGGGTCAGTATTGTTAATGGTTGCGATAACTGTGCCATTTGCATCCAAGTTCAATGAACCAAGTACATTCAACGATAATAGTTGCGTTAAAAGATTATTCTTTTCAGAACCATTTGGAGCAAGGACAAAACTATAATTACCAGCCTCGTTTAATGTAACAGCTGCACTGCCACTAGCAGTAAATGTAAGTAAGGCGTTATTTAATGTGTACACATTTTCAAGGACATTATAAACTTCATACTTACCCGCCCCATTGTCTTTTAATATCACGAGATCCATCGTGCCGTTAACACTTCCACCAGCCAGAAGGGCATCAACAAGTGCCCCCAATGCTCCTGCTGTTAGACCTGTTGATCCTGATGCCGTCAACGTAAAATTAAGTGTTTCATTGTTTGCAACTGTAATTTTTGGATTTGTTGAAGTGCTTAAATCAAGACTAATTATACCTCCAAGCACACCTGCATTCGCTAATGTGAAAATACTTCCTTCGATATCAGCTCTGCTCTCTGTTGTGCTTAACTCATAGTTTGTTGAATTTTGATCGTCATCTGCAGTGATATTATGAGTCACCGCTGGAATCACGATATCCGTTAACGCATCAATTCGTGTTTGGAAATCAGCTGCTTCTGTTGGGAAGTCGGCAACAATGCCATCTACCGCTGCTTGCGCTGCAGCTTTCGCCGCTTGAGCATCCGCTAAGTCTTGCGTTAAGGCATCCACTTCTGCTTGGCTGATTGAGTTATCCGCTTGCGCTGCCGTCAAGGCATCCGCCGCATCCTGATACGCTTGCTCTGCCGCTGCTACCAAGTCTTCTACCGCTGCAATTTCTGTTGCATCGTCAACACCGTTGTTGTTGCTGTCCGTCACCGCTGGAATCACGATATCCGTTAACGCATCAATACGGTCTTGGAAATCAGCTGCTTCTGCTGGGAAGTCGGCAACAATGCCATCTACCGCTGCTTGCGCTGCAGCTTTCGCCGCTTGAGCATCCGCTAAGTCTTGCGTTAAGGCATCCACTTCTGCTTGGCTGATTGAGTTATCCGCTTGCGCTGCCGTCAAGGCATCCGCCGCATCCTGATACGCTTGCTCTGCCGCTGCTACCAAGTCTTCTACCGCTGCAATTTCTGTTGCATCGTCAACACCGTTGTTGTTGCTGTCCGTCACCGCTGGAATCACGATATCCGTTAAGTTATCGAGACGATCTTGTAAGTCGTCTTTATCTGTTCCTGCTGGTAAGGCATCTACCGCATTTTGTGCAAGTTCTTTGGCATCTTGCGCATCTTTCAAGGCATCTTCTAAAGCAGCTTTTTCTTCAGGTGTGATTAAGCCATCTGTATTCGCATCAGTGAGTGCATCTTCTGCTGCTTGATACGCATCTTCTGCTGCTTCAACAAGATCTGTGGCTAAATCAACTGGATTTTCTGTGCTGTCATCAACTCCGTTTTCATTGGCATCGTTGACTGCTGGAATAGTAATATCCGTCAACGCATCAATACGGTCTTGGAAGCCATCTTTGGCATCTTGTACGGCTGCAGGTGCCGACGGTAAAGCATCGACCGCATCTTGCGCTACGTCTTTGGCGTCTTGTGCCGCTTTGAGGGCTTCTTCAAGTTCAGCTTTTTCGGTTGGGGTGATTAAGCCGTTTGCATTGGCTTCTTCTAATGCATCTTCTGCGGCTTGGTACGCATCTTCTGCTGCTTTTACTGCCGCTTCGGCATCGGCAATTTGTGCATCAACTGCATCATCAACACCGTTGTTGTTGCTGTCCGTCACCGCTGGAATGGTGATATCCGTCAACGCATCAATACGGTCTTGGAAACCATCTTTGGCATCTTGTACTGCTGCAGGCGCTGATGGCAAGGCATTCACCGCGTCTTGTGCCGCATCTTTGGCATCTTGTGCCGCTTTGAGTGCATCTTCAAGTTCGGCTTTTTCGGTTGGGGTAATTAAGCCGTTTGCATTGGCTTCTTCTAATGCATCTTCTGCTGCTTGGTACGCATCTTCCGCTGCTTTCACTGCTGCTTCTGCATCAGCAATTTGCGCATCCACCGCATCATCAATGCCATTACCATCTGCATCGGTCACAGGTGGAATCACGATATCCGTTAAGGCATCAATGCGATCTTGCAGTGCATCTTTGTCCGCGCTGTCTGGCAAGGCATCCACTGCATTTTGTGCTGCATCTTTAGCATCTTGCGCATCTTTTAAGGCATCTTCTAAAGCTGCTTTTTCTTCAGGTGTGATTAAGCCATCTGCATTCGCATCAGTGAGTGCATCTTCTGCTGCTTGATACGCATCTTCTGCTGCTTCAACAAGATCTGTGGCTAAATCAACTGGATTTTCTGTGCTGTCATCGACTCCGTTTTCATTCGCATCGTTGACCGCTGGAATGGTGATATCTGTCAACGCATCAATACGATCTTGGAAGCCATCTTTGGCATCTTGTACGGCTGCAGGTGCCGACGGTAAAGCATCGACCGCATCTTGCGCTGCATCTTTGGCGTCTTGTGCCGCTTTGAGGGCTTCTTCAAGTTCAGCTTTTTCGGTTGGGGTGATTAAGCCGTTTGCATTGGCTTCTTCTAATGCATCTTCTGCGGCTTGGTACGCATCTTCTGCGGCTTTTACTGCCGCTTCTGCATCGGCAATTTGCGCATCAACGGTATCATCAATGCCATTACCATCTGCATCAGTAACAGGTGGAATGACGATATCCGTTAAGTTATCTAGGCGATCTTGTAAGTCGTCTTTTTCAGTACTGTCTTTTAATGCGTCAACAGCTTTCTGAGCAGCATCTTCAGCAGCTTTGGCATCGGCAAGTGCTTGCTCAAGCTTGGTCTTTTCTTCAGGGGTAATTAATCCATCCGCTTGTGCATCGGTCAAAGCATCCTTTGCGGCTTTATTTGCATCTTCTGCTGCTTTTACCGCTTTTTCTGCCGCATCGAGTGCTTGATTTGAGTTGCCCGAACCCGATGAACTATCTGAATCATTATTTGCCCAAGCTAAAATGCCTCCAGCAGTAACTAAAGGAAATAACCACGTCCATAAACCAACTGTTGAATCTGAATAGAGTAAAGGATTAATTTCATCGATCGGATTATAGTTAATTTCAAATAATCCAGCTTCATTTGGATTTGTTTCTAATAGATATAATTTATCATCTTCTTCTAGTACAACATTGTTTTCATTTGGATTATCTGTAAAGTAATTCTCAATTATTAGTTGCTGTCCGTCTTTCATTTTTATAATTAAAGTATTTCCACTTCTCTCCATACTTAAAACATTTTCTTTTGAAGTATGTATAACAACAACAGAAGCCTCCTTTAATGAAATATTACTCGTTTGTATGTTTTCTAAAACAGAATGATGTTCTTTTGATACAACTTGGACTTGTAACATGATAATTACCCTCTGACTTATTTATAAATATATGTTTTAAATAATTTTTTAAATCACATGCTTTATCTAGCTAATAAAAAGGCATGTGAATGGACATATAACAGTTCAGCAAAGTTAAAAAAAATATTAAAGTTTTTTTCTTTATCGCATTGTTAAGATGCTTCACGCCAAACAGAAAGAATGAATTTGCACACAAACACACACCAACACCAAAAAATGTGATTTTGTTTGCACTTCAAATGTAAAAAAAAGCAAATAAAATGTGATAAAGTTCAACAAAAATGTAATTTTTATAAATTAATCATCGATATGGATACAATATACATACGTAAAATTACCAAAATTACATAATAAGTATTTTTATTTACATTTTTTTTATAAAATCATGAAATAAGATCTAACCTCTTTAATTTATTGATTTTATTTATTTGTAATTCTCATTAATTAAAACCATAAAAAAAACCTGTAATTAATTACAGGTCATTTTTAAGATTAAAAATTAATTATTAATTGTTTTTTCGAATGCTTTTAAACGTTTGTAAATAGAAATCAGTTCAATAATGGTTGTCCACGAGGAAATCAGGTATTGGAAAGAATCACGTACACGCCCAAAGACATTTAAAATTTGCATTAATATACCGAGCGTGATTGTTCCCGCTGCAATACTTGGAAACAATACAAAGAACCCATAAATATTATCAAGCTGCATATACCAAATACGAACGAGGTTGAAATAAGCATAGTGAAAATACAGTCTAAAATAATTAAATCGGACTTTACCAAATAATTCTTTTAATGTGAGAGGGTCTGCTCGATCTGCATGATCTTCACCATAAACTAATTCTTTACGATATGCTGCTTCGACTTTTTGATTATTAAACTCCAAACCCGGTAGTTTATAACCCACAAGCATTAAAATAACCGTCCCTAATACTGCCCAAAGGACTGCCGCCCAAACCAATGCATAGGTGATTTCCCCCACGACAGGTAATTTCTTTACATGTGTTGATAAAGTTAACAACACAGGTAGAAATGCAATTAAGGTCATCACCGATTCAACCAAGCTAACCCCAAGTCCTTCTGTGGTTCTCGCAAAACGCATCGTGTCTTCTTGAATACGTTGTGAGGCACCTTCGATGGTTCTCAGTTTTTTCCAATGCGCTGTATAAAAGTCATTCATCGCGGTACGCCAACGAAAAACATAATGACTGACGAAAAACAGGTTCAATACCGCCAGTGTGACATACACCATGGCCACATAGAGAAAAGTCAGCGTCTCTGAATATAGCGTCGCCACTTCGCCCCCACCACCTGAAAGCATCTTCTGGATCAGATCATAGAATGGGTTATACCAAGCATTGATTACGACATTACATTCCACACTAAACCAAACATTAAACAGGATAAATGCGGTTCCCCACACAGACCATCGTTGCCAAGGATTATCTGATTTAATCTTCCAAAAGGCTGCAAAGAGTGCCGTTGCTACAAAAAACCAAGCATAGAACCATAAAAATTTGGGGCTCCAAAATCGGCTAATACCAATAGGCAGCTCTGCTTGATGATAATTTGCAGGTAAACCAAACATCGTCCCCCAACTATTGCCACCGCTATACCACAAGACAATATTGATCACGAACCATATAAGGAATGATCCAAAAAACCATTTTGGATTTGGAAAAAAAGATTTAAACATTGGTCCTACATTTCCCTGAATCTTTGTTTTTAGATTGAGTTGCTGATAATAAGTTTTATTTCATTAATTTTCTTGTTCAGATTGAAGATTTAACGCTGTTTAATCTGAAATTTAACAATCAAATACAAGACGACACATCTTTCGGTTAGCTTAAGGATGAAAACTGAAGTTCACCTTAAATTCATTATTGATCATGCCCTTTTGATGATCTGGTCATTGTTTGTGGAACAAAAAACACATCTTAGGACATATAATTACTGTTAAAAAGTTTGTCATATTTTAAAATTTTTTTTGATATCAACAGATTAAAAAACCATAATTTATTTAACCATTATTTAAACTTAAGTTATGGAAATCTCTAAAATATTTTCTGCGATGGAGCTCACGTCATTTACAAAACCTGTTTCTTCACCAATAATATGCTAAGTTCAATTAACAACCTATGCTTGGGGAAGTAAAATGGAAAGTGCAATTGTTGAATTACTCAAACCAATTACATTAAATAAAGAAAATTGCAGTCCTTTGGTTTTTGAAACTGGTACCGTTCTGAAAGTGATTATGCAAACGCCAGAAGGTCTTTTGGTAAGTAATGATGATAAATTTAACTTTATGATTTCATTCAAAGATAAGAATGATGTTTGGCGCGAAATTTAATTTTGACGTTAAATCTTTAAATCTTTAAATCTTCGAATTTTGCATAATAATGAAATTTAAAATTTACTGATCTAAAACGGCATTAAAATAATAAGGGACTGACGAGAGCAGTCCTGAATCAAATTGATCCCTCTTGCTCATCTTCACTTTCAAACCATCATTTAAGACCCTTTTCTCAACTATCTTTCATTAATCTCATTTTTTTCTAACTTCTACTCCACTTTATTTCAAATGCAATCTATAGAAAGTGTTCTATTTAATTCATCTGAATCAAAGATCGAATTGAGTGGACGATTAAGGCTTATCTGTTGTTTTAAAAAATATTTTTTTGCTCAATTGATAGAAATAATTGGTGGTCAATATCACAAAAATCAGGCGTGATAGTTGAAACGCAACCACGATAGGCACAGCTAATCCAAGGGCTTTTGCCATTAAAGACATTTCTGCAATGCCGCCGGGAGATAAGCCTAAAACTAAAATTTTTCCATTGGCGTGACTGATATACACCAAGAACAATGCAAACAGGATGGATAATCCTAATGCCAACAAATTTAAAATGGTCGTGATGGCGATGAATTTTTTATGGCTTTTTAAAAAGCCAAAAGGAAACTTTGTGCCTAATGACCAACCTATACATATTTGTCCAAAGGCCGTAAACCACGTCGGGAATTTTAATTCCAATGCTCCGAAAAATGAAAGAAATCCCACCATAACTAATGGTCCGAGAACCCACGCATTTAATACATTGAATTTTTGAAATATTTTCGCTATCAAACAGGCCAAAGCAAATAAAAGAAGAATTTGGACAATTCCAAAGTGATCAATGATGTGTGGGTCTAGACTCACCCAATGAATATCAAATAATGCTGCTAAAACGATTGGTACAAGCACCACAAGTGCCACGATTCTCAAACTATGCGCAGCAACAACTTTATCCACTTGCGCATGATGATGTTCTGCGATATTCACCATTTCACTGGCACTGCCGATTGCAGAAGAAAACCACGCCGTTGCCCAATCTAAACCATTGATACGATATTGTAATCCTGCGATAAGTGTTCCCAAAATCAATGACCATAAGATGCCGAGTACGATAAATATCCAATAGGCAGAAATAGCATGGACTAGCGCTGGAGTAAAATATAGTCCCAAAACCATACCAATAATGACTTGTCCCACTTTACGCCAATGCGGTGAACATGTGAGTGGTTGGCCTATACAACCAAACAATAAAGCCGCGAGTAATGGCCCGAGCAACCACGGTAAAGGGAGATGAAGTAAATTTGCGATGAGCGCACCGATCAGTGCGCATACCAATCCTTTGGCATTTAATTTTATGATTTCCATATGATCTAACAGCAATGGTCAGACTCGCTGACCATTGCTTCTCCATTTAAGCTTTTTGCTTCTTAATGAATAGATATTTACGGACGATTGGCAAGATCAACAACAGTGCTGACATGACCCATAGTCCCATACTGATGTTACTGCTCCACAGAATACTGAGCTCACCTTGAGAAATGGAGAGTGCACGTCGTAGATTTGACTCCATCAATTCACCCAGTACAAAACCAAGAATCAGAGGTGCCAATGGAAAATCAAATTTTCGAAGGATATATCCAACAATACCGAGCCCCATACAAAGCACAAGATCGAAAACAGTGCTATGAATTGCAAATACCCCAACAAAGCTGACGGTTGCAATAATAGGAATCAAAATATAACTTGGAATCGAAAGTAAACGCGCAAAGAAGCCAACTAAGGGTAAGTTCAATACCAATAAGATAATATTCCCCACCATTAAGGATGCAATCAATGCCCAAACCAGTACAGGCTGCTCTGTAAATAACTGCGGACCTGGGGTAATGTTATACATGGTCAAAGCACCCATCATGACTGCAGTTGTTCCAGAACCCGGCACACCTAAAGTCAACATTGGGACAAAAGAACCACATGCTGCTGCATTATTAGAACTTTCTGGCGCGGCCAAACCACGTAGATCACCTTTACCAAATTTACTACTGTCACCCGCCATTTTCCGTTCAGTGGTATACGCCATGGCACTCGCCACACTGGCACCCGCACCCGGTAAAATCCCTGAGAAAAACCCAATCAAGGATCCACGAATCATGGTGGCTAAAGCACTCAGAAACTCTTTGACATTAAATAATGAGCGTTTTCCTTGTTCTAAAACCACTTTGCCCATCGTGGTCCGTTCAAGCAGCAGTAAAATTTCACTGATACTAAATAAACCAATCACCACAGTTGTAAAGGCAATGCCGTCACTTAAACCCACACTATCAAATGTAAAACGATAAACACCAGTAATCGCATCCATACCCACGGTCGAAATTGCCAGACCGATCAGCGCCATGATTAACGTTTTAAATGGTTGCGTACTCACTAAACCGGTCAAGCACACAATTGCAAAAACCATCAAGGCAAAGTATTCCGCTGGTCCAAAGGAAACCGCCCATCGCGCCAAAATCGGAGCAAATAAAACAATCCCTATAAAAGCAATCGTACTACCTATAAATGAGCTAACAGATGAAAGGGATAAAGCAATACCTGCCTTACCTTGCTGAGCCAAAGGATAACCATCTAAAGTGGTCATAATTGCACCCGCATCGCCCGGCACATTCAGCAAAATTGCGGAAATTCGTCCACCATATTCACAACCGAGATAAACAGCTGCCAATAAAATTAAGGCACTATCAACGGGTAATCCTAAGGCATAGGCAAAAGGTAATAAGATGGCAACACCATTGATTGGACCCAATCCCGGCAACAGTCCGACAATCGTTCCAATAAATGCACCAATAAAAGCAATGAGTAAGTTTTGTGGTTGTAAGGCAACTTCAAAACCTGTCATTAAGAAATTAAATATGTCCATGTCGTTGTCATCCCTAACCCAAGAAGCCTAGTGGCAATGGCACATCCAAAACACGGTCAAACAGATAGTAGGTACTCATACTCAGCACCAAACCCGTAATAACAACTGGTATTGTTTTCCCGTTAAAAAGTTTCCCAACCGCGATGGTCATCAGTAGCGTTGCTGCGATAAATCCCAACCATTCGAAGCAAAGCGCATACAGTGACAATGCCAATGTACATAGAACAAGTTTGCCGATTAAATGCTTAGTCCAACCTAGTTCAACAGGCTCGAACATCATGGCTGGGCGCACGGTTAAATAAATGGCACTCACTGTAATTAAACCCATCAGTAAAATTGGAAAGGCTTTCGGTCCTACAGGATCGTAGGAAATCGGCGCTTCAAAATTGCATGCGTAAATTAATAAGAAAAAGCCGCAGACCGCAATGATGGCCGTAAGAATCCGTTCAGATTTCATCATCTATCCTCGAAAACAAAAAACTGAGTTAAAAATGCATTCAACTCAGCGTATTTGTTATTTTGATAATTTATATTCTTCTGATAATTGGCGCATTTCAGCCGTTTGCTTATAGACATAAGCACTAATTTCTTCACCTGTTAATTCAAATGGCAACAGATCCTGATTTTCTCGAACGGCATCAAATTTCTGATTGGTCATCATTTTATCAAAGGCATTTTTCCACCAAGCATATGCCTCATCACTGACCTTTGGTCCCATGTAGAAACCACGAATCACAGGCCATTCCAAGTCGTAGCCTTGTTCCTTCGCAGTTAATAACTTAGAAAATTTACCCGCTAAACGTTTATCAGAAAACACTGCTAGAACACGGATATTACCCGCTTCGAGATGCGAGCCAATTTCACTCACATTCCCCACGCCCACTTGAATATGTTGACCTAACAAGGCTGTTAATACTTCGCCACCGCCTTCGAGAGCTACAAAACTCAAGTTGGCAGGATTTACCCCAGCCTTTTTAGCCAAAATTGCCGTTTGCATCCAATCTTGACCACCCACACTGCCAGCACCACCAAAACTGATCCCTTTTGGATTTTCTTTTAGCGCCTTCATCAGATCCTCCAGTGTTTTTAATGGCGAATCCTTATGCACTGCCACTAAACCGTAATCAACAGCTACACCCGAAAGCCACTTCACATCCTTCTCAGTAAAATTACCAAATTTACCTTGAGCCAAATTCAGTAAAGAACCAGTTGAAAATGCGATGACCGCATTGTTATTAGCTGGATCATTATTCACAATTTTATTGTAAGCAACGGCCCCAACGCCGCCTGGCATATAGGTCACACGCATCGGATCTTTTAATACTTCTGTTTCTTTAAAGCCGGATTGGATCAGCTTACAGGTCATATCAAAACCACCACCCGGCTTTGCAGGTGCAATACATTCTGCACGTTTTGGATGACCAGGATCTTTTGAGGCATTGCCTGTGCCGCAGCCAACGACTGCAATACTGGTGCAAGCGACGGCTAACCATTTTAATTTCTTCATTGTTAAAATATCCTTATAACGTTGTAGTCCATTTAAAAATTCAATTTTCTTACCTATAGCCATCATCGACCTCCATGGTCCGGTTGTGGTTTGGGTGCTTACTTGGTTTTTGAATTCGTTTTAAGTTTTGCGACACGTTCTTCGACGGCAAATTTTAGTAATGCGGCACTTCGGTAAAAGCCGTGCGCAAACTTACCAAAAGGGATCGTCAAGAAGAAAGTCATAACGGTTGCAAGATGAACAATCAGCAAGAGAGCCATTGCGGAACTATCGCGAAATACCAATAACGCCAGACCTGTAATGCTGATCAGCAATAAAAGGAAGATAAAACCACGGTCCATAGGTTTTTGTTTTGCATCACCATGCATCGGATGTCGTTTAATATTGAGATGTAGCAGCCCGATCGGTCCAATGATCAGACCAATACCGCCCAATGTACCTAAAATCACCGGTAAACTGGTGTAGGCATACGGTGCTTCTAAGCCTAAAAAGTAGTGATACATCGTCGCGACACTGGTTGCCATAAAGCAAAGTAAAAATCCATACATCGTAAAGTGATGGAAAACTCGGCGAATTTGCGTATAACGATCATCTTCCTCATTACAACCTTTACCATGTCCACCATCTAAATATTTTAAGGTCAGGACATTTTTTGACGCTTGAAAAATATCAGGTTGTGCAACGCCCTCTGGAATAATTTTTGAGGTTTGTTTCCAAAATTTTGCAATTCCCAAACCCAAAAGTACAAAAGCCAAAATAAACACAGAGCCAAACAACACGGCAAGAAAGTTATGCGGAAAAATTGCATAAAAATCCCCTTGATATTGACCAAAGATATTGGTGCCATTGAGCCAAACACCCAAGAGCATCAGTAATGCAAAAAATACTGACATCGCCGAAACCAAAGGAATTCCGGTCTTTTTATAAATCGCACCAAAAGATGCAGGAACTGCAAATTCTTGATAGGTTTCTAGGCGAACTTGTGCCATGGCTTGAGGAATATTGACGCCAAATTCATGCGGAGGCGCATACTGACAGGCATGTAAACATGCGCCACAGTTGTGACATAAATTTGCCATGTAATGAATATCGGCTTGAGTAAACTCTAGTCTTTTGGTCATTGCAGGGAAAACCGCACAGAATGTTTCGCAGTAACGACATGCATTACAAATCTGTAAAGCCTGTTTTACTTGCTGTTCATGATCCGTGAGCTGTACAACTGGAATTAAGTTTTTAACATTTGCATTCATTCTTTAAACTCCCAGTTTAAACGCAGCTTGAGCCGCATTTTTTCCTGCAATTCGACCAAATGTCGTTCCAATCGACATACCTACACCGGCTGTATAGCCTTGCCCAAGTACATTGCCAGCCATCATTTCGCCTGCAACAAATAGATTTGGACTCGCGACATTTTCAAAGCGCACAGCGGCATCATCTTCGACTTTTAAGCCTAGATAGGTGAAAGTAATGCCTGGACGTAAAGCGTAGGCATAATATGGCGGTTGGTTTAAAGGAACAGCCCAATGTGTTTTTGCGGGCGTTAAATTTTCGGTATGGCAATTATCCAGTACCGTGTGATTAAACTCACCCGCCACACAGGCTTGGTTATAGTCCTTCACTGTTTGAACTAAAGTCGCAACATCTAGATTTAATTTTTCTGCCAATTCTTCGATCGTATCTGCCCTAGTACCTTCAAAGACTGGTGGCATAAAACGCCCAACCGATTTTGAATCAATAATTGAATACGCAATCTGACTGGGCTGTTTTGCAACTAAACGCCCCCAAATGGCATAACGTTTCGGCCAGAAATCTTCGCCTTCATCATAAAAACGTTGCGCATTTTTATTGACCACGATGCCGAGTGAAACACAGTCAATACGGGTGCAAATGCCACCATCGTAGAGAGGTGCGCGGGCATCAACTGCGACACAATGTGATTGAGATGGGTCGCCAATAATATCTGCCCCCTGATCAATCATGAACTTTAATAAATTGCCTTGGTTAAATCGTGTACCTCGGATAATGAAATGATCTGCAGGCCATTCGCCATTTTCATTTTGTCCCCACGCTTCTTTTAACCATTCGCGATTGGATTCAAATCCACCTGCAGCTAATACACATGAAGCGCCGTCAAAACGCGTGCCATCTTCAGCAATTGCAGCAATAAATGTCCCATCTTCAATAATCAGTTCATTGATTTTTGTGTTGTAGCGAATCTCGACCCCTAAATCTTTTGCACTTCTAAAATAGGCATTCACCAAAGCTTTACCACCGCCCATAAAAAAAGCATTGGTCCGTGCAACATGTAATGCACCAGATAAAGGTGGTTGAAAATTTACCCCATGTTGACGCATCCAATTACGGCAAGTTGCCGTGGTGCGAATCACTAAACGGGCTAAATGCTCATTGGTTTTACCTGCAGTTACTTTGAGTAAGTCCTGCCAATATTCTTCTTCTGGATAGGCATCGACTAATACATCTTGAGGTTCATCATGCATACAACGCAGGTTACGGGTATGTTGTGAATTTCCACCGCGCCATTCCTTTGGTGCTGCTTCTAGCAATAAAACTGAAGCCCCAGCCTCCCTTGCTGTCAATGCTGCACATAAAGCGGCATTCCCACCGCCAATTACAATTACATCATGCATTCGATGTCTTCCCTTTCGAATTTGATGTAATTTAAGACCAAAACTGCCTAGCGCTGTGATAGGCAACTTTTAAATAGGTGTTTAATAAAATTAAATAGGCTAAAAGTCTAATAGCTCTGCACTTGACCATAATCCTTTATTGATCAGCTGCTTAACACAAATTTTAATTGCTACTTTGGTCGCGAGACTTGCAGGAGAAAGCTCTTCTTCAGCAATACTAATAAGATAATTAATTCGATCCAGCACTGGTTCGACTACTTTGAGTAAACAAATATCTGATTTGAGATAATCAAAATGTGCACTGACAGGTTGAATGGTCGCCATATTTAAGTTGCTGACACAGTTCATGAGTAAGTGTAAACCATCAACTTCATAATTTACGTCCAGCCCCTCAACCTTTTGATCTATGAATTTACGTAGTCCATGTCGTTGGCTTGGTAATACCAGAGGCAAACGATTCACATTTTCTAAATCAATTTTTCCATTTTCAATGCAGTGTTCAAAGCCATACTCTTTCAGTAAAGAACGATTTGCCATAAGAAACATTTGTTCTTTTAATAAGGGCTGTACAGCCCAATTGACATCCACATCTTGTGTGAAAATGATCGCGATATCTAATTGTCTCGAATTTACTAAATTGGTGAGGTTGCCAGATAAACTCTCTACAAGGTGGATTTTTATATCTGGATAACGCTGTGACATCAGCTGCATAAAGGGAATACCCAGAACTGACGCTATACTGGGTGAAAATCCAACGCTGACATGACCCGTCAGACGAGATGAGTGCGCCGCCTCAATGGCATATTGCACATGACGTAGAGAAAGTTGAGCTTGCTTAAAAAATGCTAAACCCGCTGGCGTGGGCGTCACACCTGTAGAATTTCGCTGTAATAAGCGTGTGCAAAGTTCATCTTCAAGTTTTGCAATTTGTTGACTGAGTGCCGATGTGCCAACCTCAAGTTTTTGTGCAGCTTTGCCTAAACTTCCAGATTCTACAATGGTGATGAAATATTTGAGCTGTTTAAGTTCCACTCACGCTCCTTAAGATTTTTTCAATGCATCATGTTAGTTTTAACAATATAGAAGCTAAAAAAACAGAAAAATCATTCAAAATAAGTATTGAATATAAAAAAATATATTTTATGTATTTCGACACTTTAAATTGCCATATTCTACCTACTCAATTCACCTTTAGTCCCTCAAAAAAATCCACTATCTTACCCGGCAAGATAGTGGATTCAGATTTAAGGAATAGGTTCTAGTAAGCCCACTGCACCAGCAGTCTAAAGAACCCTGCGACAAGCGCCAAACTCAAGACACCACCAAGCCATAGCACAATAAACCAGCCTGCTTGATTCAGTTTCATGATGATTCTCCTTAATGATAGCCATCATCGCCGACACGAACTTTGTCACGGAACACCCAATACGACAATGCGGTATAGAACAAAATAATCGGTATCAGCACCAATGCTCCAATCAAGGCGAACAATTGACTGCTTTGCGGTGCTGCTGCCTGCCAAATGGTGACGGATGGTGGGATGATATTTGGCCATAGACTGATTAAGAACCCTGTATATGCCAACACAACTAAGACAAGTGTATAAATAAATGGCGCAAATTCCTGACGTCTTTTACAGGCACGTAAAGCCAATAATGTGAAGATCAATACTAAAATCGGCACAGGACTAAAATAGTACAGTTGCGGCAAGCTAAACCAACGATTTGCAATCTCTGCATGTACCAATGGGGTGTAAATACTCACTGCAGCAAAAATCACAAATAAGGCGATAATCAGTTTGGGCATGAGGCTAAACATATGATTTTGAACACGTGCATCAGTTTTAAAAATCAACCATCCGCAGCCCAAGGTGGCATATAGCACCACTACAGCAATCCCAGTAAAAATTGAAAATGGGGTCAGCCAATCCAATCCGCCACCACTATAAATACCATTGGTGGTTTCAATCCCTTGGATATAAGCACCTAAAATCATACCTTGGAAGAATGATGCCAAGATCGAGCCCCAAATAAACGCTTGATCCCATAAATGTTTGGTGCGGTTCGCTTTAAAACGAAATTCAAAGGCGACTCCACGGAAAATCAGCGAGATGACCATTAAGATAATCGGCATATACAGCGCAGAGAGTACAGTCGAATACACCAATGGAAATGCCGCAAATAAGCCTGCACCACCTAAAACCATCCATGTTTCATTGCCATCCCAAACTGGTGCGACTGTATTCATCATCACATCGCGTTCTTGGCGATCTTTTACTAAAGGAAAAAGGATACCAATCCCTAAATCAAAGCCATCGAGTACCACATAAATCAGCACACCTACAGCAATGATTACTACCCAAATTAAGGATAAATCAATCATGGTTTTTCTCCTGTGGTTGTACTTCAAGCGACTCATCAATCGTACTCATTGGACGATTTGATGCACGAATGACCTCACCATCGCTATGGGCTTGAGAATGAATGAACTGTGGTCCTTTAACCATCAATTTGAGCATGTAATAAATCCCAATACCAAATACGATGCAGTACACGATCACAAAGATTATTAATGTTAAACCGACTTGTTCTGCCGATACTGGTGACAAGGCGTCTTTGGTACGCAGTACGCCATACACGACCCAAGGTTGACGACCGACTTCTGTGGTAAACCAACCAGCAAGCAAGGCAATAAAGCCTGAAGGTCCCATACATAAGGCAAATTTGTGGAGCCATTTTGACTCATAAAATTTCCCAGTTTTACGCAACCATGCACCCATCAGAGCAAGTAAAATCATCAAGACTCCCATACCGACCATAATGCGGAAGCTCCAAAATACTATGGGCGAGTTTGGTCGATCTTCAGGGGCAAATTCTTTTAAGCCTTTCACCTCTCCCTCTAAGGTGTGCGTCATGATCAGACTACCGAGGTTCGGAATGCCAATTGCATACTTGGTTTCTTCCGCCTCCATATCAGGAATACCGAACAAATATAACGGCATGCCATGATCTTTATTAGTTTCCCAATGTCCTTCAATTGCAGCAAGTTTCGCAGGTTGATGTTCTAAAGTATTTAGACCATGCATATCCCCCACAAATACCTGTAAAGGTGCAAGTGCGAGAATCATCCACATCGCCATAGAAAATGATTTTTTTACTAAGGCATCACGGCGACCTTTGAGTAAGTGCCATGCTGCAGTAGCAGCGACCAATAAGCCAGATACAAGGAATGCTGCTAGAGCCATATGCGCTAAGCGATATGGGAATGATGGGTTAAAAACGATAGCAAACCAATCTTGCGGCACTATAATGCCATTTTCAAAGCTGAAGCCTTGTGGAGTTTGCATCCAGCTATTGGAAGATAAAATCCAAAACATGGAAATACAGGTGCCAATTGCCACCATCAGCGTGGCAAAGAAATGGGTTTTAGGACCCACTCTTCCCCACCCAAACAGCATAATGCCTAGGAAACCCGCTTCTAAGAAGAAGGCACTCAAGACCTCATAACTGAGTAAGGGGCCAGTGACACTACCCGCAATACGAGAGAATTCACTCCAGTTGGTGCCAAATTGGTAGCTCATGACTACCCCTGAAACCACTCCCATTCCGAAAGACAATGCAAACACCTTGATCCAAAATTGGAACAGATCTCGGTAAACGGGATCTTGTGTTTTAAGCCAACGCCATTCTAAGACCGCAAGAAAACTTGCTAGCCCAATGGAAATTGCAGGGAAAATAATATGAAAAGAAACTGTAAAAGCGAATTGAATTCGCGCCAATTCAAGTGCTGTCAAACCTAAATCCATGTCTATCACCTTATTGTGGAATTATGCGGTGAACCACTAACGGCCCATAATTTCGGGACTGCTTTAGGAAAGATAGATCAGTACGATGACGCAGACTGTTGTGAATCTGTTGGGATTTGATCAATTGTTTTAGCCTAATGATATAGGCGAACCGATTCTGTTCGCATCCGCTAAACGGTTCAAAAATATAAAGTTTCATAAAATCACTCTTTAAATACCGAGGTAAATCAACAATTCAAATTGTTGGTCTGATTAGGATTTAAAGTGTGTGTGGAGGTGCCCTACCTTGTGGAAGTAAGTAAAGCCTTTGCAGTGAGAAATATACATGTCGGAAAGCATCTTTATAGAAACTTAGACGGACTTGAATCTTATCGATGATTTCAACTATCTCAAAATCAAAAGGTAGGACAACATCACCATAGACGGTACAGTATTGGCATTGATGGTTATGTCCATTGTGATCGTCGTGATTATGATCGTGGGTCAGATGATGAACAAGTTCGTTATACGTCTCATGTACGTGTTTGTGCTTTTCTGGGGACAGTAAATTATGTGTAATAGAGAGACATACCGGAGCAATTTGAAATTCTTCGGGTAATAGTGGTTGTAAATATACTGCGATTTGCAAAACTAAAGTTAAAATTGCAAAAAACAGTCCACTCTGTCTTAGCAACATATTCTCTCAACAGATGCCAACGAAAGCAAAAATACTTAAAAAGCCGTGCTTCCTTGAAATCCGATCATACAAGTCAGCTTTATAGAATAAATATACCTAAAATACCAAGATCTTTAAAGTGAATATTCACTTTAAAGATATAAATATTAATTTTTAAGATAAAGACATAAATAAGTCTTTAATAATTTGAAATACAATATTTTTAGGTTTTAAAAAAATTAAGCGGTAACTTTAAATACGACACCCCATTTTCTTCAGGTTCGGGAAATTGGCCCGCTTTCATATTGATTTGAATCGACGGCAAAATCAGTTTAGGCATACTTAATGTTGCATCCCGCTCATGACGCATCTGCACAAATTCAGATTTTGTAGTTCCCTCATGAATATGAATATTGTGCTCTTTTTGCGTTTGAATATCGGTTTGGCAGTGATATTCATCACGCGTTTTTGGCAAATAGTCATGGCACAAGAACACCCGGGTGGACGCTGGCAATTGATACAGTTTTTGCACCGAATCAAATAAGGTATCTGCACTACCACGCGGAAAATCACAACGTGCTGTGCCATAATCTGGCATAAATAAAGTATCACCGACAAAAACTGCATCACCCACTACATAACTTAAACATGCAGGCGTATGACCTGGTGTCGGGATGTTATATGCCTCTAGCTCACCAATATGAAAATGCTCATGATCATCAAATAAATAATCAAATGGTTGTTGAGCATTAAACTGCTTGATATCTAAATTATAAATGGCACTAAAGGTTTCTTGCACCAAGGCAATGTGATGACTCATGGCAATTTTGCCACCGAGTACAGATTTTAAATACTGTGCTGCAGTCAAATGATCGGCATGCACATGGGTTTCCAAAATCCAATCTACTTTTAAATCTTGTACTTTGACATATGCAATGATTGCATCAGCATGGGTGGTCGAGGTGGTTGCCGAAGCCGCATCATAGTCCAAAACACTGTCAATGATAGCGCAGCGCTTGGTTACCGGATCACTCACCACATAACTAAATGTATTGGTCGCTTGATCAAAAAAATCCTGAACAATCGGTTGTTGCATAGTTAAGCTCCTGACCATTTACGGTGAATCAACACGCCTGCAAGCATCGCCACTATAAAATATAAAACTTGATAATGCCCTAAGCCAATTAAGGTGAAACTTGGCGCTGGGCAAATGCCGGCAATCCCCCATCCTGCACCAAATATTAAGGCACCGATAATAAGCTTTGAATCAATTTTATTGTTACTTGGTAAATCAATCTGCTCATTAAATACTGTGGTTGGTGCACTGCTACGTACCGCTTTTTGGAATGGAATAAATGCCACAGCAATTGCCCCCATCATTACAAAGGCAAGGCTTGCATCCCAATTACCAAATATGTCTAAAAAATCGATCACTTTTTGCGGATTAGACATGCCAGAGAACATCAAACCTACTGAAAAAAGCGAACCAAATACAAAAGCTAAAAAGTTTTTCATTTTAGAATGCTCCAATCCAGTGACGAACGACATATACAGCAATAAAGCCCGCAAACATAAAGGTCATAGTTGCAATGATGGAACGTTTAGATAATCGGCTGATCCCACAAATACCGTGACCACTGGTACAACCAGAACCTAAGCGGGTACCAAAACCCACCAGTAAACCAGCAATAATCATCATTAATGGGCTAGCAGACACGATAATCTCTGGTTGTACAAAAAGACCATAAATAAATGGCGTGATGATCAAGCCTGAAAGAAACCACACTGCAGGCGTTTTAAAAATCGTCTGTGGATTCAGTACCTGCGCAATCAAGCCACTGATGCCTGCAATACGCCCATGGACATACAAATAACCCACCACTGCTATACCCAACAGAGCACCACCAAGAAACGCTGTCACAAAATCATGCATAGTTAATGCGCCACAAAACAATATTTAAACTTATATTATATATCTTTATATATTAATCAAGCCATTTTATGTTATTATCTCGACATACTTTGCTCCTTTTGCTTTTTATGATTCAGGTTAGACGTTATGAACATCGCATTCGATAACTTAAAAATTGAATTTACGCAGGTTGATACCGTTTCCAATTGTTTGAAAGTGTTATCAAATCCGGACCGTTTAAAAATTTTATGTGTGTTGATCAATGGCGAATTAAATGTTCAGCAAATTGAGGAATGTACCGATATTCATCAGCCGACCCTATCGCAACAATTGACCGTTTTACGGAACAATAAAATTGTTTCGACACGTCGCGAAGGCAAACAAATTTTTTATCAATTGGCAGACCCTAAAGTGCTGGGTATTATGCAAACGCTGTATCAATTGTACTGTCAGGAATAAACATTTTTGTTCATGCTTTTGTATGGAAGCTCAGCCAAGCTTAGTAAATCCAAAATGAGATGATCAGTAAAAACCCTGTCAGCATGGTCAATAAATTCAGCCACACGGGATGTTGGGTATGATAATCCTCAATAAATTCCTGTTCGGTTAATGAGCTCAATCCTCGACGATATTGCAAAATTGAGGCAAAGTTCACCAATAAACCAAACACAATCACGGCAATGCCAAGCCACTGTCCATAGATAATTTTGTGCTGATATTCCTCAGGGCGCAGTAGTTGTAGCAATACATTTGATTTTTCAATCACAAAACCAAAGGCTATCAGGGCTAAACCACTGCGGTTTCATGCCAATGCTGTACGTTCCAAAGCGAACAATACGCGTGGATCTTGTAAATTTGACATTGCGCCCCCTGATGTTTAAGTCGTTGACGTTGAGCTTAGCATGATCGTAGACGGGCTGTTGTGTTGGCTTGGTGAGCATCTATTTTCCTTATTTTTCAAATATTTCTTTGAGATCACTCGGCATCCCTTGTGCAGACAGGAAGTTCCCCTTGCTGTCACGCCAAGCAATGGATGGTGTTGAGAAGAAACCATATTTGCCCATTAAGCTTTGGTTAAAATCAATTTTTTCTGCAATCTCTAAAGGAATATTTTCTGCTGGTTTAAGACGCTTTTTGCCACGATTGATATTAATGTCATTAAATACGGCTGTTGGATTTTTTGACATCAGCAAAGTTGCCACCTGAGCACGACTTTCTTCACGAATAATGCCGACCTGAATATGACGTAATTGTACCTTAGCTGACTCTACCCAAGGACGTGCTTCTTCCCAAAATTTATGGCAATACGGGCAATTGGGATCTGAGAATACATAGACAATACGTGGCGCATCGGTTTTGCCATCTTGAATCCATGTTGAATCTTCTAATGTTTTCCATACATCATCCAAAATGGCTTTTTTCATATGCGTTTCAATTTGGGTGTTTGAAAGATTATTGCCTTGGGCATCAAACAACTCACCTTTTATATAATATTTACCATCTTTAGAAATAAAAATGGTATTGGAATATTGATCTTCATGTCCTACCCAACCTGTTAAACCTTCGGGTGCAGGAATTGGTTTGACAAATTGAAAGCCTTCTTTTTCTAGTTGTTTTTTAATGGCATTCGGATTAGCACTGACACCACATGCCACCGTCAACAGTGTTCCGATAACTAAACTGGTTTTAAGTAAAGTATTCATGACACATATCCTATGATTAATTTATGGGTTAATTTTCTTGAGATATTGTTGCAACATCGCTTGACTGATTTCGCCTTGATGACGCGCAATCAACTGACCTTGTGCATTGAAAAATAAGGTAGTGGGTAAACCTAAACTGTTCACTGCTTGTGGCATTTCACCCTGCACATCTAGCAGAACGTGTTTAAAACCGAAGTGATGTTTTGTGAGATAAGCACGGACGGTATCGACCTCCTCCCCTTGATTGAGCATGACAAAATGCACCTCAGGATATTGATCCTGCGCACGCTGTAATACAGGCATTTCACGATGACACGGAGGGCACCAACTCGCCCATAAATTCATAACCGTGGGCTGACCTTGAAATTGTTTTAGCGCAATGATTTCTGACGGATCTTGATGGGTAAGATTCAGACTCGGAAAACTCAAACTTGGA
The DNA here is from genome assembly GCF_002018395.1 of Acinetobacter sp. ANC 5600. Taxonomy (NCBI): domain Bacteria; kingdom Pseudomonadati; phylum Pseudomonadota; class Gammaproteobacteria; order Moraxellales; family Moraxellaceae; genus Acinetobacter; species Acinetobacter sp. ANC 5600. The sequence continues at coordinate 276,157 of NZ_MVKW01000003.1, forward strand.
TAATGGCTGTCTTGATGCGTGATTTTTTGTACTGTCCATCCCGCCCCCACGAGCATGACAAAGATCAGCAATAATGTGGCCTTTGCTTTGTTCGCAATGGCTGAATTTCGCCACCAAAACCATGCACTTCCTATAATTATTCCGCCACTCAGATGAAACCCTTTGTCTTGAATTTTCAGCATATCAATTGGCGATGCGAGATAAGATTCCAGATTTAATCCAATAAAAACTAGGCGTGCACCTATTAATCCGATCCAAACACTGTTCCAAATCGAATCTTGGAAACGCTGTTGAATCTCGGCTGACCACTGTGCTTTTTGCCCGACTTTTCGTCCAATCATGGCGCTGACCAGCAAAGCCAACACCAAACACAACAGTCCCCAAGGCAACATGAATGGTCCAAGATGCAAGGCTTCATTCGAAATCATCGCTGTGCTCCAACCTTAAGTCGGTTCAAGAGTTGCGCTGCACTAAAGGTACCCGTCAAACGTAGATTGCGCTGCTCTTGATGCTGTACATCTAAGAAAATCATGGTTGGAGGTCCTAAAATCTGCCAGTCTTTCAGCACAATATCTTGACTTGCTTCATATTCGGTTAAATCGAGTTTGATTCGAGCAACAGTATCTAAAGCTGTTTGTACATCGGCACGAGGCAACACCTCTTTTTCAATCGGCTGACAAGCCACACACCAATCAGCATACACATCGATGAGTACTGCTTGTCCTTTGACTTGATTCAGTGCTTGTTCAAGCTCGGTTTGGGTACGTACTTTTTGCCATGCGACTAATGATGTGGCTTGTGTTGTACTCAGTTGTGACCATGCTTGCGTGATATACCATCCACCCGATATTGCAGTAGCTAAGCTCATAGCAATCAACAGCAGTTGCATCGGCATCTGCGAAATATGCGGACGTATCTTCCATAAAATGTAAACCGTGATACTGATGAATAAGAGTCCCATCAACGTCAAATAAACCACACTCGGCAGTAAAGGACGCAGGAAATACACCGCCAACAACAGCATGACAAAACCGAAAGTGAATTTCAGACGATCCATCCACACGCCCGGTTTGGGTAAGTACTGTGCACCAAACACACAGGCAATCAACAATGGTAAGCCCACACCTAGACCTAGAATAAACAGGTAACTAGCCCCCATCCACGGTTCAGGCAATTGCGCAACAAACAGCAAAGCCCCTGCCAATGGCGCACTCATACAGGGTCCGACAATTAGCGCAGAGATCATGCCCATAATGAATGAACCCCATAAGGTTCCACCTTTTTGTCGTTGTTGCCATTGATCTAAACGCTGTAATACACCTTGTGGTAAAGACAACTGGAATACACCAAATAAATTCAGTGCAAACAGCACAAACATGACCGCAAATAACCCAATAAAGATGGGACTTTGTAACCAACGTTGGAAGTTATTGCCAAGTCCTGCCACAGCTAAACCCATCAAGGCATAAATCAATGCCATTCCGACCACAAAGACACCTGCAATCATGCCAGCACGATAGCCACGATGACGTTGTACCAAAATACTGGATAAGATCGGAATCAGTGGTAAGGAACATGGTAAGAATGCGAGCAATACACCTAAACCTAAAAAAATGATCAGATTCAGTGCAATATTGTCTGTTGAAAGTAAGTGAAAGAAGTACTGATCATTGTTCCAATCGGCCTGCTTCGTGCACTGTTCAGCATTCGTTGTAGTCACAGATTCAGAACTTGCCTGCATCATCAAGGCATCGTCTAGCTCTGGCGCACTGGCTTCGCTAGGTTCTGTTAAAGCAGTCACTTCAGAAGAGGGATTTAAGCCATTTTCATCCTCTTTGACTTCTGCTTTATTTTTTTTGGCTTGAGTTTCAAATGTTGCAGTTCCAGTGTTTTTCGCCTGTGGTTCTACAGGTACTGCAGTATTGGGTAATGACGACGATGTGACTGCATCTAATAATTTCTTTTGCGTTGTGCTTTGCTGACTCAGCTTGCTTGCCGGGAGTAATCCATCTGCATCGGTTTGAATGGTGGTGCGCTGAACTGGATAACATAAGCCACTTTCGGCACAGCCTTGCCATTCAATTTTATAGCTTTGCTTCGGTTGCATGGCGACAGTTGCTTGCACTTGTCCATAATGCACGTCGGTCATGCCGAAATTGGGGTCATCTTTTTGCTGTGGACGAGGCAGTTGCAGTGATAATGCTTTGCCATTTTCAATGACTTTAAGCTGATCATGATACAGATAATAGCCATCAGCAATACGCCACGTGAAGATGGCTTTGTCTTGCGCTGTCGATACAGCCTGAAAAGCAAATGCTTGATCAGGGGGTAAAAAATCAGCGGATGCTGTTTGCATACTCAAAATGCTGAATATTCCACACAACCCTACTAACCCTATACGCATAGATGACTTTAATACCCGACATAAATCTATTTTGGTTGATTATGCAAAAGCATAAATTAAGGGAGCATTAACAAGATAAATCATTTATAAAATACAGGCAGGAAGTCAGGAAAACGCTATGTTTGTTGTTTTGGTTGAAGATGATCCATATATTGCCTCAAGTATTTGTGCCACATTGGATTTTTTAAATATTTCAGTAGAACATGTGAGTCATGCGCGTGATGCAGATTATTTTATCCGCCACAGTGCGGTCGATCTATGTTTGCTGGATTTAGGCTTACCTGACCAAGATGGTTTAGACTTACTGCGATCATGGCGCAGAGATCAGATTCATGTCCCTGTTTTGGTTTTAACTGCACGGTTACAGACCCAGCAATGTGTTGAGGCATTAAATGTCGGTGCCGATGACTATTTAACCAAGCCTTTTGAACTGGATGAACTGATTGCACGGGTTCATGCACTCACCAGACGTCACCGCGGTTTTTCATCGAATGTCATTCAATTTGACCACTTAAAGCTCAATAAAGACACTCAAGAAGTCCATTATCAAGATCAAATGATTCAGCTTTCACGACGTGAATACAGTTTGCTTGAAACTTTGATGAGCCATCCAAATCAAGTGCTCAAAAATGAAGTTTTGCTAGATAAGTTATACGGCTTCCAAGACAGTATCGAAAGCAATGCTCTGAATGTCCATATTTATCACTTAAGGCAAAAATTGAATGCGGACTATATTCAAACCATTCGTGGCGTCGGTTATATGTTTAAAATTCCTGAGTCAATGCCATGCAAAAATCACACAGCTTAAAATGGCGCTTGGTCAGTAGTCTTTTAGCTGTGATGATCGGCTTATGGAGTGTGGTATTTGTTTGGCTGTATCTCGACTTACAAAAACGTCTACAGGACACCCTAGATCAACGTCTACATGCTTCCGCACAAATGGTGGCACGACTGATTCAACAATTACCACTGCAAAGCTTGGATGAGTCTGCCTTAGCTCAACAACTTCATTCAACAGACCAAGAACAATTGATCGCGTGCGAAGTATCATTATTTAGCTCTGACATCAGTGTAGGACAGCATGTGATTGCCAAAACACGCGGTGCACCGAAAGATTTAAGTCATCAAGCGGTTGGTTTTAGTACTTGGCAACAAGGTGAGACGCAATGGCGCAGTTATGTGTTACGCCGTGGTGAGATTCAAGTGGTGGCTGCAGAGCGTATGTTTTTGCGGGAGTCTTTGCTAAAACAGATTTTGCAATCGGTCTTAATTCCGCTGATCTTGTCATTATTGTTGTGTATCGGCTTAATTGTTTTAATTGTTCGTCGAGAATTTAAAGCTTTGGATCAGGTTGCAAGCGATTTAAGCCAGTCAAATTTATCGCTCAATGAAGCAAGCCAATATTTAACGAGCTTAGATGCCAATACCATGCCCTCAGAGGTCTACCCTTTTGTGCAAAATGCGAATCGCTTAGTCCATAAACTGCATCAAAGTCTTGAAAATGAAAAAGTCTTTAGTGCATACGCGGCGCATGAATTACGAAGTCCTTTAACCGCAATTAAAACCAATGTGCAATTGGCACAACTGATGGCAAAAACGGACGGCAATATGAAATTGCAATATAGCTTGGATCAAGCAAATCAAAGTGTCCGTCGCTATGCTGATTTACTTGAGCAATTACTGATGTTGTCGAATACTGATCAATCTATTGAACAGATCAAAGCAAGCATTCAGGTACAGCCCATTATTGCAAAAGTACTCGATGATTTAGCACTGATTTATCCTAAAGTAATAGCTAAAATTCAGGTCGATTGGCACAGTCTTGGTGATTTGGCATTACCTCAATTTGTCTTGTATTCTGTTCTTAAAAACCTGCTTGAAAATGCACTATTACATGCAAATGCTGATGTGATTAACGTGAGTATGCAGAAAAACACTTTACACATTCAAGATAACGGTCCACATTTAAATGCCGAAGACATTCGTTACTTAGGGCAACGTTTTTGGCGTAAATCGGCTCAGCAGAAAGGTCATGGACTGGGCTTATCTTTGGTCAAAATAATGCTGCAACAATATGCTTATACCATCCAATTTGAACCGAATTTTCCTAAGGGATTAAAGATTATACTGTTGTCTCAAAAGAGTTGAATAAAGCAGATTATCATTTTTAGATCATGACTATTTATTCTTTGATTCTTAAACCATGTCTCAACGACCAATTTAAAAATAGCTTGATATGTTTGTATTAGACTGACCTGTAATACAAGTATTTCAGTTCAAGGGCAAGCTCTCTTGCTTTCTTTAAATTCCCTCTCAGGATATAGACTGAGTGACTCCGACTTACGTTCACCATGAACGGTATAGCATACATTTCTTTATTTTTGTTCAATGGGTATGATTAATAGTGATGAGCCATTTTCATCTGAAAGGCGGTAATACTTATCTTGGGGCTGTGCTTTTCTGCATCTCGTATCTATGAGTTAATCTATATACCCATTATCTAGACTAAAAATTAAATGGATAACTTGTTCAAATAATTACCCTTAAAAGGCAAAAATTGGGTCACACAGCTTAGGACAAGGTCGGACAATACAGCCAATAAAAAAGCCTTTAAACATTGAGTTTAAAGGCTTTTTTAGGAATTTGGTGGAGATGGCGGGAGTTGAACCCGCGTCCGCCAGCACTACGCTCGAGAATACTACATGCTTAGATATCGTCTATTGATTTAGCTCTTTGTGACCCGACGAACAGGGTACAAATCGCGATCCTTTAAGATTTAGTATAAGACCCCAAGGCTTGATCTTATACGGACTTGTGTGCGTTCGCTTCAGTCGGGACCCCTAACCACAAGTATTCAGGGATGCGGACAAGCTGCCCTTAGGCAGCTAGAGCGTAAGTTTCGTCGTTTGCGACTAAAATATGCAAATTTGATTTACGAGAGAAAATGCGCTCTCGACATGCATCTATGAGTTTCATCACCAGCGTCGAAGCCAGAAACATCCCCAAAGTAGCGTCATCATAGCATAACTTCAAAAAATTGCGATGCAATTTCGAAACAATTACACATTGATCTGCGCTTAATTACATAATTGCGTTAATATTTTATTTTTCAAGACCGCAAAAGAAAAATATATGAGCTTTTTATTGGCACTCGATCAAGGAACGACTTCAAGTCGTGCGATCATTTTTAACGAACATGGACAAGTTCAAGCTACAGCTCAACGGGAAACCCATATTCAAACCCCGCATTCGGGTTGGGTGGAGCAAGATGCTCAAGAAATTTGGAGTACACAAATTGCCGTCGTGCAACAAGCACTCGCTTCTGCTCGTATCCTCGCAAAAGATATTAAAGCCATTGGACTGACCAATCAGCGTGAAACCACTGTTGTTTGGGATAAACGCACAGGTCAACCGCTTGCTCCTGCAATTGTCTGGCAAGATCGCCGTGCAACCGAGTGGTGTGGGCAACTGATTCAACAAAACCTCAATGACCTCATTCACAAAAAGACCGGTTTACGTATTGACCCCTATTTTAGTGCTGGCAAATTGGTTTGGTTATTAGAGCACACTCAAGGTCTACGTGAACTCGCAGAGCAAGGTCATGTGGCTTTTGGCACGATTGACAGTTGGTTGGTGTGGAACCTGACGCAAGGTGCAGAGCATGTGATTGAAGCCAGCAATGCCTCACGAACCATGCTAATGAACTTACAGCAACAAGCTTGGGATGAAGAACTCTTAGAATTATTCGATATTCCCCTGTCGGTCCTTCCTAAAATCATCAGTTCAGATGAATATATTGCAGATACCGCTACAGGTTTACTTGGCGCAAACATTCCCATTACCGGCATCTTAGGTGACCAGCAATCTGCGCTATTTGGACAGTCATGCTTTGACGCAGGAACAGCAAAAAATACCTATGGTACCGGCTGTTTCATGCTCTTTAACACCGGCACCGAAGTTCAATATAGCCATAATAAATTACTCTCGACCCTTGCATGGCAAGCTCAAGGTCAAACCCATTATGCACTTGAAGGCAGTGTATTTATGGCTGGCGCAATCGTGCAATGGCTAAGAGACGGTTTAGGGATTATTCAAAAAAGCAGTGATGTTGAAAAACTCGCGTGCCAAGTGGAGCATACCGATGGCGTGGTTTTGGTTCCTGCCTTTACTGGGCTAGGCGCTCCGCATTGGGATAGTGATGCACGTGCCCTCCTCTGTGGAATGTCACGTGGTACAAATAAATCCCACATAGCTCGTGCCGCCTTAGAGGCCATTGCCTTTCAAGTGTCGGATGTATTGACCGCCATGCAGTCAGACCTGTCTAGTCCACTTAAAGAACTCCGGGTCGATGGCGGTGCCAGTAGCAATGATATGCTGATGCAATTTCAGGCCGATATCTTAAATGTGCCTGTACTGCGTCCTAAACTTTTAGAATCAACAGCATGGGGCGCTGCCGCAATGGCCGGACTCAAAGCGGGTGTGTTTTCAAATCTTGATGAAATTGCCGCATCATGGCAATTAGAACGTGCTTTTGAACCAAAAATGAATGCTGATCAACGTGAATTTCATTTGGCTCAGTGGCAATCTGCACTTAAACGGGCGCGCTCGGACCTTTAATTTTTTCCAATCAACGCCGTATGCAATAAAAAACCGCTCGAATGAGCGGTTTTTTATACTTGATGTTATTTAATGTGCATGACCGCCACCCACACCTGCTTTAGGTCGCGGACAGAGCCAAATGATCAGTGCGGCGAATATAAAGACACCGGCCAGTACTAAAAACACATGATTGGCTGAAAGCGTTAAGGCTTCTTTATCCACCAAACTGGAGATGTAACCCAGAGCAGCTTCTGAACTCATTCCATGATTCACCAAGGTATTTTGTACCTCAGTAACATGTAAATTACCGACCATTTCACTGCGTGCGACTTTGGTGTGATCATCCCAAATGGTTACTGCAATCGAGGCTCCAATTGCCCCTGCCATGGTTCTTAAGAAGTTCATCAAACCTGCTGCAGATGCCATGTCTTGTGGCAGTACAGATGCTAAGGCCATATTTGACAAGGGAATAAAGAAAAATGGCACGGCAAAACCTTGTAATATCTGCGGTAAAGCCAATGCCATAAAGTCCGCATCCGTGGTCCAAAAGGCGCGCATAAGGGTTACACCGCCCAAAATACTTAAACCAAAACTCGACAAAGCACGTTGATCGTACTTGGTTGCAAGCTTCGCAACAATTGGCGACATGGTCAGACTACCGACGCCCATCGTTGCCGTGAGATAACCTGCCCACGTTGCGGTATAGCCCAAGTTGATCTGTAACCACTGCGGAATCAGGACAATACTGCCAAAAAAGGCACCAAAACCAAAGGCCAAAGCCAAAACCGAAATGGTAAAACTTCTGTACTTAAACAGCAGTATATTCACCACTGGATGTCGCTCAGTCAGCTCCCAAATCGTAAAAACGATCAACCCGACAAATGCCGTCAGTGCCAGCACCACGATAAATGGATTATTGAACCAATCTCGTTCATGGCCCAAGTCCAACATCAATTGCAAGGCACCGATCCACAACACCAACAGCAGTAAACCACCGCGGTCAATTTTCAATTTCTGTGTAGGTGTTTCAGCCGTTTTCAGTAAGCGCATCGCTGCGATTGCACAACCTATTCCGACAGGAATATTGATAAAGAAAATCCAATGCCAAGATAAATTATCACTGATCGTACCACCCAAAATTGGACCTAAAATGGGGCCAACAACAGTGGTCATTGCCCACATCCCCATGGCTTGGGATTGCTTTTCAGGAGGGAAAATGCGCATTAACAACGTTTGGCTCAGTGGCATAATCGGGCCACCAAATAAGCCTTGCCCAATTCGGCAAAACACCAACATTTCCAAACTGGTCGACAAACCACACAGTATCGAAAATACAGTAAAGCCAAACAGGCTGATCACAAAAACCCGTACAGAACCAAAGCGCCCAGCGAGCCAACCGGTTAATGGCACACAAATCGCTTCTGCCACAGCATAGGAGGTAATGACCCATGTCCCTTGGGATGCCGATACTGCAAGGCTACCGGTAATATGCGGCACAGATACATTGGCAATGGTCATGTCGAGCACAACCATAAAGTTCGCCAATGCCAAGACCAAGGCAGCGAGAATCAGACGACCACCTTTCAGGTCAGTCATTTGCATTTGCTGATTCATAGGCAATTACTTCGATTTCAGGTCAATCGTCGCTTCCATAGACAGCCCCACACGTAGTGGGTGTTCTGCCAACTCTTTTGGATCCAAACGGATCCTTACAGGTAAACGCTGAACCACTTTAATCCAGTTTCCTGTGGCATTTTGTGCTGGAATCAAGGCAAATGCTGAACCTGTGCCACCAGAAAAACCGGTCACTGTGCCATTAAATTTAACTTTGTCACCATACAGATCAGACGTCAGTTCAACTTTTTGACCCGCTTGCACCCCTGCCAATTGGCTTTCTTTAAAGTTGGCATCGACATATAACTGAGAGACAGGCACCACCATCATTAATGACGTTCCCGGTGCAATGCGTTGCCCAACTTGAATATTGCGACGTGTCACTACACCATCAAAGGGTGCTTTAATTTGTGTACGTTCTAAGTCCAACTGAGCTTGTTGTAGACGTGCTTGCGCAACTAAAACATCTGGGGTTGAGTTTTCATTGCTGTCTTGAATTAATGCATCATTTGCAGCTTTATTACTTTGTGCCGCTTTTTGACTAGATTTGGCTTGAGCGAGTCCTGCTTGTGCCACATCAAAACTGGCTTTAGCAGTATTCACAGCACTCTGCGCTGTGCTTAATTCTTCTTTAGAAATCGCACCCGAAGCAGCCAATTGTTGACGACGTTGTAATTCATCTTGTGCTTTATTCAGATCGGCTTGTGCCTTGGCGACTTGTGCGCTTGCACTATGAATTGCATCATCACTGACAAAGATTTGTGAGTTTAAAGAACTACTATTCGCCGCAGTTTGTTTGTATTGGCGTTTTGCTTTAAGTAATTCAGCCTGTGCCTGAGCTAAGGCAATTTCAGCATCACGAGCATCAATGCGAACAAGCACATCGCCTTTTTTCACTTGCTGCGTATCACTCACCAAAACCTCTGCCACTTGCCCCGTGACCATCGAGGTAATCGACGCTGTTTCTGCACCGACATAGGCATTATCGGTACTGACGTAATGATTTAGAAATATTGACCAAATCAAATACATCACCAAAGCAATCACGATCAATACAGCCACTATACCAAGGCCTTTTTTTCTGCGTGCTTTTAATTCCTGATCGGTGGGCTGCTCTGTAGATGGGGTTTCTGGCAGGTTACTAACGGTATCTGTCATAGATTTGTCCTAAATCTAGCAGACTTGGTCATGGCATCATGAGCTTTGCAAAGCATGTCAACTTTGCTGTCAGATAATGGTGTCGTGAGAAAGTCTATCTTCTTCAATTTTCCGGCATTTTAAAGCTAAAAAATCATATCCTGAGAATAGAAAATGTAACTCGTCAGTCTTTTTTTCGTCGGCAACAGGATAAAATCATGCCCTGCTGCCAATACTGGACTTTATTTTTTCATCATTTTGAATGTGTTAACTTAAAAATGGCTTAATAAGCATACGATGCTATCGCCGTTGCAATCGCTTTACCTTCATCATTGACCATGGTCATACGCATAGTGCAACCCTTACGGCCTAAACGTAAGGTTTCTGCTCGTGCAACGAAATACTGTCCACGTCCTGGCGCCAAATAATCCACACGCATATCGACGGTCGCTAAGCGAGATACCTTTTTACTAGTTTCTACTATATCTTCAGCTGTGGCCTTTTTATACAATTCTGCCATCGCAGAGATACCACCGATACTGTCGAGTAGGGTTGCCGCGACGCCACCATGTAAAATTTGGAATGCGACATTTCCAATTAGATTACTGGCCATGTCGACACGTGCTTCGATCTGACCATCAATCACCGTCATTTTCATGGCATTGTGTACAAAAAATGGGGAGCTGTTAAATGCTTGAGCAATGTTATTTAATAAAGTATCGATTTCATTCTTCGAGTTTAGGTCAATATTACCGGTCCAACTCTTATTTACATCTGTCATAGCCTACTCGAATCGCTGTCATTGAATAAAAAAATAATACGGGGTGCGCCAAACCCTCATTATGCGTCTACAATAGTCAAAGTTTAATACTGATCAATGAGATTGTTATGACCTATACGTTCAATCGTCCAGCTTTTCCTGCCACTCGCATGCGTCGCATTCGTAAAAATGACCAGCTTCGCGCTATGGTGCGTGAAACTCAACTGACGACTGATCATCTCATTTATCCAGTATTTGTGTTGCCAGGCCAGCAACAAACTCAAGATATTCCAAGCATGCCAAACGTACAGCGTCTATCTGCTGACTTGTTACTAAAAAAGGCAGAACGTTTACTCGAATTGGGTGTTTCAAAATTAGCTTTGTTCCCAGTTACACCACAGGAAGATAAAAGTTTAACGGCTGAAGCAGCTTGGCATGAAGATGGCTTAGTCCAAAGCACCATCCGCTTATTAAAAAAAGAACTACCAGAAATGGTTCTCATCACTGATGGTGCGCTCGACCCATACACCACACATGGTCAAGACGGTATCATTGATGATACCGGCTATGTACTGAATGATGAAACCGTTGAATGCTTAATTAAACAAGCACTCAGCCATGCTGAAGCGGGTGCAGATGTGGTTGCACCAAGTGACATGATGGATGGTCGTATCGGTGCAATTCGCCAAGCCCTTGAAGCCAATGGCCATATCTATACCAACATCATGGCCTATTCTGCAAAATATGCGTCGAGCTTTTACGGGCCATTCCGTGATGCGGTAGGTTCTTCAAGCAACCTCAAAGGTGGCAATAAATACAATTACCAAATGGACATCGGTAACCGTGCTGAAGCTTTACATGAAATAGCACTCGATATTCAAGAAGGCGCCGACATGGTGATTGTAAAACCGGGTATGCCGTATTTAGATATCGTCCGTGAAGTCAAAGATAATTTCGGTGTTCCAACATTTGTCTATCAAGTGAGTGGCGAATACGCCATGTTGGCAGGTGCCATTCAAAATGGTTGGTTGTCTGATAGCGTGATTATCGAATCGCTGATGAGTTGCCGCCGTGCAGGTGCAGATGGGATCTGGACTTACTTTGCTGAAGATGCAGCACTCATGTTGAAAGACATGAAATAACCTGCAAAGCCTTCCTGAAATGGTAACGTTCAGGAAGGCTTTTTTATATCTGTAAAATTTAAAAAACAGTCTTGGAAGAAAAACTTCGGCGTTGCTGAAGTTAAGATCAAACTCATACATTCATCGGTTAAAAGAACATGAATATTGCCATTATTGGGGCGGGTATTAGTGGTTTACTCAGCGCATTGGAACTCGTTGAACGCGGTTGTACGGTGACGATTTTCGACCAACAACGCACAGGTTCTGCCGCATCTTGGGCTGGTGGTGGCATCCTCTCCCCGATGTATCCTTGGCGATATCCCAATGAAGTCAATGCGCTCGCACGTTATGGCAAGCAGAGCTACCAAAAATGGAATGAAAAATTAAAACCTATGACTGGGATTGATTTTGAAATTCATGAAACTGGCATGTTGATTTTTGATGAAGATGATTTTGAAATTGGCTTAGATTATGCGCGTTTGCACCAAGACCCAATGCAACAGGCGGAATATTTACAATCCGAGCAAATTGAGCAGATTAATCCTCACATTTCAGCACGCTTTGCACATGGCATTTATTTTTCGCAATTAGCCAACATCCGTAATCCACGACTTTTGCAGTCTTTAACGGCTTATTTACAGCAGCATCCTAAAGTTCAGATTTATGAACATTGCCCTATCCACCAATTAAACCGTTCGGACTATCGTATCCAGTCCATCACCACCGCAGATGGCAAACAACATACAGCTGATCAATTCGTTATTGCCACGGGCGCTTGGTCAGCCGCATGGAGTGAACAACTAGACATTCAGATACCCGTACAACCCGTACAAGGACAAATGCTTCTCTTTAAAACTCCGCAGAACTGGTTGCCGACCATGTGCATGAATAAAGTCATGTACTTGATTCCACGCCAAGACGGTCATGTGGTTTGCGGCTCAAGTATGCGCCAATGTGGCTTTGATACTCAGACAACAAATACAACCTTGCAGCATATTCAAAAATCCTGCTTTGACATGGTGCCAGAGCTTGCCAACTTTCCAATTGTGCAGTCTTGGGCTGGCCTGCGCCCATCTTCCCCTGAAGGGATTCCGTATATTGGGCAGATGCCAAATTACGACAATCTATGGGCAAATTTTGGGCATTTTAGAAATGGTTTATGCATGGGACCTGCTTCAGCTCAGCTATTGGCTGAACTGATGACTGGGCAAACACCTTCATTCAATGCAGACCACTATAGTCCGACTCGCCTGTTTCAAGATGCATTGTTAAGCGTCGAATAATGCTCAATAGGTCAATTTCAACTAAGCCAATAAATCCTGCAAAGCTTCTTTTAACGTCGGAAATTTAAACTCAAAGCCTTGCTGTAATAATGCGGCTGGCTGAACCAATTGACCATTTAAAATTAATTGCGATTGCTCACCTAATAAAATTTTAAAGATAGTTGCAGGCACATTGAGCCACGGCTTTTTCGCTAATTGACGTGCTGCAATCTGCGCAAACTGAGCCTGCGTCGTTTTTTCCGGCGCAACTAAATTAAAAATATGCGGATCGATTGGCGTGGGTTCAAGCAACCCATATTTTTTCTCTGCTTGTTTCATTAAAAACAGCATACTTCGGATCACATCTTGTATATGTATCCACACAAAAGGCTGCCGACCGGAACCTATTTTGTTGACCAAATTGAGCTGAATCGGTCGCAGCATTTGCGGTAAGATTCCGCCACCTTCAGCCAAGACCACACCTAGTCGTGTGATAATGGTATTTTGTTCAGGAAATTGGCGTGTGACTTGCTCCCAACTTTGGCATAGCTCTGACATAAAAATGGCTTGTGGTGCAGCATTTTCATCGCACACTTTTGTCCATTGTTCTTCAATATCAATACCATAATAACCAACAGCCGAACCTGAAATAATGCATTTCGGAAAAATTTTACGTTTACGTAAATATTGATACAGCGCTTCTGTGGTTTTGACCCGACTTTCTAATAATTGCTGTTTACGCGTCTCTGTCCAGCGACCTTTGCCGATACTTTCACCTGCAAGATTAATCACATAATCAATTCTGTCATGAGGAATTTGATCGAGCTGCTGTACCCAAGTTAAATGTGGTGATTTAGAAATACGCCCAGCCTTACGACTGAGCCCAATCACTTTATAATCCGCAGCTAAAAGTGCCTTGATGAGATGTGTGCCAATAAAACCGCTGCCACCCGTCATCAGTACTGTGGGCTGATGCATAATTTGTTCTTATCTATATGAAATAATACTATTATCTATAGAACAAGATCACCAAACGATCAAGCTTTATGCACCAAACTTTTGAGCAGCCATCCGCTGTGCTTGCGGACCATAAAACCAATAGGTTATTAAATACAAAGGGATAGCCATCAGTAACAACATGATCACCATTAAACTCATAAACTGAGGATGTTGAACATAGAGCATTAAATTTTGCCAAATTTCAGGATCTTTTCTTGAAAAAATTGCGATACCCAAAAGTACAAAAGCTAAATTATATAACCAAAAAATCAGGCTAAAACCTAAGGTAAATTTTTTACGCTCTGCCTGTGTCGGTGCTCTCTGATTTTTATTTAAAAACCTAAATAACACCACGATCATGGCAATCAGGTAGGGTACGACTGTTAAAATACCACCTACACCCTGTGGCAATAATGCAGCGATCACACCGCAAATACAGGTCATGATTAAACAAATGAAAAAAAACAATAAAAAATAACGTGTTAAAGACACCATGACCCTAACCCAAGAAGAAGTTGACACCTAGTATAAAAAAAAATGCATTTTTTTTCATTTTCATGTCAACCAATCTGTAATCGGCTACGTTATATAGGGTACAAGGTCTGTAGCAACCGATGATTTGGACGGCATCCACAATGTTTCGGTGACCTTTTTAAAAGCAATAAGTTTCATTTTGAATTTAAGTATGAACAGCAGCCATGACTTAAATTTGAAATCGATTTTTTGACCGACGATTTCATCATCACTCGAATCGTCGGTCTTTTATTTTGTGCCTCATGCATTTAGCATCGAATTTTATTCTTATATTCTACACCCAAAAAAAATCAGCCGATAAAATATCGACTGACTGAAAATTTTATGCAAGTTTAAAATAAGTCACAACTGCAAATCTATGTTATGCAGCACAGTAGCGATTACGCCCCTGTCTTTTGGCTACATAAAGGTTTTTATCAACTTGATCCAGAAATTGCATTGGATTATCCAGATCTGAAGGAATAATGGTTTTTACCCCCATGCTGAGTGTGACGAGTTCCGACACTGCTGAGGCTTTATGCGGTAATCGTGCAGCACGCACGGCATCCATAATTCTATCAGCCATCACTGCTGCTGCGGCTTCATTGGTCTCTGGTAAAATCCAAGCAAATTCCTCGCCACCAAAACGCGCAACTAAATCACGAGGTCGTGTACAACAAGATTCCAAACTTTTAGCAATTTGACGCAGACAGGTATCCCCAATCACATGACCATTCAAGTCATTGTATTGTTTAAAATAATCTAAATCGATCAAAATTAAACTCAGCGGCTTTTGCGTTCGGATTGCGTTTAACCATTCACGCTGGTAAAAGTCATCAAACAAACGTCGATTTGCAATACCAGTTAAGCCATCTTTATATGAATATTCTTCGAGCTGACGTTGCAATTTTTGTAGTTGTTCCTCTTGTTTTTTCCGCTCGGAAATATCAAACATAAAGCCGACAAGACAATCTACATCACCATTTGGTTTACGCACGACATGAACAACATCACGTATCCAAAGATATGAACCATCTTCTTTAAGTGCACGATAATCTGCTTCATGATCTATACCAGCCATCGACTGTGAAACACAATAATTCAGTACATAATTACGGTCTTCCTCGTGCATACGTGATGCCCAATCATCTACCGTTTTCCAACTACTTTGTTTCCAACCGAGTAACTTTTCAATTTGCGGTCCAATATAACTAAATGTTTTACTGTCCCAATCAATACACCAAGGAATGGCTAATGTAGACTCTAATAAAGTCTTATACACCATACTATTTGCAAGTTTTTCTTCATCAAAAGGATTATTTGGCATGTTGCATCTCCTGCTACCCCAAATGCAGGCAATATACCCGCTGTACAATAATTCACCTATATACAGGATTAGAACAACATTTTATATTCCTAGTTCTTGGTATTTTTTTAACCTAATTTCAGATCTCTACTATTTGAAATGTGTAATCCATCAAAGAAAATATAATTACAATGAACCAGCCTACTATTTTGAAATTCAAAGTTCTGATACCAAGCTTTAAGTTGTGTATTATTCTGCCGTTTTTGGTTGGTCATTTACACGAGTTACAGGATTCCCTAATCAGTAACCCCAGACTTCATGGTGACCTCTTAGAATGCTCTGTACAGCCTCCACCGATGCATTGCATTACCAATACATTTACTCGTAGTTTTGAAGTTAAAGATTTCGACCAAATCACTAAGAAAATTCTAGTACAAGATGGCCAAATTGCTATAGAAAAATTTGTGATACTTGGATAATACTAGCAAGGCTATTTCATAAATCCAGCCCATAATACTTTTTGCCTCCTGCAAGTAGATGCACATGCACATGCACATTAATGCAGTTATGACATAGTTTAGATTGGATACTTTGTAACTGTCGAAAACGACTTAGTTGGACTGATGAATGATTAATCTCCCTCGTAAACATAACCATCTGTGATACTTTATAGCCCAATCAATTTTTTGATTTTTTGGTGCTTGCATGACTGTTCGTTTTTTTCATACTTCTGATTGGCATTTAGGACAATTTTTCTATAACCACTCACGTGACTACGAACATGAACAGTTTCTCAATTGGCTGCTTGAACAAATAGCACAAAAACAGCCACATGCCCTGCTCATTGCAGGCGATGTTTTTGATGTGATCAACCCCGCTTCCAGAGCGCAAAAACAGTTGTATCAGTTTCTAGCAGATGCACATGAGCGGGCTCCGCACATGCAAACCCTGATGATCGCAGGCAACCATGACTCAGGCTACCGTATTGAACAAGTTGAGCCTTTATTAGAAAAATACCATGCCAAAGCTGTAGGCGTGGTCCATAAAAATACCGAAGGTCAGCTCGATTTAGACCGACTGCTGGTACCTATTTATGATGAACACAAAAATGTAGTGGCATGGTGCCTGACTTTACCTTTTCTACGTGCTGCCGAGATCACCGGTTTCAATGATCAAACCACCAATAGTCAAAATGCCATTGCCTATGTACATCAACAATTAATTGCTGAAGCCAATGCACGTAAAACTCCAGATCAAGCCTTAATTTTAATGTCCCATGCCCACATGCAAGGCGGTGAAACGTCAGACTCAGAGCGCCCGATTATTATGGGCAATGAAGAAGCAATTTCAACCGCCCTGTTTGATGATGTAATTGACTACGTGGCTCTTGGGCATTTGCATAAACCGCAAAAAGTTGGACAAACTCATATCCGTTATAGCGGCTCACCGATTCCCCTGTCATTTAGTGAAATCAATTATAAGCATCAAGTGCTTGATATCAGTATTGACCCGACTCAAAGCGATGAATCACGCTTTCAAATAGAGTCCTTAGCGATTCCGCGCAGCGTGCAATTGCATCGCATCAAAGGCACAATTCCAGAAGTTTTGGCACAATTATCCGCTTTGCCGAGCGGTGAAATTGAAGATATTGATCAGCGTGAATATGTCGAAATTGAATATCATACCGACACTCCGCCTGCACCGAATTTACGACAGCAATTTGAAGAAGCGCTAGCGCCAAACCGTTATCGTTTGGTGCGCATCAGCCGCCGTTATTTAAATTCAGATCAAAATAATCCGCAGCAAGCCGCAATCAACCTTGATCCGCCTACGCCTGAAAAATTATTCCAAAACCTTTGGGAAAAACAGGGCTACGGTGCTGATGACACCGTAATGAAAGATTTTTTAAGTTTGGTCGATGAAGCACAAAAATCACTTGAAGATGATGCGAACACTTAAGGAATTGCCATGAAAATTTTATCTATACGCATTAAAAACTTGGCATCTTTAGCGGGTGAGCATTTTATTGATTTTGAATCTGAACCCTTAGCAAGTGCAGGCTTAGTGGCAATTATTGGTAAAACAGGTGCTGGTAAATCGACTATTTTAGATGCCATGTGTTTGGCGCTGTTTAACCGTGTGCCGCGCTTAAAAGACAGCGATGGCAAACTCATCGATGCAGATGGTTCAGAGCTGCCGACCAACTCACCGCAAACAGTCTTGCGCCGTGGTACAGGCCAAGGCTTTGCCGAGCTCAGTTTTATTGCTCAAGACCAAAAAGTCTATTCTGCACGTTGGGAAATTAAACGTGCCCGTGAAAACCCAAACGGTAAATTGCAAAGCGTACAGCGCTCACTGAAATGCTTAACAGATGGCACTGTTGTTGCGGATAAAACCAAAGCGGTTGAGAGCCAAATTTTACGCATTACTCAACTCAGTTTTGAACAGTTCACCCGTGCCGTTTTACTGGCTCAGTCAGAAGTGACCGCTTTTTTAAAAGCGCGTGATAATGAACGTGGCGAGCTATTGGAGTATCTAACCAATTCCAGTATTTTCGGGAAAATTGGTCAATTGGCCTTTGAAAAAACCAAGCAAATTGCCAATCAGCGTAAGGCTTTGGAAGTTCGACTCGGTGATATTGAAATTTTATCGGATGAAGATCTTGCCTTATACACGGCGAATTTTCAAAGTCATACAGAGTCTTACCAAAAATTCGAAAGTGAAAAGCAGCAATTGCTCAAACAGCAGCAATGGTTTCAACACAAAGATAAACTGATTGCGGATATTCAGCAACGTGAGCAATATTTGGCTGTTCAACAGCAGCAACTCGATGCACTGCAGCCGCAGAAGCAGCAATTGCAGCAACTGGAAAAATTCGCCTCAATCCGTCCAAGCATCATTCAACGCAAGAATTTAAGTACTGAAATAGCAACGCTGCAGCCTCAATTGGCTCAAGCACAGCAGCAGTTCAGCGCAATTGAAATTAAGTTTAATCATGAAAAAACTCAATTTAAACAACTTGATCTACAGCAAAAACAGCAGCACCAATTTGAAGTTGATCATCAAGATCAAATTGATTTAGTACGTGCGCGAATTGCCGACCGCCGAGTGCTAGGCGATCAGCTAATTGCTGTAAAAGATGAACTCAAAAAACTGCAAGATCAGCATGCCCCGCTGCTTCAAGCCGAACAGCAATTGTTACAAGTACAGCAGCAGTTAGAACAAAATATAGCGCAGCAAAATACCCTACTCTCGCAAACAGCACATTTTCAAATTTTGGATGAAGCACTGTCTGCACATCTCAGCCCTTTACAGCGTTTTATTCAAAGTTATGTGCAATTTGAGCAGCAATATGGTGATGTCGCTCAAGCCACGCAACAAGTGGCACAAAAACAACAGCAACTTGACCAGCTCATTCAGCAATTTGGGCAAGACCAAGCACTTAACTCGAAAATTACGGGCTTGCGTACAGCGCGTGAAGACTTATTAAATCGCATCAATCAATTAGATATCACCAAGAGTCATTGGCAGCATTACCACGCCATTCATGTTGAACATCAGCAAAAATTGCAAGACCAGCACCAACTGCAAAGTGATCTCACACAGAATCAGCAGCAATGCAGCATGGCTGAAACTGAATTTCATGCACAAAAAGCAGCTCGAGAGAATTTGCAAACTGTACTGCAGCAGCAGCGATTACTGCATGCAGAAAATATTGAACAGCTCAGAGCAAATCTGGTTGCAGGTGAAGCATGTTTGGTCTGCGGCAGCACCGAGCACCCTTATACATATAACCAAGATGTGCTTTCCCATGAACTATTGAAACTGCAAGTACAGCAGGAACAGCAAGCACTAGCGCAGGAAAAAATAACGTTTGATCTGTGGCAGCAACTGCAAAAAAAATGCACACAGCAGTCCACTGCCTTTGAAGCCAATGCACAGCAACTCACCGCAATCAGCACGCAACAGAGCAATGCCCAAACCCAGCTTGAGCAATCACTTAATACACTGAATATTCCATACGATTTGCACTCAGATTTGAGCTTGCTTGAAACGACTATAACGCATCATATTGCACAAACACAGCAATCTTTGCAGCAAACAGAAGCTGATTTAAAAACCCATGAACAGGCGCAGCAAAACAGCCATACTTTGACTCAATACATTCAGCACACGACAAAGCAGCTGACAGAAATACAGCATGCGGAACAAAATATTCAACATATTTTGTCTTTATTGGATGACACTGAAAAATACGCATGGCAGCAGTCAACCCGCACCGCTGCTGAAGAAATTTATATTCAATTACAGCAACGTCTTAACACCTTAAAACAACGTAATGAACTAAATGCTCAGCTGAATCAAATAACACATCAGCTGGAACAGGCAAAACAGCGCAGTAAATTCAGTCTAGAGAATATTGCTGCAACTGAAAAACGCATTTCGACACTGTTAGAAGAAGGTAAACAAAATAGCGATCTTGCAATCCAAGCTATTTTTACCATGACTCAAGTAACTGTTGAAAAACCGCATGAATGGTTATTACAGTTTGAGCAAAACCGACAACAGCTGCAGACTCAGTTTAATACGGTACGTCAACAATTTGAGCAGCGACGCCAAGCCTTTGATACGGCACAAGCAACACTGCAAAAATATCAGGCACAGCAACTACAGTTGCAAACTCAACAAAATGCAGCCGCGTTGAGTATTCAACAGTGGTTAGCGCTGCATATTGATTTTAATGACGCCTTGTTACAGCAGCTCAGTGAAATTACACATGAGCAAGAGCTGCAACTGAAACAGCAAATTAGCTCGGCTGAACGTGCATATAGCGATGCTCAGTCTGCTAAGAAAACATTGGATGAGCAACTACAGCAGCACTTAATGCTGCAGCCTGAAATCGAATTTGAAGCATTACTCTCACAATTACAAAGTTTGGTTGAACAAATAACCCAAGTGATGGAACAGCGTGATGAAGTGAAACTCAAACTCGAAGTACATCAACGCAATTTAGCAAAACAGCAGCAATTTACCGATCAGATTCAACAGATCCAATCTGAGGAACATCGTTGGAATAAGATTTCGAGCTTAATGGGCGATGCAACGGGCAAGAAATTCCGTGATTTGGCACAGCAATATAACCTCGATATTTTAATTGAATATGCCAATCAGCAATTGGCGATGCTTTCACAGCGCTATACCTTAAAGCGCCTTGAAAACTCATTAAGCCTAGCCATTGTCGATCATGATATGGATGGTGAAACCCGCTCGGTCTCTTCGCTTTCAGGCGGTGAGTCTTTCTTAACCGCGCTCGCTTTATCCTTAGCCATTGCGAGCATGGCATCAGGTACAACAAAAATTGAAAGCCTATTTATTGACGAAGGATTTGGTACGCTAGACGCTTCAAGTCTGCACATGGTGATGAATGCTCTGGATCAGCTACAAAACCAAGGGCGTAAAGTCGTGCTAATTTCTCACATTCAAGAAATGCACGAACGAATCCCTGTGCAAATTCAAGTCAATCCTGTCGGAGCAGGTGCAAGCGCCATCCAAATCGTATCTTAAAAAAAGCCTGCTTAAAGCAGGCTTTATAATTTTTGATTCTCTAGATCATTACGTCCCGAGTGGACGTAGCGTTAAAATCTGTTCACTACGCCCAAATGGGCCATGGACATCATGCAATACAGAACTACTCAAACCAACACCATCCGCTCCATACTGCTGCACGGTTTCCAGACCTAACCACTGTCCCTGTGGTAAACGGTGCAAATGGATTTGTAGATCCAGATTTGGAAAGCCCCAGCCAAATGGCCAATCCTGACGCGGAACAATACCATTGGCGGTATCAACCATGCCCATTAAACGGACAAAATCAGCAGTCGGCTCACCTTCAACCATGTCATGCTGTGTTCTCAGCCACACAATGCCTTGACCTGCACGGCGCCCATGGCTTCTTGCTTCAATCGACTGAATATATCCCCCCGGCCACTGACGGATACCGTCCCAAATCGGCGCAGTTTCTGGCCCAGTCACATCAGCATCCTCCAAACCTTTCACGGACTGGCTATTTTGCGTCATCATGCGCCAAGTGCGTGCCACAATGCAGGTTTTGCCCTGAGCCCGCATTTCAGATTCAATCAGTTCAATGGTTTTTCCCGGACGAATCACTTGCGTGATTATTTCAAACTCGCCAGCAGGAATTAAGCCCAAAATATCGAGGCTAATGCGCCCGATACGCATATCATGACGTGGTGAAAAACGGTCTAATTCAGCACAAATAATGCCTGTAGCTGGTGCCATGTGTTGCTCATGTGCATTCCATGCACCTTGTGCTAAATTGGTCGAATGGTAATGTGCCGTGACACAGCCTTGCGCATCTACGTCGCGTTGAATCAACTGATAATATGCCGTCATGAACTTCCCTATTTGTCCAAGTGTGAATTACTTCAATATCAAAAACATCCTGATTATTTTGTACTCAACTTTAATGGAAAGTTCAAATTAAAAGGCTCACTTTGAACCCATAGGTTTCATCTATTGTGAAAATTTATCTGCTGTGCTTACACTTTATAAGCCTAGTTTTTGAAAGCAGGCTGAATCTTCTGTCCTATTTTGAATAATCACGTGCGCCAAACAATGCTGTCCCCACGCGAACCATCGTTGAACCCGCAGCAATCGCATCAGTCATATCGCCTGACATCCCCATACTTAATGTATCCCAATCTTCAGGTTTCGCATGCTGTGCTTTGACGTGTTCAAAGAGCATTTTGGCATCAGCAAACGCTTGCGGATTGTTTGGAGCAGGAATCACCATCAGTCCACGTAAGCGTAAATTCGGTAGCGTAGAAATCTGTGCGACCAAATCTGCTACTTCATTCGGCTGACAGCCATCCTTCGTATCTTGCGCATCAATATTGACTTGTAGGCAAATATTCAAAGGTGCTTGCGTCGCTTCTCGCTGGCTTGATAAACGCTCCGCAATAATCAAACGGTCTACCCCATGCACCCAAGCAAAGTTTGAAGCCAAATGTTTGGTTTTATTGCGCTGTACATGACCAATGAAATGCCATTCAATCTCTAAATCTACCAAAGCCTCAATTTTTTCAAGCGCTTCTTGCAGATAATTTTCACCAAATGAGCGTTGCCCCGTTGCATACATTTCTCTTAGCATTTCAGCAGGATGCGTCTTAGATACAGCCAACAATTCAACCGACTGCTGTGGTCGACCCGCAAGTTGGCAAGCCTGCTCAATTTGCTGCAAGACTTGATTTCGTGCTTCTTGAAGTTTATTCATTGACGGGGTTCTCATTTCATTCATCTTTTTTTGCATTGCCCTGCAACTAAGTGTTGGTTAAGCTGTGGGAAAGCCTTATTATTCTATCAAAATAATTAAGATTTAATTTTTATCTCGGGGATTTTATGGACATTACAGAACTATTGGCCTTTGCTGCCAAAAATAACGCTTCGGATTTACATTTATCTTCTGGTATGCCACCAATGATTCGTGTGGATGGTGAAGTTCGTCGTATCAACCTTCCTGCTCTTGAACACAAAGAAGTGCACAAATTGGTTTACGACATCATGAACGATAAACAGCGTCGTGATTACGAAGAAAAATTAGAAACTGACTTTTCATTTGAAGTACCTGGTGTGGCTCGTTTCCGTGTGAACGCATTTAACCAAAACCGTGGTGCTGGTGCCGTATTCCGTACCATTCCTTCAAAAGTACTAACCATTGAAGATCTTGGTATGGGCCAAATTTTTAAAGATATTTGTGAATATCCACGTGGCATCGTATTGGTGACCGGTCCAACAGGTTCGGGTAAATCAACCACGCTTGCTGCGATGGTTGATTACATTAACGACAACCGTTATGACCATATTTTAACGGTCGAAGACCCGATCGAATTTGTACACGAATCAAAAAAATGCTTGGTCAACCAACGTGAAGTACACCGTGATACGCACGGCTTTAACGAAGCACTTCGTTCCGCACTGCGTGAAGACCCGGATATTATCTTAGTCGGTGAGATGCGTGACCTTGAAACCATTCGTTTGGCGCTGACAGCTGCTGAAACCGGTCACTTGGTCTTCGGTACACTCCATACAACCTCTGCCGCAAAAACCATTGACCGTGTGATTGACGTATTCCCTGCTGAAGAAAAAGACATGGTTCGTGCCATGTTATCTGAATCACTTCAAGCCGTAATTTCACAAACCCTACTCAAGAAAAATGGTGGCGGTCGTGTGGCTGCGCATGAAATTATGATTGGTATTCCTGCGATCCGTAACTTGATTCGTGAAAACAAAGTTGCGCAAATGTATTCTGCGATTCAAACGGGTGCCAACTACGGTATGACCACACTCGATCAAAGCCTAAAAAATCTTGTCGCAAAAGGCATTATTAGTACGCAGACTGCACGGACTGCAGCGAAGCAACCCGAATCTTTCTTGTAATTTTTTTATTTTTTTGGGGCGATCGTTATGGATTTTAACGGCTTACTTGATTATATGGTGGAGAAAAAAGCATCGGATTTGTTCATTACAGCCGATGTTGAACCCTCGATTAAGATCAATGGGCAAATTTTGCCAATTGGCTCGACTAAGTTACCAGGGCCGACTGTCGGTCAAATCTTACATTCGATAATGTCTGAAAAACAGCGTAAGGAATTTGCCGATACGCGCGAATGTAACTTTGCCATTAGCAATACCAGTAAATCTGCTCGTTTTCGTGTCAGCGCATTTCAACAACGTGACCAGCCAGGTATGGTGCTGCGTCGTATCGAAACCGTCATTCCAACGATGGATGAGTTGAAATTACCGCCGATTTTAAAAGAATTAGCGATGACCAAGCGTGGAATTATCATTTTCGTAGGTGCAACGGGTACAGGTAAATCAACCTCTTTGGCATCTTTGATTGGCTATCGTAATGAAAATAGCAAAGGTCATATCATTACAATTGAAGACCCGATTGAATTTGTACACCAACACCGAGGCTGTATCATTACCCAACGTGAAGTGGGTATTGATACCGACTCTTTCGAAGTTGCCTTAAAGAATACGCTACGTCAGGCACCTGACGTGATTCTGATTGGTGAGATTCGTTCACGTGAAACCATGGACTATGCGATTGCCTTTGCTGAAACCGGTCACTTGGTTTTTGCAACACTGCATGCCAACAACGCCAACCAGGCCATCGACCGTATCATTCACTTCTTTGAAGCGGATCGTCATAGTCAGCTATTCATGGACTTATCTTTGAACTTAAAAGCAATGGTTGCGCAGCAGTTGATTCCAACCATTGATGGTAATTCACGTCGTGCTGCCATTGAGATTTTGATCAACTCACCTTTAATTTCAGATTTAATCCGTAAGGGTGAAGTGCACGAAATTAAAGACCTGATGAAGCGTTCTCGTGAACTGGGTATGCAAACCTTTGACCAAGCTTTATATGACCTTTATAAAGCCAAGCAAATTAGCTACAAAGATGCGCTCAAACATGCCGATTCACCGAACGACCTGCGTCTACAAATTAAATTGTCTGAAGAAGGCGGTGAGCATTTACTGCGTGCAAATTCAAATATTACCTTTGATGGTCAACATTAATTTTGCTTAAACGCTTTCGGAAATAAAAAACAGACTTCATATGAAGTCTGTTTTTTATTCATTCTCATCCGCATTGGATTATTTTTTACGATATGCTTCTTGGCATTCAGGCGCATCACAATAGCCATAAAGATTTAATGAGTGACCTGTAAGTTGGAAACCAAATTTTTCTGCCACTTGATGTTGCTCATGCTCAATCACATCATTAGTAAATTCCACCACTTTATTGCAGTTTTGACACACAATATGGTCATGGTGATCTTCTTGCATAATCTCAAAAACAGAATGATTGTTTTCAAAATGATGGCGTTGAATAATACCTGCAGCTTCAAACTGTGTTAACACGCGATACACAGTTGCTAAACCCACATCTTCACCTTGTTCAAGTAAAGTCTTATAAATATCTTCTGCGCTTAAGTGATGTTGTCTTGAATTTTCAAGCAATTCCAATATTTTAATTCGTGGAAGTGTAACTTTAAGTCCAGCTTTACGTAAATCTTGATTTGAAATAGGCATGAAAAAAGGTCTCTCAACAAAATTAAAGTTGGAATATGCAACAAAGTGTAGATGCAGTATGATCTATCCTTGGATCAAATGCATCATAATTAATTTGGGATAGTTTAGCAAAATGCAAAAAATCATGCTGACGTTATTCGTCACTTCATTGCTCGTAGGCTGTTCAACCTTGGGCGTTTATAAAGTTGATATTCCACAAGGTACACCTTTAACTCAAGCACAAGCGGCTAAAATTCAAGTGGGAATGAGCCACCAACAAGTTCGCTTTTTGCTAGGTAGTCCAACTGTTGCCGATCCAATGAATCCGTTACGTTGGGACTACATTTATAAGTATACCCCAGGAACATATGCTAAAAAAGCCAAGATTCCTGCTGCACATGGTCAACACTTAAAAATCTTCTTTGACCAAAACGGTATCGTTCAAAAAATTGAAGGCTTAGAAACCATTCCAGAGTCACAACCAGGCTTACCAGGTTCTAAAGAAGCGATTTTAACTGCGCCACCACTATAGTCGCTTTCAGATAAAAATAAACCCCTAAATTTAGGGGTTTTTTTTATAAGTACAATTGTTTGAAACGATTGCCTCGACAATAACGGCCGACGGGATTTTTCTTGGCGCGATTACGACGAATATCTTTCGGATTAATGGTTAATGCACGATAGATTTCGACGCGATCACCTGCTTCAAGTAACTGAGATGAATCGCTTACACGCGCCCCGAAGATTCCTAGTGTTAATACTTCTGGTAAATCCACTTGTTTTCGAATGCCACTTTGCACAATAGCATCTTCAACCGTCATACCGGGCTTAAAGCTCAGAGGAATTAATATCTGCTGTTCCACGCTCGCATAAGCGACCCATACTTGTAACTGAGCTGTCATTAGAATAACTGCCCAATCACAGCTACCAATGCCAATATTATTGACAAGGGCACTACGATACGTACGGCAATACGCCAAATATTATAAAAGGTTTCATGACTGAAGTTCATTGACTTACGTAGATGACTAATCTTCATAATCCAACCTGCGAAAATCGCATAAATCAGACAAATAATTAAGCCCCAAATCAACAAGGCAATATTAAATACTGGAACAACTGTGCTCAGTGCCCATACAAAAACCGCAACCAATAAAATCGCCCATTGCACCACTACGGCCAATTGGCGTTGTTGTAATTGTTCACGTGCCATCTGAATCAGCAATGCTGAGGCTGCGACTAAACCCACAACCAGTGCTAAAGCAGGTACTTGTGCTTTTGCTGCGAAAAAGGCAAAAGCAACCACTGCCAAAAGTTGAGCGATCCAAATTGGAAATACCGTTTTGCTTGCAATCTCTTGTTGCTTCACAGCTGGCAAACTTGACTGCCAGTACAAGCCCATCCCCAAACCACTTGCTACGAGCGCCAAGACGGTTGCATTGCCCCACTCACTAAATTCGAGCGCAGTCATTTTCCACTCTGGTAAGGCAGTTCCCATAACATTCGCTAAGACTACTGCAGCAATCACACCAATAGCGGTCAAAATCACTAAAAATTGGCGTGGTACAAACGACAATGCAAATGCAATGACCGCAAGGACAGCCAAAATAATGCTATAGGCAAAACCATTAGCTGTAAAAATTGCCACATATTGCGACGCGGCTGAAAGCATGGCACCTGCTAAAAATGGAATAAATACTACGGCAAGCCAACCGACTATACGCCATTTGGGTGAAGCATCCGCATCACGTGTTAGCGAAGACAGTGCTTGAACTGCTGTAATTTTTGAACGCTTTGCTAAAGCAATTTCCAAATAACATAGCGGTAAAGCTAAAATAAGCATTGTACCTAGCCACAACAGCCAGAAATCTAGCTGACGTTCAATTTGAATACCTGTTACCGGTGCTAAAGTTGCAATAATGATAAAAGATAAACAGAACGCCATCAGTGGCGATAACCATTTCGACATCGCATTGTCCTGCATGACAAATTCCTTTGAAAATTCTAGCGCTATTTTGCCTTGCTGTGCCTTGAAAATCAAAAACAAAAAGCAAATCACCTTAAAGGTGATTTGCTGCGCAAATGATATTATTAGAATTTAATTGTTTTTATTTCATTTTTTGAGGTTATGAAAAGAAACGTGCAAACCAATTTTTACCTTTTTTCTTTTCTTTTTCTTTGATGATACCCATCATATTTTCTTTAACAGCACCGACATAATCAGCATCATCGTGCTGGATATGGTTAATCAGCCATTTTGAAAGCACTTCATGTAATTCATTTTCAATCGCATGACCCATTTCAAAACGGTCGCGGTAAGATTCAATTTTTTTAATAAATAAATCATGTACGCGTTTATGTGGCACACGATATTTATAACCCGCTTCTTCTTGTAAAGATTCTTCGAAGGTAAAATGTGATTGCGTGTAATCAATAATGTTCTCCAGAATTTGTTTTACACGATCACGATCTGTATTTGCGTCAATGCCATCAATTTCATTGATGTAGTCAAGAATCCGTTTGTGCTGATCGTCAATCACATCGATACCAGTATTGTATTCTGGAACCCATTTCATTTTCATTACGACCACCTATAAATATGAAGGACTTATCACGTAAATTTCATCATATAATTAAAGGACTTAAATAAAAATGAAGTAAAAAGGTTGGTTTTAATTGAAATACTGCTATTTATAATGTAATCAATTGTTTTTATTATGTTAATTTATTTAATCCCGAGTATAAAGCTAAGATATTTTTTAATCAATTCAATATCTTATAAAATACGCCTAATTCAATAAAGTGTAAGATATTCATTTTTATAATGAATATCTTTCATTCAAAATTAATACTGATCTGCACGTGTGACACGTTTTAAAGATGGGTCCAGCCACTCACGTTCTAAACGTTCAACAACCGTCTTTGCAGCACGTATTGGACGACCATGTTGAAATAAAATCATTTCACCCGGCTCAAATGCTGTCCAAACTTCATTTTGCGTTAAGGGTTCCGTGGTAATCACGGCAACACGGTCTTCAGGCGTGGTGACTTCACTAAAATCGACTTCAACATCAATATCAATCAACTGTGCAGGCTGAAATGGGAACTCTCGAACCAGCCAATGCAGCTTGGTAATCGCATAACTAAATAGCGCCTGCCCATTCGACAAACAAAAATTAAAGGTGCCATGTTCTGCAATTTTCGGAGAAATTTCTAATAACAGATCAAACACCTGATCGAGTGTAGGTTCGGTATAACCAAAACGTTTCACCATTTGCTCGAGCAAATAGCAAAAGGCCAATTCACTGTCGGTATTGCCAACAGGGCTGAAGCGCCCCGTGAGCTCAGGCTGAAAGCCATGTAGGTCGCCATTATGCGCAAAAATCCACTGTCTGCCCCACAATTCACGACTAAATGGATGTGAGTTTTCAAGATTAATTTTGCCTTGTGTCGCTTTACGAATGTGTGCAATCACATTGCGAGATTTAATCGGATAGTTTCGGATCAGCTCGGCAATCGGAGACTCTACAGCAGATTGATTGTCGACAAATAAACGACATGCTTTATCTTCAAAAAAAGCGATACCAAAG
Organism: Acinetobacter sp. ANC 5600; assembly: GCF_002018395.1. Lineage (NCBI taxonomy): Bacteria > Pseudomonadati > Pseudomonadota > Gammaproteobacteria > Moraxellales > Moraxellaceae > Acinetobacter > Acinetobacter sp. ANC 5600. The sequence continues at coordinate 305,563 of NZ_MVKW01000003.1, forward strand.
CCATCACAATGATCTGAGGTAATTCCTGCTCGCTGCGAAAATCCCCGAAACGAAAAAGTAATATCGGTAGGAGTCGCACAATTCATTCCGAGCAGCTGGCACATATCGATCATTTCTGCAGTAAATCTATGATTTCTCTATTGTGCATGACAGTTTTAGTTGTTGTAAATCTAAAATCGGCGCCATTATAAGAGTTTTTATAATCCAACAGGGCAAATACATTATTTGATCTTTTCAAATCTCACTTAGCCAACTGATAAATAATAAAAAAGCCTCAAAAGAGGCTTTTTTATATCAAAAAATGCTAAGTATCTTAAGCTTTTTTCACATTGGTTCGATTGGTGATTAATGTACCCACACCATGATCCGTAAAGATTTCAAGTAATGTTGCATGAGGTACACGACCATCAACAATATGCGCGCTGATTACGCCACCTTTGACTGCATCTAATGCACAGCCAACTTTCGGAATCATGCCGCCATAGATCACGCCAGTTTCAATCAAACGATCGACTTCTTGGGTGGTTAACCCAGTCAGCAGATTTTTATTTTCGTCTAAAACACCCGTGATATTGGTCAATAAAATTAGCTTTTCCGCACCCAATGCTTCCGCCACTTTACCTGCAACCAAGTCAGCATTGATGTTATAGGTATTGCCGTCTTCGTCTACACCTAATGGTGCAATCACAGGAATAAAATCGCTTTGGGTAAACATTTCAAGTACGTCAGTTTTCACACCAACCACTTCGCCAACTAGACCTAAATCAATCTGTTTTACTGAACCATCTTCGGCAGTTTTTTCCATCAATAATTTTTGCGCACGGATCAAATTACCATCTTTACCGGTTAAACCAATCGCACGGCCACCGTGTTTATTGATTAAGTTCACAATCGATTTGTTCACGCTGCCGCCCAAAACCATCTCAACAACTTCCATCGTTGCAGGATCAGTCACGCGCATACCGTCGATACGATCAGACTCACGGCCTAATTGTTTGAGGAATGAATCGACTTGTGGACCACCGCCATGCACCACAATCGGGTTTAAACCAACCGTTTTCAGCAGCACGATATCACGTGCAAATGAGCTCTCAAGCTCAGGATCGGTCATGGCATTACCACCATACTTCACTACCAGCGTCTTACCCGCAAAACGTTGAATATACGGCAAAGCTTCCGTCAGGATTTGTGCTTTGTCGATGCCAGTATGTTGATGTGGCATTTGCCTCTCCTTATTGAGCATCTGGAATGTCATGAGCAATGTCTGGATAGTGCTCAACTAACATAGAAACAAACAGATCTCGTATTTCTTTTAAGCGTGCTGATGAATTGGCATCAAAGCGTAAAGTGAAATACTCACCTGTATTCGATGCTCGAATGATGCCAAATCCATCATCAAAATCAAGGCGTATTCCATCAATTTTACTGATTTGTGCTGGAATTCGCGCAGAATTGGCTTCAACCTGCGTTAAAACTTCCGCTGGATCATGCTGATGTGTACTGACATATAAATCTTCGGTACTAAAGCGCTCCGGATATTTCGCCAAAGCTTCTGACAATGTCAGTCCTTGAGCCTGAATATATTCTATAACTCTTAGTGCAGCATATAGACCATCGTCATAACCGCCGCCGCGGCCGTCATTAAAAACATAATGCCCTGCGTACTCTCCGCCAAAAACCGCTTTGCCTTTAGATTGGGAAATATATTTTCGCAAGAAACTACTGCCCGTTCGAATCATGACAGGCTGCGCATCTAAATCGCACACGGTATCTCGAATCATTGTTGAACATTTCACATCAAATACCACTTCTACATGTGGTTTTTGAGTCAAACAAATTTCAGCAAATAAACACAATAATCGATCTGCAGAAACCACTTTGCTAGTTTCATCAATCAGTACTAAACGATCACCATCACCATCTAAAGCAATACCAATATCAGCCTTTTGCAACTGTATGGCTTGGCGAAGGTGAGTTAAATGTTTTAGCTGTGATGGATCTGGAGCATGATCAGGGAAATGTCCATCAGCTTGGCAACGTAATGCCAAAACTTCACAGCCTAATTTATTTAATAATAAGGCTGCACAATGCCCAGCTGAACCATGCATGCCATCGATCACAACTTTAAGTGGTTGCTGTAAATGTATGTCATCTAAAATAAATTTCTGATAGGCCAAACAATATTCAGGCTTGATTTCGTGTGGCTCAAGTTCAGTCATCAAATGCACACGTTCCGATGAAAAACAATTTCGTGCTTCGACTGCAACGTGTTGAATCATCTCCGGACAAGGTGGCTCACCTTTGATAATCCACTTGATACCATTATCTGATTTAGGATTATGGCTCGCCGTCACCATAATGCCATTGCCTTGAAATTGTCCCGCAATAAAATACAACATCGGGCTTGAGCAGCAGCCAATAATTTCCGCTTCAAGGCCAGCCTCATGGCAGACTTTTTGAATTATTTTTGCATAGGTTGGACTGGTTAAACGCGCATCATAGCCAATGGCAAGTCTCTTTTGCCCTGCATCTAAATATTGTTTGACTAAGCCACAAGCAATTGACTGAACTAAATCAGCATTTAAGAGCGATATTTTCCCGCGAATGTCATATGCACGAAAAATATGTTGCGGAAAGTGACTAAACAGTGAACCCATACTATGTTCTTCTAATTACATCTTTATTAATTAAAAAATCTAAAATTCTATTGAGAATTTAAGCTTTTAATTAAAGGATAAAATCCTGAAAAAAAGTGTAGCTTTTTTTATAACAAATTTAGTTAACAATCAATTAATAATATTTAAATACTGATCTAAAAATTACACTCGCATTTATCCAATAATTTATTTTTAAAATTAAATCAATATCTTACGTTAATAAAAATATCAAATTATCATTTAATCTTAAATATTTTACTTTTCAAATATTTTTGATTATTTATTCAAATGTGTATAAATATAGTAAATCGATCAAATTTAAACCAATACACAAAATTCTAATTATTCTTTACCCTCACCCCTAAAATATAAACCAAGTAAACTCATCAGAATTAAAAATCCTTATAAGATCCAAAATACTCTAAATATAGATTTGAATTTGAATAAATTAAAATTTAAATAAAATGATATAAATAAAAACCATCACGAGGATGGTTTTTTATTAGCTACTTGATTGTAGGCATTTACTTGTCAACACACTGGATCAAAAGTCTCGCGCTGATTAGTTTTTACCTGTATGACCAAAACCGCCTGCACCACGTTCAGTGGCTTCAAACTCATCTACAATATCAAACTGAGCTTGTACAACTGGCACTAAAACATATTGTGCTAAACGCTCACCCGGCTCTAGGCTAAATGCAGTTTGGCTACGGTTCCAAACAGATACCATCAATTCACCTTGGTAATCTGAATCAATCAAACCAACCAAGTTACCCAACACGATTCCGTGTTTATGACCTAAGCCTGAACGTGGCAGAATTAAACCTGCATACTGCGTATCTTCGATATAAATCGATAGGCCTGTTTTTACCAGAACAGTTTGACCCGGTTCAATTACGGTGGTTTCTTCTACACATGCACGGAGATCTAGACCTGCCGAACCTGCTGTTGCATAAGTTGGCATTGGCCATTCCGTACCTAAACGTGTGTCGAGAACTTTAACTTGAACTTTCATGGTTCATTCCTGTTTCAATAAAACGAATTTCAAAAAAATAAATAAAATATTCTACGCATTAAGCTTTAACGCTTAATCAGCGCGCGTAAATTTTCTAAATAATGCTGTGCTTGCTGTTTAGGATCGATATCCCCAGCCAGCTTTTTCTTGCGCCCTAACCACTCCAATTCATCTTGTGGCAGTTCGTCCAAGAAACGGCTTGGTGTCATTTGTCGCATTTGACCACCGGCTTTACGTTGCTCTGCTAGAGTCATGGTTAAGCCTTGACGTGCACGAGTAATCCCCACGTACATCAAACGTCGTTCTTCCTCGACCGTGTCGGCAGCAATGGAATTTTTATGCGGTAGAATTTCTTCTTCCAGACCAATCAAATAAACGAATGGAAATTCCAGACCTTTCGACGCATGAAGTGTTAACAAATTGACTTTATCGGTGTCTTCTTCTTCTTGTTGCTGTTCTAACATATCGAGCAGCACCATTTTACGAATCACACTTTCAATGTTCTTTTCATCTACATCTTCAGCGCGGTTTATCAAACTTTGAATACTGCTATATAGCACTTCAATATTATCCAGTTTGGTTTTTTCCTGCGCAGGAGTAGCTGCAGATTCTTTAACATAGTCGATATAACCTGCTTCAATCATCATGCGACGAATGATCGGAACAGGTTCATCATCTTCTAATAATTCACGAGTAAAGGTCGAAATAAAGTCCGCAAATTCGGCCAATTGGGTTGTGGCTTTTTTCGGAATCGCCATGCTTAAGCGCTGGTCACCTGCCGCACTGAGTAAGGATAAATTACTTTCCTGCGCAAATAAGCCAAGCTTTTCCAAAGTCACAGGACCAATCGCACGTTTTGGCGTATTGATAATTCGTAAAAATGCACTGTCATCTTCAGGGTTGATGATCAAACGTAAGTAGCTCATCAAGTCCTTAATTTCAGCACGAGCGAAGAAAGACTGACCACCCGATAATTTATACGGGATCTGCATTTGGCGTAGCTGTGTCTCTAGAGCACGCGCTTGGAAATTACCACGGTATAAAATGGCGTAGTCTTTCCAATTTTTACCGTTCATCAGCTTGTGCGTAATCAAGTCTTTTACGACGCGTTCTGATTCATCATCGTCATTACGACAAGTAATCACGCGGATCACTTCACCATGGCCTTTATCTGACCAAAGCTTTTTATCGAAAATATGTGGGTTATTGCCAATAACTGTATTGGCAGCTTTTAAAATACGACTGGTCGAGCGATAGTTTTGCTCAAGCTTAATCACTTTCAGATTACGGAAATCTTCCTTCAATAAAGCCATGTTCTCAGGCTTAGCACCACGCCATGCATAAATCGATTGGTCATCATCACCTACCGCGGTGAACTGTCCCATGACACCCACGAGTAATTTCACCAAAATATATTGCGCGGTGTTGGTATCTTGATATTCGTCGACCAATAAATAGCGGATTCGATTCTGCCAACGATCACGCACTTCTGCATTTTCTTGTAATAAGCGCGTCGGCATGACAATCAAATCATCAAAATCCACAGCATTGTAGGCACGTAAATTACGCTCATACAGTTGATACAGATGTGCAAACTGAACGTCTTCTGCTGTTTCACAGGTGGTATGCGCTTGCTCAGGTGGAATCAGATCGTTTTTCCAATCTGAAATCATTTTCATGGCTTTGGCAATCAGCTCTTTACTTTCTGCACCGGATAAATTGTCGCGATGCATTAAGTCCATCAAAATGCGTTTGCAGTCATCTGCATCTAAAATTGAAAAGTTATTTTTTAGCGGTGTATTTTTTAATTCCAAACGGAGCATGTTTAGCCCGAAGTTATGGAATGTAGAAACCGACAGCCCTTTTGCCTCTTCACGGCTCATCAGCTTCGTCACACGCTCTTTCATTTCACGCGCAGCTTTGTTGGTAAAGGTCATCGCGGTGATACGGTGCGCAGGAATACCACAATGCTTCACCAAATAGGCAATTTTACGGGTAATCACCGATGTTTTGCCTGAACCTGCCCCTGCAAGTACTAACAAGGGTCCTTGAGTGTATTTCATTGCTTCAAGTTGCTTGTCGTTCAACTGACTTGCCAGTGACATAGTCTTTCCTCTTATTAATTCGAGGATGATTATAGTCATCTGAAACGATCTTGCCTAATGCAAAATGTATTTTATCGGTCATTAAAAATGCCATAAAAAAAGCCACCCGAGGGTGGCCTTTCGTTTCGAACTAAAACTTATTTAGTTTCGTAAACTGAGATTTCTACGCGACGGTTTTGTTCACGACCTGCAGCAGTTGAGTTATCCGCTACTGGAGAAGTTGAACCGTAACCACGTGCAGTAATACGAGTTGAAGAAATACCTTGAGACGCTAGGTAGTTTTTCACTGAGTTTGCACGGTTTTGAGAAAGTGGGTTGTTGATCGCATCAGTACCAGTGTTATCTGTGTGACCATGTACAACGATTGCAAGTTTGTTTGCAGTACCGTCTTCACGCAATACTTTAGCAACATCATTCAATGCAGATTGGAACTGAGATTGAATAGTTGAAGAGTTAGTTGCGAAAGTTACTGATGGCATAACAAGGTTGATCGAACCATCTGGATTACGACCTACGTCAACACCAGTACCAGCCAATTCTTGTTTAAGACGTTTTTCTTTCTTATCAAGAAGAAGACCTGCACCACCACCAACTACAGCACCAATTGCAGCTGCTTGACCCATTTTGTCTTTATCAGCATTAGAATAAGCAATACCAGCGCCTAAAAGAGCACCTAGACCAGTACCGATTGCTGCTTTGTCATATTCCATGTTTTGACAACCAGTAAGTGCCATTGCCCCAACTACTGCCGAAATTACTAGTGCACGCATTGCATGCCTCCTTCTTTGTGTTTTGTTGTATGGTTGAAATGATGAAGTAAAACAAATGGCTGAACCATTGATTTTTTGTTAATAATAAAACGTTTAGTTACAATTTGTAATATGAATACGAGATTTATTTGTTAATTCCATCACAATTTCTTCACAGTTCTGCAGATGCCCTTTTTTATTTAATCAACTCGAACTATATTTATTAGAATAAATCATTATTTGGACAATTTCCGCTAGGACTTTTTATATGTCATCTCAAACAAATAAGCAACCGACACTAAAAAAAATTAGCAAAGGACTTACCGTCGGTTCAGTTATGACAGGCAGTACTTTTTTCCATGGTCCTCCTGTACTTGCCCTTGGTCTAACCAAACTCTTTAAAAAATCAAAAAAGGTTGATGAAACCAATATAAAAATTACCAACAGTTGGCTCACGGTCAACAACTGGTTAATTGATCACGTTTTACCCAACACAAAATGGGATATCACCATCGATGAAGGCCTCGACTTAAATTTGCAGGGTCGCTATCTCATGACCTGTAACCATCAGAGTTGGGTCGATACAACAGTTAACCAATATTTTGGTTTAACCCGTATGCCACTGACGCGTTTCTTTACCAAATGGGAACTCATTTTCATTCCATTTGTTGGACAAGCTTTTAAAATTTTAGGCTTTCCAATGATGAAACGACACAGCAAAGAACAAATCGCGAAAAATCCTGAACTTAAATATCGAGATATGGAAGAAGCGCGTAAATCTTGTGAACAGTTATTGAGCCAGCCTTTTACCCTGCTGAACTATTTGGAAGGCACTCGCTTCACCCCTGAAAAACATGCGCAGCAGCAATCACCGTATCAAAACCTTCTTAAGCCGAAAGCGGGTGGTTTAGCACTAGCACTCAATATTTTAGGGGATCAAGTTGATGCTCTCGTAGATATGACCATCGTCTATCCAAATGGTGCACCAGCTTATGGCGAATTTTGGCTCGGTGAAGTTCCGCGTATCGCCGTGGATTTACGTAAAATTGAAATTCCAACGTGGGTGTATGGCGGCAACTATGAAGATGATGCAGAATTCCGTGAAAAATTTCAGCATTGGGTAGATGAGCTGTGGACGGAGAAAGACCAACTCATTACTCGTATGAAAGCTAAATACTCAGTTACTGAATAATTAAGAAGAAGTTTTATGTCGCAGAACAGCATGCCGCAAAACAAGAAATCTAAATATCATCATGTCAATCCAAACAGTTGGTCATTCAAACTGTTTTTGATTTATGACATATTCATGGTGTTTATTATTGTTTTTAACTTGTTCTGCCTGTGCATGAACTTTTTCCTCATGAGCAATCTTGGTAGTTGGTTCTTTAACAGTATCCACCTGCCCGATGTGCTGAGTTTTTACCGTGAACATTTGCATCCATGGGTGATTACCACCGAAGCGTGGTTTATTATCTTTTTGATTGTAGAATTGTTGGTGCGCTGGGCGATTGCTATTATCAACAAGCACCATCAGCGCTGGTTCTTCTTCCCGTTTATACATTGGTACGAAATTTTAGCCATTGTGCCGCATTTACGTTTCCTGCGTTTATTTCGCGCGGGCGTGATTGCCTATCGACTTTATGAAATGGGTTATCAGATTGTGCCATCGGCATGGCAAAAGAAAGCTTTGTTTTATTATCGTGTGGTGATGGAAGAATTGTCTGATCGAGTGGTACTCACCGTACTCGATGGAGTTAGACATGAGTTAAACACCAGTACCACACATAAAGATTTGATTAGCAATGTCGTTCAGCATCACCGCGAATTATTTACCCAAGTCTTGGCCGAAATTTTGCAAGAAAATTTAAGCAAAGAACTCCGTGCTGAACGTGAATTGATCGCCAAAAATGTCGGACAAATCGTCAGTCAGGCCATCGAAGACACCCCAGAACTCACGCAGCTATTGCGCTTAGTGCCAATCGTTGGCAGCCGCATTGAACAGCAGATTCAAAGTATCGGGCAACGTTTGGGTGAAAATATTACCCAAGGTTTAATTTCCCCGTTGGCTTATCCCAATACATCGACGGCTCAGAAACCCAATCTATATTTAGACATTTCACAGCGTGTTAGCCGTATTGAAATCGAAAATAATGCCCAGCTGGATGAGTTGGTTCGCTCTGCGGTTTTTGAAAGTCTAGAAGCTATTCGTAAGCAAGTGAAAGTAAAACAGTGGCAGCAGATTATGCAGGAGCAGGACCAAGCTACAGAATAAACACTTAGTCAAAAATAATTGCGAACTCCGCTAGAGTATTCATGCAAATTGTTCTAGGATTTGCTCTATTTACAACATAACTACTTCGGCACAAAAGTAATAGTTAGAAGTCTCAAGGATTCAATATGGCTGATATACGGATAAAAGGCAAAATGGTCAATGCGATTCGCATTCACCTCGATACCAATGATCATGATGCGATCCGCCAGCAACTTACTCCAATGTTCCAAAAGGCTTTTCCACCCGGAACATTAGCCGTGATTGAAAGTACGGTTGATCAAGAACTAATTGCACTGATTCAACTACTCATTAGTATTGAAATTCAACCGATTGGTGTCACTGAAGGTCCGCTATCGGACCAAGCACGTGCCATCCAATTTCCCGTAGTTCCTGCGGATCGTAAATTACAACAAGTTAAACCGACACGCGAACAAGTGGTTGAAGAGCCCGCGCCTGCAGAAGAAAAAACCGAAGATAAAATTGCTGCAGTCGAAGTACCGACCATTCGTCATGCTACGTCGTATCACAATGAAATCTTGCGTACAGGTCAATGTTTAGTCCAAGACCATGGCGATATCATTATTAATGCTGGTATTAATAGCGGTTCGGAAGTCATTGCTTCAGGAAATATACATATTTATGGTAGTGCTCGTGGTAGAGTCATTGCCGGAGCTGGTGGGAACACGGCTGCACGTATTTTCTGCCATTCATTAGAAGCTGAATTGGTTTCAATTGCAGGGACTTACTGTGTCGCTGATGACATTCCACCTCATGTGGTCAAACAGCCAGTACATATTTATTTGAATGACCAGCAAGAGCTAGTATTTGAAGCTTTGCAATTTTAATGTATAAATAATCACCAAACCCCTAATTAAAAAAGGGGATTTAAACCATAACAGGAGTGGATTCGGTGGCGAAAATTGTTGTCGTAACATCAGGTAAAGGTGGCGTAGGTAAAACAACTACAAGCGCATCTTTTGCAACAGGTTTAGCCCTTCGCGGCCACAAAACTGTTGTGATCGACTTTGATGTGGGTTTACGTAACCTTGACTTGATCATGGGCTGTGAACGCCGCGTTGTATATGACTTTGTAAACGTATTGAATAACGAAGCTCGATTACAACAAGCGCTTATTCGCGATAAAGATATTGAAAATCTCTACATTTTGCCAGCATCTCAAACACGTGATAAAGACGCGTTAACAGATGAAGGTGTAGCACGTGTGATGGACGAACTTTCTCAAGAGTTCGATTACATTATTTGTGACTCACCTGCGGGTATTGAACGTGGTGCAATTTTAGCAATGTATCATGCTGATGAAGCGATCATTGTGACGAACCCAGAAATTTCTTCGGTACGTGACTCTGACCGTATTATTGGTATGCTCGACAGCAAAACCAAAAAAGTAGAACAAAACGAAGGTCGTATCCGTAAGCATCTCTGTATTACACGTTTCAATCCAGAACGTGCGGATAAGCAAGAGATGTTGACGATTGATGACATTTCAAAAGATATTTTACGCGTACCGACTTTAGGTGTTATTCCTGAATGTAAAAGCGTTCTACAAGCATCAAACGAAGGTAAACCAGTGATTCTGTTTACAGAAGAAGCGGCTGGCCAAGCGTATGATGACCTTGTTGCACGTTTCCTTGGTGAAGAGCGCCCTTACCGTCATATTACGGTAAAACCTAAGGGTTGGTTAGCACGTCTATTTGGAGCGTAATCATGGCAGGATTCTGGAGCAAACTTTTTAGCAGCGACGAGAAACCGTCAAGCGCACAAACGGCAAAAGACCGTTTAAAAGTCATCGTGGCATCTGAAAATGGTTTAGGTAAACGCCTCAGCCAAGATAAGATTGACATGATGAAAAAAGAAATCATGCAAGTGGTAAACCGCTATGTTCGTGGTGTAGATGAGCAACATATTCAAATGTCTGTTCGTTCTGAAGCGAATATTGAAATGCTTGAAATGAATATCAATTTGCCTGAAGAACGTTAATCTGAATTCTGATTAGCCAAGTAAATTGAATCAAGGCAAAATGTGAGGCTGGATCAGTAAAGCGCTGCTTTACCCAGCCGCAAGATGAGAAGCTTTGCTTCGAGTGGGCTGGATTAGTTTTATTCCTTTGTTAGATCAAAAGCTTTGCTTCGAGTAAACGGGATAAAAAATAACTTTTGATCCAACCATAAAATGAGTCGCTTAACTTAGAGATGGCGAATAAAACCATTTTACTTGCGTACTCATTTTTGCCTTTTTTGTATTTTAAATCAGCAAGGAGATTGCGATGGCATTATCTCAGCCAGCAACGTTCAACGAAGAATGGTCAGATGAGCGTGTTTTTGCCTACCTTACTCAGCTTCCTCCTGAAGGAGTGAATGGCGACTTTCACGTGCTTTACCATGCTTTCAAACATATGCGTCCAAATGACTATGAGCGTCTTTTGACTCAATTCGTTGCCGATGGCCGTGATGTGAACGCAACTAATCCTGAAGGTCAGCGTATTCATGACGTGATTGCTCAATACCCACGTCAAAGCGCAGGTTTCCTCGAAGTATTGGCAAAATTTGCTTAATTTCGAGTAACAAAAAAAAGCCCGCATCATGCGGGCTTTTTTTATCTGATTTAAAATCAGCGTGATAGTATTTCATCATGATCAATGCACGATCAACATGAGCGATGGAAACATCAAGCCAAAACCAATGGTTTGTACACTAATAATGGCCGCCATCAGTTGTGAATCACCCTGATAATAGCGTGTCAAAATATAAGACGATGATGCAGTCGGCAAAGTAAAAAAGACCACTAAAATCATCCGCTCAAAATCAGTCAAACCCATCCAAGTACTCAATAGATAAGCAATACATGGCATTAACATGAGACGCCCTATCGTATTTAAACTTAAACGACGTATATCGGCGCGCATTTGCTGAAACTGTAATGCTGCCCCAACGGAAAGTAGTCCGAGCGGTAAACTCATGGCTGCCAATATTTTTAAGAATTCAGGTAAGCCTTTAAATAGACTCAAGCCTGATAAATTAAACAATACCCCTGCCACACAGCCTAAAATTAAGGGATTTTTTGCGATGGACTGACAGGTCTGCCCCAATTGCTTCAGGCTTAAATTTGAAAAGGCCAATACTGAAATAATATTAACTAAGGGCACTGCAACGGCAATTAACATGGCAAACATCTGCATGCCTGTAGAGCCAAATAAAGCGCCCATAAGAGATAAACCAATATAGGTATTAAAACGGATATGACTTTGGATATACACGCCAAAACGCTGCACGGGGATATGCATAAACTGCTTGATCCCCCACAACACAATGCTGATCAAACTGGTGCCCGCAACCAGTACTGTCAACATTCGTGAAACCGTGTTCATATCCAATTGCACGGCTGATACATTCAAAAAAAGCAGCACAGGAAATAAAACGTAGTAATTGAGTTTTTCTGAATTTGCCCAAAATTCATCCTGAACAAACTGTGTGTATTTAAGCACATAGCCCATCGCGATTAATGCAACGAGGGGAAACAATGCGACGACGATATTCATGCTGTACGCCTTGAAATAAAGTAGCTATTTCATCTTTAACCATTTATGTAGCACAATATAATCCTCATCTAGACTCATAACAAAATGAGTAATTACTCATGGCAATGACATTTTCTCAGCTTGAAATCTTTATTAAAGTCGCAGAACAACAAAGCTTTACTCTCGCTGCTCGACAGCTGGGAATTACTCAGTCAGCTGTCTCTCATGCCCTAAAGTGTTTAGAGCAACATTGGAATGTCAGCTTATTTAGCCGTGAACAAGGCGAAATTAGCCTGACCCACATTGGTCAGCAGTTATTGCTGCATGCCAAAGAAATCATCAATACGGCACAAATCATGCAACAAGAAGTGCATGCCGCACATGGTATTCAACAAGGAACGCTGAGAATTGGCTCTTTTGGTTCTTCTAGTTCGATTCATCTGCTTCCAGAGCTATTAAAGGCATATAGAGAGCGCTATCCGCACATTGAGATCTATGTCGAAGAAGGTACCGATGCAGAAGTGTCTCGTTGGATTTCTGAACGTCAGATTGATGTGGGTTTTGCCGTACTCCCTAAGCCGCAGCTGTTCACCTTCCCGTTAATTCAAGACATTTTCATTGCCTTGATTCCAGATAGTTATTCAGTTTCCAAACACAGTCATTTAAATATCCAAGACCTGCAAAATTACCCCTTTATTATGACCCGTGCGGGCAGCCAGTCCCATGTCGAAAAACTGCTTAAACAACACCACATACAACCTAAAATCACCTATCAAATGTCGCAACTGTTAACCATTTTAAATATGGTTAATTTACAGGAAGGGATTGCTATCGTTGCAGATATGGCGATGCCTGCTGAGCTGTTGGCGCTACATCCACATGTGGTCAAACGTCCACTCTTTCCAAATACCCAACGGCAAATTGGACTCGCCGTAAAAAATCAAAAACTCATGAGCCCTGCCTGCAAAGCCTTTATCGAACTGGCCCAGTCCATGTTCTACCAAGAAGAGTTCTCAATCTAAAAATAAAAAAACCTGCCGAAGCAGGTTTTTTGTTTTAGGACTTAGACCAAGATATCTCGTTTACCATTTGGCCCCATCCCACTGACGATGCCATTTTCTTCCATCTGATCAATAATCCGTGCAGCACGGTTATAGCCGAGACTGAATTTACGCTGTAAAGATGAAGTCGATGCTTTACGTGTTTCCAAAACGAAACTAACACATTGATCATACAGCGCGTCACGGTCTGATCCACCATCACCATCTTCAAAACCGCGAGATGTCGGCTCTTCATCATAAGGCGTGAGGATCTCATCGACATAATTCGGTTCACCGCGCTCTCGCCATGCATCACAAATACGGTTCACTTCATCGTCTGAAATAAACGCGCCATGTACTCGTTCAGGTTCAATTTTACCCGGTCCGAGGAATAACATATCACCATGACCCAGTAAGTCTTCCGCACCACCAGCATCTAAGATAGTACGTGAATCCAGTTTACTGTTCACACGTAACGCAGCACGGGTTGGAATATTGGCTTTGATCAAACCTGTCACCACATCTACGGTTGGACGCTGTGTCGCCAACAGCAAATGAATCCCTGCCGCACGTGATTTTTGTGCAAGACGGGTAATCATTTCTTCAGCTTTTTTACCCACTTGCATGATCATATCGGCAAATTCGTCGGCAACAATTACGATCAACGGCATCGGCTGTAAACGTGGCGCACGACTTTGCGTTGCAGAGTCATCTGGCTTCCAAGTTGGATCGATCAGATCTTCACCATTGGCCATTGCTTCTTCAATTTTGCGGTTAAAGTCAGTCAGCTTACGCACTTTCATCAAAGACATTAGCTTATAACGACGCTCCATTTCATTCACACACCAATTCAATGCACTCACTGCATCTTTCATGTCGGTTACAACAGGCGTTAATAAATGTGGAATATCGTTATAGTTAGCAAGTTCCAACTGTTTTGGGTCAATCATGATGAGTCGCAGTTGCTCAGGTGTATATTTCAACAACATCGATAGCAACATGGCATTGACAGCGACTGACTTACCAGAACCTGTAGTACCTGCCACCAACATATGCGGTGCTTTCGCCAAATCTGCCAAGACAGGATTACCGGAAATATCTTTACCCATCGCCATACTAAGCAAGGCATTTGGATCACGGTATGCCGGCGTTTCTAACAGCTCAATAAGACGAACCATTTCACGTGAACTATTTGGGACTTCAATCCCGATATACGGTTTACCCGGAATAACTTCCACCACACGTACAGAAGCCATAGACATCGAACGCGCCAAGTCACGTGAAATATTGGTGACTTTAGACGCTTTCACACCAGGTGCCAAATCAAGTTCAAAACGTGTTACGACTGGCCCCGGCTGTGCCTCTACAACTTTGGCTTTGACATTAAACTCTTGCAGTTTAATTTCTAAAAGTTCAGACAAGCGAGACAATTGCTCTGCAGTGAAATTGACTTTCTTATTCGGATCAACCGGATCTAATATTTCCAAGCCTGGCAAAGTCGGTAAATCCAAGCGTTTTTGTGCCACTTGCATCGCACGTGACATTGGACGACCAGAAGCATCAGTTAAAGGTGCATCAAAGTCAAAATCATCTTCGAGATCTAAATCGACGTCTTCAGGTTTGCCCGCTGTTTCTTGCCACACTTCACGGAAAGCATCTTTATTCGAGCTGATTAAGGCTTTTTCATCATCAGATACAAAAGTCTGCGGCTGTGTATTGATTTCAGCACGAACCAAAGGCGTAGATTGCGCATAACTACTGGTTGTACGAACTGGCTGTACCTGTTCTATCACTCGCTCTGCTTCTTCAACCAGCAAATCATCGAGATCATTAAATTCGGTTTCAACACTGATATTTTTCGGTGTGCTCAGCGGTGCAATCTGTGCAGCAGCTACGCCTAAACCTGCAACGGTTGCAGCAGCACCTGTAGCAAATTCATTTGAATGCGTTGCAGGACTTTCACTTTGTGCTGTATTAAATGGGCTATGCACATCAGTCGCTGTTTTACCATTTGGAACAGCGGCTAACAGCTCATCGAAGATCTCATCATCATCCCAATCCACAGATTTTTTAGCTGCCGGCGCCGCTTCTGTCGGAGAAGTCAAATGCACATCTGCTGCTTTATTGAAATATTCAGTTTGATTGGCAGGCTGCTCTTCTTCTGCAGCTTTCAGTAAAGCATCAATATCTTGTTTATGCCTTTGGTCATCATTTGAATGCAAGGCACGCCAAACCTCTCCTGTCGCAACAACACGTTGTTGATCTTGCTCAAACTGACGCACTTTCGCCAAAGTATGTTCAAAATCATCATCGGATGGTGTAGCAGTCTCCATCGAATCTACCGTAGATAAATGCTGTACATTGCCTTCTTTGTCTGCCCATTCTTTATCAGCAATATCATCAAATAAACGCTCAGCAACACGATCGCGTACTACAGGGTCAACCTCTACAGCATGATGCTCATGGGCGGGTGTAACTGGTGCAACCACTTTTGATGCATGCGCAGCAGCACTCTCTTTTTTAGTCGTTGGTACTGTACGGTCAAATGCGGTGTCGCCTTCAGGCACATTGCGATAGAACAAATCTTGGAGATAAGCAGGTGTCGATTTCATGGTTGCCCATGTCTTATTCCACTTGATACCAAAGGCCAAAGTGAACAACATGATCCAAAATGCAATGAGAAATACTGCTGCACCATAGACCGTTAAAATTTGTTCAAGACTTTGACCCAGTTCATAACCAATAATCCCGCCCGATGCATTTTCTAAAGTATCTTCGGGAACATTCCAAAACAGGAAAAGTAAACTTGAAGTTGCCAGTAAAATAAAGAACTGAGCGGCATAGCGAAATGGACGGTTTAGAAAACTACGTGGCCACCAGACTTGAATTGCTTCGAGAAATAAATAGACAGGTATCAGCAGACTTGCCCAACCTAAAAATCCATAGAGTAAGTCAGCTATCCATGCGCCCGCGACGCCGCTGGCATTTGAAACTTGCTGAGTATCACTGGATAAATGCATCCATCCCGGATCAAATGGCGTATATGTGACTGTTGCAAGGAACAGATATATCCCAAATGAAACAAGGAATAATGTCATTATTAAGCGCTGTGCATATGCACCCGACACCGCTGTCATATACGTTCCTGTAACCAATTCTTCATGAATGTTTTTGTCATTACCCACAACAAAAATGGGCTGAATCTAAACCTGTTATTATGCACCTGTTCAATAAAAAAGATGCAAGATAATTTAAGTATAGTTGTTAACTTTATTGTATATAGCTCAAAACGATTTTGATGATCAATAATATCGACTTTAATCTCACACAATCGTTTCAAACTTTGACGTATAATTCCACAAATTATCATATAAAAAAAGGATTCTACGGATGAGCGCTCGTCACTCACGTCTAATTATTTTAGGTTCTGGTCCTGCAGGTTATAGCGCTGCGGTATACGCTGCCCGTGCGAACCTGAAACCGACACTCATCGCAGGTATTCAATTAGGCGGTCAATTGACTACAACGACAGAAGTAGACAACTGGCCAGGTGGTGCAGAAGGTTTAACAGGCCCAGCCCTAATGGAACAAATGCAAGCTCATGCTGAACGTTTTGGTACAGAAATTGTGTATGACCATATCAACGAAGTGGACCTCAATGTTCGTCCGTTCGTGCTTAAAGGCGATATGGAAGAGTTTACTTGTGATGCATTGATTATTTGTACAGGTGCAACTGCACAATATTTAGGTCTTGAATCAGAAGCTGCTTTCATGGGTCAAGGCGTGAGTGCATGTGCAACATGTGACGGCTTCTTCTACAAAAACCAAAAAGTTATGGTTGTCGGCGGCGGTAATACTGCTGTGGAAGAAGCGCTTTATCTTTCAAACATTGCTTCTCGTGTCACTCTTGTACACCGTCGCGACACTTTACGATCAGAGAAAATTCTGCAAGATCATCTTTTTGCAAAAGAAAAAGAAGGTAAAATCAGCATCATCTGGAATCACCAAGTGGATGAAGTGATTGGTGATACGACGGGTGTGACTTCTGTACGTATTAAATCTACGCAAGATGATTCAACTCAAAATGTTGATGTCACTGGTATGTTTGTGGCTATTGGTCACAAACCAAACAGCGGTATTTTTGAAGGCCAATTAAACTTACGTGACGGCTACATCCAAGTTCAAAGTGGCACAGCGGGTAACGCAACACAAACGTCTATTCCGGGTGTATTTGCTGCGGGTGATATTGCCGATAGTATCTACCGTCAAGCGATTACTTCTGCAGGTTCAGGCTGTATGGCTGCACTCGATGCTGAAAAATACCTTGATGCACTCGGCGAATAATCTTTTGCTTAAGTCATTTGCTTAGCTAAATAGTTTTAAAAATTAGTCGACCTGATGGTCGGCTTTTTTATGTATGATAAATATCCGTGTACCTCAATAAGAAGCTTGGCATGCCGATACTCCCTCCTTCTGAATTTACTTTCCCCGATCCAGTTGAATGCGATCCCGAAGGTGAAGGCTTAATTTGCATCGGTGCTGACCTTTCCCCTTCCACACTGTTTGAAGCCTATAGTCACGGTCTTTTCCCATGGTTCAGTGAAGGTGATCCGATTTGTTGGTGGTGTCCTGAACCCCGCTGCATTATTCAACCGCAGGACTATCATCCGAGCAAATCGTTATTACGCAGCATGAAAAAAATGGACTATAAGATCACCATTAATCATGCGTTTGAAACTGTGATTCGCTCATGTTCACTGCCGCGTAGTTATGCCAATGAAACATGGATTTCAGAAGATATTATTCAGGGATATTCTGCGCTGTTTGACGCAGGCTATGCTTATAGCATTGAAGTTTGGGAAAACGAGATCGTTGTCGGTGGCCTCTATGGCGTTAATATTGGTCATGGCTGCTTTGGCGAGTCTATGTTTAGTACACGAACAGATGTCTCTAAAATGGCGTTTTACACCTTAATGCTCATCGGGCAAGAGAATCAACTACCATGGATTGATTGCCAATTAGTCAACGATCACCTCTTAAGCTTAGGTGCGAGTACACTTTCTCGCCAACAATACCTTAATTCGTTACAAGATGTTGTTAAACAACCCTCTATCGATTGGAAAAAGTATCAGGACAGTGTATTTTCAAGTAAAACAATAGCGCAATGGGCAAGTCTCAGCGCATGACAATAAAAGAGGGATATTACGATGAATTCCTATCAACCGAAGTCCCTGTTGAACGAATTACAGTACTACATCACGCCTCCGCATGATTGTAGCTACTTAGAAAATAAATCTGCCCGGATGGTCTTTCTTGATCCTGTCCATCGTATTGATGTGGTCACGTTATCTGAACTTTCCCGCATGGGTTTTCGTCGTAGTGGGGATTTTGTCTACCGCCCTGAATGTCATCTTTGTCGCCAATGTCTGTCCTCTCGCGTTCCTGTTCATGAATTTCAAATGAACAGCGTGCAAAAAAAAGCGTGGAAACGGAATCAAGATTTAACGGTGAAAATTAGCCGCCCTCAAGATGCCGATGCAAAGCATTATGCCCTGTACGAACGCTACATTAATGAGCGGCATGCTGATGGTGATATGTACCCACCCAGCCAAGATCAATTTGAAAAATTTTTAATCAATAGCTGCACTGACAGTTTCTTTTTAGAGCTGTGGTTGGATGAGCAACTGATCAGTGTATCTACCTGTGATCCACTCGATGATGGTATTTCAGCGGTATATACCTTTTTTGATCCTGATGAAAGCCGTCGCTCACTAGGTACTTTTGCCATTCTGAAACAAATTGAGCATGCACAAAAGCTTGGACTGCAATATGTTTACTTGGGCTATTGGGTGCCCGATTCGCAAAAAATGAATTATAAATCTCAGTACATTCCACTGGAACTTCTGCTTGATGGACAATGGCGTCGACTCAACCGACCACTGACCCAAGAAGAAATTAGCCAACTGGGGGATTCCCTGATGACCACCTTACCTTCCGGCTGGAACAATCCTATTATTAAATAAAAGGGATCAAACAAAAGATATTCAATAAAATAGCATCCGTTTATTCACGGATGCTTTCTTTAAATTTGATCACTCTTCACCGCTTTTATTTAAATAAAGCTGCAAAATCATCACCACAAGTCTTCACCATAATAATGGCGTGCTCACGAGTTCCATCGGCATTTGGATAATAATTCTTTCGCAAATCGATTTGATGAAAATCCGCTTTTTCATATAAACGGATCGCTGGTTGATTACCTTCTCGCACTTCTAAGAAGATTTGAATGGGGTTATTTTTGAGTAAAGCAATAGAGTCATCGAGTAATTGAAAACCTAATCCTTTGCCTTGCTGGCTCGGATCGATCGCCATTAACAATAAATTTGCTTCATCTAAAACGGGTTGTAAAATGCAAAAACCTACAACTTTTCCTTGTCGCTCAATCACCGTACTTTGATAGGCAGCAATCGATTCTTGAAATTGTTTTATGGTCCAAGGATGGCTTTGTACACGGCGCTCGATATCGTAAACCTGCTGGACATCAGCGTCTTGCATCAAACGAATCATCTTCGTTTATCTTTCTATAGCTAGGGTATGCGCATTATAAAAAGTTTGTCTATAAAGTTGAATAAAAAAAAGAGCGATTTACATCGCCCTTCTAAAAAAGTCACCAAAGCGCTGTGATTAGAGACCCAAATATGCTTTCCACGTTTTTAACAAACCTGAAGTATCTAAATCATTCGGGTGAAAACCTGGTTTAAAATACATCAGCATTTCTTTACCCATACCAGTGATGATGCCTTTTGAAGGGCTATAACCATAGGTATAAATATCTTTTAATGCTTCAAAATTAAGCTTGTTATCTTCTTTTAATAAACGAGCGACAAAATAACTTTGTACGAAGAATAAAGTCACCATTGCGCCAATCAATGAACCTGTACGGAGTGCGTAGGCCTTTATTCCCTGACCAAAGACACCTTCAAATACATCATAAGCTACGGCTTTATGCTCATTTTCTTCAATCGCATGCCATAACCACATATTTTTCATGGTTTCATCAGTCATTAAGGCTTGAATATGTGGGTTTACCAATAACTGTGAAGCAATCGTTGCAGTGAAATGCTCAAGTGCCGTAGTTGCAGTAAGATCCACCATTTCTTGAGTAATACCAACAGGTTTACCAATACGTGCAAAGACTTTACGCACACCTTGGATAACACGACCCGTTGCCTTATCAAGTGTTTCGACATCATGACCGTATTTTTGTGCAGAAGCATTAAAACCCTCATGCTCTTGCGTATGCATTGCTTCTTGACCAATGAAAGCACTAATTTCTTTTTGTAGGGCTTCATTATTTGCGATCGCGGGGTGTTTACGTACTGCACGCACACTATCAATAAAGAACATTTCACCCGCGGGAAATAAAGCAGACAATGCGGTCATAAAATGTGTCAAACCTGCTGAGCCATTCATCCAGTACTCTGGTACCGCATCAAAATCAAAATTCATGCGACGTACAGGGAAACTTGCACCTGCTCGATTAGTAATCTTTACTTTAGCGTTCATGCCTAACTCCTTTTTGAGTTATGAAATACTCAAACTTTTATTGGTTTTCTTGAGTTCATATTACGGTTTTATTGAAGCGTAATTATTTCAGTTAAGGACAGTGAATTATCACTAAAGGACAGCTTTAAAAAATATTGTCAGACAATTTCCCTATCACATTGAATAAGCATAAAAAAAAGCGCCTCAAAGAGGCGCTTTTTTACACACATTTAGTGATTATGCAGTTACTTTAGAAACTACACCCGCACCAACTGTACGACCACCTTCACGGATCGCGAAGCGTAAGCCAGCGTCCATTGCGATTGGGTGGATTAATTCTACTGACATTTCTACGTTGTCACCAGGCATAACCATTTCAACGCCTTCTTTAAGCGAGATCGCACCAGTTACGTCAGTTGTACGGAAGTAGAACTGTGGACGGTAACCGTTAAGGAATGGAGTATGACGGCCACCTTCGTCTTTAGAAAGTACGTATACTTCTGCGTCGAATTTAGTATGCGGTTTGATTGTACCTGGTTTAGCAAGTACTTGACCACGTTGAACGTCTTCACGTTTAGTACCACGTAGAAGAACACCACAGTTCTCGCCCGCACGACCTTCGTCAAGAAGTTTACGGAACATTTCTACGCCAGTTACAGTTGTTTTAACTGTATCTTTAATACCAACGATTTCAACTTCTTCGCCTACTTTCACGATACCAGTTTCAACACGGCCAGTTACTACTGTACCACGACCTGAAATTGAGAATACGTCTTCGATTGGCATAAGGAATGCTTGGTCGATAGCACGTTCTGGTTCTGGGATGTAAGAGTCAAGAGCTTCAACAAGAGCAACTACAGCATCTTCGCCGTATTGACCAGCTTCACCATTAAGCGCTGCAAGAGCAGAACCACGGATTACTGGAGTGTCGTCGCCTGGGAAGTCATAAGTAGAAAGAAGTTCACGAACTTCCATTTCTACTAATTCAAGAAGTTCTTCGTCGTCAACAAGGTCGCATTTGTTTAAGAATACAACGATRTAAGGTACACCTACCTGACGAGAAAGCAGGATGTGTTCACGAGTTTGTGGCATTGGACCATCAGTCGCAGCACAAACAAGGATCGCACCATCCATTTGCGCAGCACCAGTAATCATGTTTTTAACATAATCGGCGTGACCTGGGCAGTCTACGTGAGCGTAGTGACGGATTGGAGAATCGTATTCTACGTGTGAAGTATTAATTGTAATACCACGTGCTTTTTCTTCTGGTGCAGAGTCGATTGCAGCGTAATCTTTCGCTTCACCACCGAATTTTTTTGCACACACAGTTGCAATCGCAGCTGTTAAAGTCGTTTTACCATGGTCAACGTGACCGATTGTGCCCACGTTAACGTGCGGCTTATTACGTTCAAACTTAGCCTTAGCCATGCTTTTCTTCCTCGTTTACGTCGAACACAATTCTGAGTAAAACCCAGCTCCGACATATCGCCTAAAAAAATAAACACCCAATACTTGAAAAGCAGACTAAAAAGCCTGCTTCTGGAATCTTGCGCAACATTTAAAGTTGCTAAACTGTAAAATCTGGAGCTCTTATCGAGATTTGAACTCGAGACCTCTCCCTTACCAAGGGAGTGCTCTACCACTGAGCTATAAGAGCAAATATAAGCACTTCAATAGATATGGAGCGGGAGACGAGGGTCGAACTCGCGACATGTAGCTTGGAAGGCTACCGCTCTACCAACTGAGCTACTCCCGCACGATGTTGGTACAAACCACTTATTGAAGTCTTAAAATTGGTGGTGAGGGAAGGATTCGAACCTTCGAAACTTTCGTAGCGGAGTTACAGTCCGCCCCCTTTGACCGCTCGGGAACCTCACCATTTTACACTTACTTCAGTGTTGTTCTTTCTACTCACTCTCAAACTTTCTAAGATGGTGCCGGCACACGGATTCGAACTGTGGACCTACTGATTACAAGTCAGTTGCTCTACCAACTGAGCTATGCCGGCGTTTCCTAGTGTTTCGTACGTTTCGTATCGGAACGGTGTGCAGTTTAGCAAATCTTGAAATCCTTGCAAGTGTTTTTTCTAAAAAAAACGTGAAAAACTCATAAAATCAATCCATTTGATGATAATTCAACCGCTTTGATCACTGCGCGAGCTTTTATTTGGGTTTCATTCCACTCTGATTCAGGATTTGAGTCGTACACCACCCCTGCTCCAGCTTGAACATAGACCTTATTTTCACGAATTACACAGGTACGAATCGCAATCGACATGTCCATTTCGCCATGCCAGCCTAAATAACCAACAGCACCACCAAAAATTCCACGTTTTACTGGTTCAACTTCGTCAATAATTTCCATAGCACGGATTTTTGGTGCGCCTGAAAGCGTACCCGCAGGGAATGTTGCCTTAAAAACATCCAAAGCATCGACATCATCACGTACTTCACCTTGCACATTTGACACAATGTGCATGACATGCGAATAACGTTCGATCACCATTTGATCAGTCACGTGAACTTTACCGATTTTAGAAACGCGTCCAACATCATTTCGCCCCAAATCGATCAACATCAAATGCTCTGCAATTTCTTTTTCATCAGATAGCAAATCTTTTTCTAGCGCTAAATCTTCTTCTTTTGTTTTACCCCGTGGTCGCGTTCCCGCCAAAGGACGAACTGTTGCCACACCATTTTCTAAACGGGACAAAATTTCAGGTGATGAACCGACGATATGAAAAGGAATGTCATTTTCTAGTGTCTGCCCTTGCACCAAGAACAAATATGGCGATGGATTGAGGTGACGTAGTGCACGATAGACCTGCAAAGGCTCACCATCAAAATCGGATACCATACGATGGCCCGGCACAACCTGCATCACATCACCGGCCTTAATGTACTCTTTTACTTTCGCAATAGAGTCAATAAAGTTGTCATGTCCAGTGATGGATTCAAACTGTGGTGCAGTATGCTTATTTGCTTTGAGTGCAATTGGGGTTGCCAAAAGTTCTTCTAGCTCATCCAATTGCTGCTGCGCCTTGGTATAGGCCTCAGCATCATTTACATCGGCATGCACAATTAAGAATAAGGTATCCTTAAGGTTATCAAAGACGATGACGGTTTTTGATAGCATCATCCAAATATCCGGAATCCCGACCGGGTCAGCTTCTGGAACGTTATTGAGCTTTGGTTCGATATAACGTACAGCATCATAACCAAAGTATCCAACCAATCCACCGGTAAAGCTCGGCAACGCTGGCAAATCTTGCTGTGTAGGCACTTTATATTGTGCTTGGAAGTCACGAATGTATTGAAATGGGTCAGCACATTGTTGTTTTTCAACCGAGCCATCAGCATGTTGAACGGTCAACTGCCCTTCATTACACGAAAATACGGTGGACTCGCCCAAGCCAATAATGGAGTAACGCGCCCAGTTTTCGCCACCCTCTACAGATTCAAATAAATAGGCTTGTTTATGTTGTTTTAATCGCGCAAAGACAGAAAGTGGAGTTTCTGTATCCGCCAAGCGCTGACGATATACTGGAATCAAGTTATATCCAGCAGTTTTCAGTTGTTCAAATTGAGTTTGTGTAGTCATTTGGGTTTCTCTATATTTCGCGTGGTCAATTTCAGTTAATTTCTTCTCATGCTGATTGAGTGACGCCATCGAAATACTACACACTTGCTCATTTTCACTTCCTTAACCCTACTTATTTCAACCCAATAATTCTTTTAAGTTATCAACCACGTGCTGCGGCTGACAATCTCGAATATTTTCACCATGATTATAGCCATAGCTGACCACAATACAATCAATACCCGCACGACGTGCTGCCTCTACATCATTGACAGAATCACCCACCATCAAAATTTGCTGTTTCGGCAAGGCATAATGCTCCGCACAATACTCTAGCTGCTTGGGATGTGGTTTACGCTCTTCAAAACGATCTCCGCCAATCACATCATCAAAGTATTCATGCATACCTAGTGCCTGCACAATACTGCGTGCCGGTTGCTCTGGTTTATTGGTCACACAAATCAGAATTTTCTGTTCTGCTTTTGCCCAATCCAAGAACGCTAGAATGCCATCAAAGGGCTGCGTCAAGACACAAGGATCTGCATTGTAAATCTTTAGAAAAGTTTCCAGTAAAAGATGGTGCTGTGCGGCATCCACCTTCCCGGTCAAGTATTCAAGTACGCTATGACAAAACAATGAAGTTCCTTTCCCAATCCAGTTTCGCACCTGCGCTTCTGTGACCAACGGTAATTGCAACGCATTTAAACTCATATTCATCGCACGATGTAAGTCAGATGCTGAATCGACTAGCGTTCCATCCAGATCAAATAAAATCATTTGGCGTTCTGCTAAACGAACTTCAAACATAATGTCCCTCTATTTTTTTGTAAATTTTCCCCATAAAAAAGGCATGCCCATGCATGCCTTTTGAGGAATGTCTCGGTTTATTTAAACAAGACCCATGCAATAATTGCAAGAATGATTAAAACAATGACTGAGATTAAGCCCACAGAGGCATTTTTTTGCGCTTCACGCTCTTGCTCTACACATGTCGCTGGAATTTCTACATCACATGCTTCATTTTTCGGAACAGCAGTTACGTCAATTCCCTCAGGAATTGGTGCAGGTTTAGGCACACCTACATTGGTCGGCATACCATCACGAGTCAATTGAACCGAACCATCTCGCTCTTTCAACTCTGGCATACCTTGATCATTCATTTGTTGTGCTGCGGTTTTAACGACAGGCTCTTGTACCTTAGTTTCAGACGTGTTTGCTACAGACTCTTGTGCCACAGTTTCAGAAACTGCAACAGCTTCAGACGGCTGCTGAACAGATGTAATTTCTTCTGTTTGCAATGCTTCAACGCTTTGTTCGATATCCGCTGGGATCTGAACAGCTTTAGCTGGAGCCAATAAACTAAACTTCACACTGGCAAACTGTACAATATCACCTTCTTTTAAAAGTGATTCACCAGTCAAACGGACATCATTAATAAACGTCCCATTGGATGAATTAAGATCTTGCAACCAGAGTGCCTGATCTTTCAGTACAAAGGCAGCATGTTTACGCGATACATCAGATTCTTGCAAAACAATATCTGCTTGTTGATGGCGACCCACCAACATATCTCGCTCAATACTAATTTCCTGTCCTGTTAAATCACCAGAAATTGCTTGAATTTTCCAAGTCATGAAGTTAATTCTCTATTGCTCGTTTTTTTCATCATAGCATGCTGTGGTTTCAAAGCTAAACCACTCTGCTGTCTAACCTAAGGCATGCCCGCCACTTTGCCATTCGGTACGGTAATGGTTTGGCGCTTCACCGCAGGTTCAATGGCGACTGGCGTGGAGACCACTGCCGCTGGCTGTGTCATTTGTGGTGCTGTCGGTACCGTCTTATACACAGGGGCAGGTGCTGTACCTTTTGAAACAGGTATGCGCTGTTGATACACATCATCCACATTTTCAGGTAATTTCGCAAAATTACCGTCATTATCCAATGCCAGTTGCAGACTATAGAGCTGACTGTAGCGCTGCTGAGACATTTTCTTCACATCAGCAGAATTTCCAACAATAGTCGGATGAATAAAGATCAGTAAATTGCGTTTACTGTTGGATTTTCCTTCCGAGCTAAAGAGTTTGCCCAGTACAGGAATAGCCCCTAGCCCAGGAACAGATTGACGCCCATGCAATGTATTGTCAGAGATCAACCCCCCCAACACAATCGTTTGACCATGCTCTGCCAAGATCGAGGTTTTGATCGCGCGTTTAGTCGTAACCAAATCCGACGCTTGGCCTTTATTGTCTTTTACATCAGAAACTTCTTGCTCTACCTCTAAACGCACCGAACCACCGTCGCCAATATGCGGCACAACTTTCAACGTCACACCGACATCTTTACGCTCAATCGATGTGTATGGATTGGCTGTGCCACCATTGGTGGTGACCGAACCTGTCACAAATGGAACGTTTTCACCCACCACAATATAGGCTTCTTCGTTGTCCATCGTCACAATAGACGGTGTAGATAATAAATTAGATTTGGTTTTTTCTTTTAGGGCCTGAATCATCGCACCATAGAGTTTGCGTGAACCATCACTGCCTTCACGATAATCACCAAGGACCAAAGAAGTACCCGCACTCACCGCGCTACCTACACCCGCAGCGCCACCAGTTAAATAACCTGCGGCAATATTCTTTAAACTAGAACCAAAGTTATCAAAGTTAATTAAGCCGATACCACTACTGATATCACCCAACGCCCATTGCACACCGAGTTGATCGGTATCCGTGCCTTCGACTTCAATAATCGCCGCTTCAATCAGCACTTGCTGACGACGAATATCCAGCTGAGAAATCGCAGATTCAATTTCACGCATGAGCTGCGGATCTGCTTTCACAATCAGTGCATTTTGTGTGGTATCGGCAATAATACTGACGCCATTGGCATTAAAACTTGAAATACCTTTTTGCGTATTATTGGAAGAGTTATTGCTGTTGAGGTTAATGCCAGAACTGGTGTTGTTTTGTGAACTGAATGACTGTGAATTCGAGCTGTTATTATCATTCATTAAGCTGTTCATCGTGCTGCTGTTTGAGCTATTCGACGAATTCGTACTCGAAACAGCCTGCCCCGTGACCAAGCCTTGTAAGATTTCTGACAGGTTTTTGGCACTTGCATACTTCAAACGGAAGACTTTCAACCCACCCAATCGATCTGCCGCAGGCACATCTAAAGTTTCAATAATCTTACGAATGCGTTTACGTGTCGCTGTATCACCTTTAATGATAATACGATTGGTTCGATTGTCCGCAATAATACGAATTCGTGAACCTTTCGGATCTTTTGATGCGCCGGTCGAACTCATCGACTCTAACAGTCCAATCATTTCTTCGGCCTGACTCGATTGCAGCGTCACTGCTTCGATATCATTTTGACCCGTTCCATCTAAATTACGAATAATCGTTTCGAGCTGATAAATATTACTTGCACGATCTGAGACGATCAGCGCATTGGTCCCCGCCACTGCTGACAAATGTGCAAATTGCGGCATCAATGGGCGCAACGCTGGAATTAAGTCGTTGGCATTAGTGTTATCAAGCCAAATCACTCGAGTGACAATTTGGTCTCCAGACGCACGGTGGCGCGCATCATAAGGAATGCCCGAGCTTTTTACATTACTGTCTGGAACTAGTTTAATGGTGTTGCCCGATGGAATCGCCACCACGCCATTGACATTCAACACACCGAGAAACAGGTCATAGACTTCATTTTTATTTAAAGGCTTATTGGAAATAACCGTTACATTTCCTCGTACCCGTGGATCAACTGCAAAATTTTTCCCCGTGATATCTGCGACTTCATTAATGAATGCCGTAAGATCTGCATCACGTAAATTGATTTTCCATGTTTGTGCATAACTTGCTGTGCTGACCATAGCAACCAAGGGCACCATGGCATAGGCAGCTAAAGTTGAACGGTTATTATTAAATAAAGCCATATACGCCTGTGTTTCCTAACCCTATAAAGTGATGAAACATCACTAAAAATCCTGTTGTATGGTCATCACTTGATCACCACGTTTGACTTCAAGTTTCACCTGCCCTTCACGGCGGGCTTGTTCTAATAATTGCGCCTCAGATTGTCCTGCACCGACCGCCTGCCCATTTAAAGACATGATGCGGTCACCCGGCTGCAAACCCAATTTATTTCTTAAGGCTGCAGGTGTTCGATTTGAAACTTCAAACCCACCATTAACTGATGGATTTACCCCCATTTCCTGCATATATTGTTCACGATTTTCAGTCATGCGTTGTACGGCCTGACCAATCGCGGACTGCGTTGTGCTTTGCCCTAAATTTGCAGGATCAGTTGTATTTTGCATGCTGTTATTCTGCAAAGATCCGCCTGATGTTGCATTGGCTGTAGGGACAATCGGTTGATCTAATCCGTTTTCAATACCTTGGAACGCCAATTCACGCCGTGCACCATTACCCTGCGTTAAAATCACCTTATCCCAATAAACTTCAGCTAGTTGATATGATGAACCTTGAATGGTTTCTCCAACCAAGTAGCGATCTGAACTCTCATTGACCTTAATCACTGCCGACGAGTAGCGACTTGGCTGTCCAACCACCACACCTTGTAACACCATATTTAACTGCGCGTCAGCTGCTAAACTGCGATTTTCCTGAAACAAGGCAAAAGAACTAATATTAGGAACTTGCGTTTGCTGTGAACCCAATTCAACTCGGTCTAACTGCATGGCTTGTGGCGGTGCAATCAATAACCAAAATAAAGCGGCTAACTTCCAGCACAGGTACAAAATTATTAAAACCAAGACCACAGGTGCAAGTCGATCTGTTTGCTTCCAATTGATCTCGCGGATTTTTTCTAAATAGTCAGCCATCAGTTCACCCCACTCAATAGAGGTTGACGCGAACTAATCACATACGTATCTAATCCAGCCTTACCTTCATAGGAAGCAACATTCATCAAAAAGCGCTGGGTTAATTGCACATCCAACATGAGGTCTGGCTCAAGTGACAAATTTATCATTTTTTGTTCACGTTGATCTCGAACATCAATCGACAATTTGCCATTATCATCTTTTAATTGGGCCAACATGGCAGGCACATTCATTGACTCTTGACGCTGTGCAAAGCTAAAGGATAAATCCCCGCCTGCCCACTGCATCTCACCTGATGACTGACTAAATCCCTGTTGTGGCTTATATTTAAACTGCACATCTTTTAATTGAATGGCATTCGTTGGCCATTGCCAATCGGCAAAACTTTTTAAGGTTTCAGGGGCAATTTGACCCTCTAAGTTTTTGATGCTGATACTTTTGCCAAAACCATACCCCATCACACCTTGCAGTTTGGTATTGCCACTATGAATTTCAACATTTGCACCCAAGCGCAATAAAATCAAGTCCCACGGGCGCGTGTTCCAGTTTAACGAGCCTTTCAAATTTCCTCGTGTCCAATCTGCTTGCCCGTGCCAAATATTGCCACTGACGTTATGTAGCATTTGGTTATTTTTATAAAACTTTGTAATGAGCCACGCTGCTGGTACTTGCAGCATAACGAAAATTAAAAAACTGATCGCAGCAAAAATGAGCCACCGAATATTATTAGTTTTATTGATCATCCCACCACAACCGATCCATCAATTTTTTTCCATCATTTAAACATTTTTCTTTATAGACACATTATGCATACTTTTTCTGCATAGCCAATTCAAAGAGATAAAAAAACCAGGCATTTGCCTGGTTTAATTATCCTGAACTCAGGATATGACGATTTCATGAATTATTCTTAAATTAAGAAATCTTCTAGTTTCGCGCCTTTTTCCAACTCAGCCACTAACCAACGTGGTTGCTTACCACGACCAGTCCAAGTGTCATCTGCATTGGTTTTGCTACGGTAACGTGGCTCAACCGCTTTACGAGTTGATTTTTTACGTTTGCTTGAACCAAATTCAAGGATTTGTTCAACGCTTAAATCTAAATTTTCTGCAATTTCAACAATACGGTTGTACGCATCTTCAATCGCTTGATCTTTTTTAGATGCAATCAGTGCTTCAGCTTCTACTTGAAGCTTCTTTAACTCTTCAACTGATAAATTACTAATATCAGGCATAATCTTTAACTCCGAAATTTCATTTTAATAATGCTTATGAAAACTCGCTCATAATATTATAATAAAATTTTTATTCAATAAATAATTTTCATTTTACTACAATATTTTAACACGACTCCTTAAAATATATAAAGTTAAATTGTATTTAAATATTATTTCCCACTGAAATCTCTAAAGCTTTTATTTTAGTTTTTATACTTTCTGGAATTGAAGTTTTTTGTAGGGTAGTTTTATCCACGCACACAATAACTGCATCGCCTGTTGCAACGATTTTTTGTTGCTTTTCACTCCATAATATATAACTCATACGAAATGCACTATTCCTTAATTCTTCAACGCGCGTTGCCACTTTTAAAATATCAGGATAAACCACTGGGCTTAAATATTTACATTGGCTTGAAGCCACAACCGTAACCACAGACTGATTAAATATATCCAACTGATCTAAATAACCAATCCGCGCACTTTCCATATAACGATAATAATGCACGTTATTTACATGACCAAAAGCATCCATATCCCCCCAAGCGACGTGTTGAGTATGAACCAATGAATATTGAGCTAAATCTTCTTGCATATAATGTCCTTATATTCGAATTTCCATAAAATTGGCATTATTTTCAAATATTAAATTTAATTGTTTGATCAAGTCATCCTGCTGATTTAAGGCTGACTTGATGCGTAAATAACTCATTAATACATCATTTGGATATAATTCTAACAATGCATCTGCTTCAGCTTGACGTGCTGTCGCTTGGTAAATATTCCATTTTGCAAAACTAAAAACAGGCAGCGCAGGATACTTTTCTTCCCAACGTTGAATCTGCTGTTCTACAGCCACATAGTCAGGGTTTTGCTTCAGCATTTTTTGCTGGAACCACAAAAAGAACACTTCTTTGTTAAATTGCTGTTCCAGCAAATGAATGGCCAATTGCTCATGCTCCTGACTCATCTCTGGCATACGAGACAAGACTTTCAACCATAGCACCTTGACCGCATATTTACGCTCTGTGATTTGATCTTGCAAATCCAAATAACGCTGCTTTAAATGCTGTAAGTCATCGACATCAGCTTGATCAAATGCAGATAATAATTGTTCCAACCAAGCTTGTTTTGTCAGCTCATCTAAATGTCCATAACGTGTCGAACGCAAATACAACCAAGGAAACTGCAACGCAAACATGCCCCATAGCGTGGTTAGGCGCTGCTCATAGGCACTACTGACTTTTTGCAACCATGGCGATAGTTCATGTTGATTTAAAAATTCAAGATGCGTTAAAGCCTTTTCACCCTCTTGTTGGGATAAATAAATTTCAATCCGTTGCAATTCTGCAAGTTCAAAAGCCATTGGATTGGTCTGAGTTAATGCATTTAGTGCTGTTTCATATTGCTGCTGAATCCAATATAAACGCGCATCGATCACCCCTTTTAATAATCCAGACTCAGTAAAAGCTTGCTGAATAAAGTTTTTTTGATCTTGTGCAGCATTTAAAAGCCAAATGACAGCCAATTGCTCATAGGGATGTAGTTTATTAAAACTAAAGACCGTTTCAGATTTACGTTGTTCTCGACTTAAATAGCGTTTAACCGCATACCAAAGCATTTGCACGACTAAACTCAGTAATGCTAGCAATAATGCTAAAAACCAAATATTGGATTGAACTTGCCATTCACGCCAGTATAAATACACATAACCTGCACCATGTCCAAAACTCAGCAAACTAATAATGGCGACAACCAATAAACTAATAAATAAATAGGCCAATAAAATATGTTTCATAGTCGATTATCCTATGAGTGCCCGAGTATTTAACAGCGGTACAGAAATAACCGGAATGTCCTTTAATTGTTCTAAACGTTGGCGTATCAATTTTAATGAAGCATCTGGCAATTGCTGCATAATTTGCATAATTTCAGTGATTTCTTGTTGAAATTGAGGATATTGTCCTTGATTTAAAACCTGCTGAGCCAAAATTAAACGTAACTGCATTTCTTTTAATACCAAGCTACGCTGCATTAATACGGGACTCGGTTGTTCGACTGATTCGACTTGAATCCATTTTTGCCAAAAAGAAAGACCTTTTTGCTGCTCTTTTGAACTATAGGGCTTTAATATTTCTTTTTCTAACAATTGATCGATCGATTGCAGAGTATTTTTCACTTTATCAGACTGCAACTGACGCTCTGTCACATATTGCTTTAAGGTTTCACGGTCTTTTTGAATTACCTGATGCAAACTCATGCGCAGTGCAGGTGCCAAGCTCAACTGATCTAATTGTTGATCTAATTGGTTTAATTTTTCCAAGGCGACAGCAAATTGTTGTTGCTGCATGGCAAATTCAACCAAATCAAGTTGCTGGTCCACAACCAACATCGGCTCAATACTATGGGTCGCCTCAGCAGCAATCGAAGCATTCGATGTCTTTGCAGCCGACATCTCGGTCGTTGTGCCGCTCAACTGACGTTTCAAAGCCACGACCTGATCATTCAAACCTGCATTGCGCTGTTGCAATAAAGTTTGTTGTTGCATCAGTTCGGTTTGTTGAGCATTGACCTGAAACAAATCAAAACTGAGTTTAGCCAACCAAAGTACGGCGACAATGACCACAACGACAAACAACTTCTTCATGTATTTCCCTGCACGACTTGCACATGCTGCAATATGTGTGTCGCGTTTAAATCTTCGAGTTGAATAATTTTAAAATCTTTGTTCAGTGTTATACGACTTTGCTCAAGTAGCTCGAACAACCTTACACCTAAAACTAAAAAATGTGCATGACTCAGCACTGATAAATGCGACTGAATCAGGTCAAGCCAATTGAGCCAACTGGCCTCACTGGTGATCAACATACAATATGGAGATGACAACTGATGTTCAGAAATGAGTGTTTTTACTTTTTGAGTGGTCTCTTCCGGTAGATGCCGTTCGTATAGCACAAAATTGAGAACCTGAATGCCACGTGCTAGCAACTGCTGCATCATAAATTGACGACCGCCTTCACCGCGCCAAAATGCAACGCAAGCCCCGGCCTCTAATTGTTCTAAATGGCTTAAGGTGAGCATTCCCTCCGAGGTTTCCACCTGCGGTACGACACTGTGAATGCCATAATCAGCTAGCTTTGCTGCGGTTGCATCACCGACTGCAACCCATTGAATATGTTCAAGCTGATCAAGTAAAATGCCTGCCTTACGCAAACCCTGCATACCAAAGGTGACCGCAGATGGGCTCACCACAACCAATACATCCGCAGCACTCAACTGGGCGTAGCACGCTGCCAATGCTTCTGACCATGCCCGTGGCTTGAGCTCAAGTAATGGAAGCTCAGCCACAGCAACACCCGCAGAGCGCAGCGTCAAGCTAAGCTGCGTTGCACGATCTGCTGGACGTGTATTGATAAAAAGCATGTATTAATACAGTGCCTTTAAAATTTCACCTGCACCTTGGGCTAACAAGTCTTGTGCCAATTTGACACCGAGCTGTTCAGCTTGTTCAGGAAGACCTACTTGCTGTGCTTTCAACAAGGTTTGACCGTCAACACTACCGACACGACCTTCCAAATGAATCTGACCATTTTCTAAGGTTGCATAACCTGCAATCGGTACTTGGCAGCCACCTTCTAGATATGCATTAAATGCACGTTCTGCGCGTACACAGGCATTGGTCTCTGTATGCATTAAGGGCAAAATTAAATCCAATACAGTTTGATCTTGGCTACGACATTCTAGGCCCAATGCACCTTGGCCAACTGCAGGTAAACTCACAACAGGCTCAAGAGTATGACGAATACGCTCTGCTAAACCCAGACGCTTCAACCCTGCACTGGCCAAAATAATCGCATCATAGTTACCCGCATCGAGTTTAGATAAACGCGTACCCACATTGCCACGCAGATCAATAATCTCAAGATCAGGACGTTGTTTTAAAATTTGGCATTTGCGGCGCAAGCTCGACGTTCCCACCTTCGCACCCTGTGGCAACTCATCAAAACTGTTATAGGTATTTGAAACGAAAGCATCTAATGGATCTTCACGCTCACAAATCACGGCCAAGCTTAAACCTTCAGGCAATGCCATCGGCACATCTTTCATCGAATGAACTGCTAAGTCTGCACGACCATCCAACAACGCCGCTTCTAATTCTTTTACAAATAATCCTTTTCCCCCAATTTTGGCTAAAGGGGTATCTAGAATCTTGTCACCTTGAGTCACAAAGGTCACCAACTCAACTTTCAAATTTGCATGAAGTGCTTCTAAGCGTGCACGAATATGTTCCGCCTGCCAAAGTGCAAGCGGGCTTTGTCGAGTTGCGATCTTAAGGATATTCATAAATTTTAAAATACAGTCTATAGGGCTATTATTCTAAACTTAACTTGCTCAGTTGAAAATGCAAGCTTAATTCGCAATGTGCTTTAACCCTTGCCCTATAATTTTTGTATTCGCTCGCGTAAATTCGGTAAATGCCGACGGCTGACCGACAAGCGCTCGTCTAAATCTCGACAACGCACTTGATATTGCCCTGAGCTTACAACCTCTAAACCATCTAAAAAGCTCACAGACACCAAGGCATTACGATGGATGCGTATAAAGCGATCACCAAATTCATGCTCTAAATCTTTCAGCGTTTCATCAATGAGTACGCTGCCATTTTTGTGCCGAACAGTGACATATTTCTGATCTGCAAGAAAATAGTAAATATTTTCCACAGGTACCAACTCTACACCACGATAGGTCTTTGCCGCGATTTGATGGCGGCTGATTTTAATTTCGTCCATATTTTCTTTTTGTTTTATCGTGCTCAATTGAGCTTGGGTTAATTTAGTTAAATGATCTAAAACCTGCTGCAATTCCTGTTGCATAACCGGTTTTAGTAAATATCCCTCTGCATTCGATTTAAATGCATCAAGTGCATGATGATCATATGCAGTGCAAAAAATAATAGCGGGCATGGGGTCTAATTCACGCAACAATTTCGCGCAAGTCAACCCATCCATTTCAGGCATTTGTATATCTAGTAAGATGACATCAGGCTCGAGGCTTTGAGCCAAGTCAATCGCTTGTTGACCATGTGAAGCTTTCGCAACCACTTGATGTCCAAGTTGAGTGACTAAACGTGACAATCGCTCTACTGCTAGAGGCTCATCATCACAGATTAGGATGTCCATTTCTCCTCCTTATCTCGTTAACGTCATTTATTTTTATTGGTCAACTGAGATTTCTATTTATATTGATATTGCACCACAGTCGTATACATTCCCTCGCCTGCGTAGGTTTGAAAAGTGACATGCTGAC
The DNA here is from genome assembly GCF_002018395.1 of Acinetobacter sp. ANC 5600. Classification (NCBI taxonomy): domain Bacteria; kingdom Pseudomonadati; phylum Pseudomonadota; class Gammaproteobacteria; order Moraxellales; family Moraxellaceae; genus Acinetobacter; species Acinetobacter sp. ANC 5600. Next base: position 341,435 of record NZ_MVKW01000003.1, read on the forward strand.
CAAAATATGCCTCAAGTCGCTGTTTCACGTTTTCGATGGCAATACCATTCCCCTGACGTAATTTAATTGTATCCTGTGTATAGGGATTTGTAATAACGATATTAATTTGATTTTGTAATATTTCAATCAATATATTTATCGTACTCTTTGTCAAAATCTTTTCAACTCCATGAAAAATACTATTTTCTAATAAAGGTTGTAAAGTTAATAGTGGAATTTGTACTTGAGCGTATTGTTCAATACCTTCTAGTTTCCACTCCACCTTAAGCCGATCACCTAAACGCATTTGTTCAATGGCCAAATAACGCTGACACAGATCGATCTCATCTTTGAGGCTTACCAACTTCAATTCTTGAAAACTTGCACGGAACAATCGAGATAAATTCAGTAGCATTTGCTCCGCTTTATCTGGGTCAATCGCAATCAAGCTAATCACATTGTTTAAGCTATTAAATAAAAAATGTGGATGAATCCGAGCTTGCATAGCCTGAATGCGTGAGTTTAATTCACTATGATGTTGTCGACCCCACTGTTCTCTTAAATATAAATATCGAAAACAAAATGCCCCAAGTAATACCCCATAGCTCAGATTTAAAACCACGCCAGCAGTTAAAACGTCTACACTCAAGCCAGCTAAACTGAAATTTTCACCCAAATAGATCAAAACATTTAAAGGTATGGTGGTGAATAACACCAAAGCTTGCAATAAAACAAACCCGCTAAACATGAGCATTTTCATGCTTAAACCACGCGTCTTGCTCTGCAAAAGCTCTGAAAATGCTGCAAATGCCAATAAAATCCAGTTAATAAACAACACATGCTGCATGACACTGGAAACACTTAAGGCATGCCACGATTGAGCTTGGGCCAAGGCCAAGACCAAAGCCACAATATTGCCCGCAAGAAACAGCTCCCACAGATAGTGCCAGCGGCCCATTTTTCCTGAAAATACAGAAATTGTCATAGACCTAAACCCTGTCTAAAAGTTTGATCAACTTGCCCTTCGGCAACTGGGTTCGAATTTGCTATACTCTTGCTCAGTTCTATGCTTTTTATCTTATTGAGCCGACATGACCACATCTTCTAATTCCTCAAATCCGTCACAAGCCCAAACTTCAGGCATGTGGGGCGGTCGTTTTTCCGAAGCTACTGACGCTTTTGTTGCTGAATTTACAGCATCTGTACAGTTTGACCAACGCTTTTATAAACAAGATATTGCAGGTTCAATTGCACATGCAACCATGCTTGCAAAAGTTGGCGTTCTAACTGAACAAGAGCGTGACGATATTATTAATGGCTTAAACACCATTAAAGCAGAAATTGAAGCGGGTAACTTCGAATGGCGCATTGACCTAGAAGATGTGCACATGAATATTGAGTCACGCTTGACTCAACGTATTGGTATTACAGGTAAAAAACTACACACCGGTCGTAGTCGTAATGACCAAGTTGCAACCGATATCCGTCTGTATGTTCGCGACGAAATCGATGCGATTTTAGAATTATTGAAAAAATTACAAAAAGGCATCCTAGGCTTAGCGGCGAAAAATACCAATACCATCATGCCGGGCTTCACGCATTTACAAACTGCACAGCCAGTGACTTTTGGTCACCATTTAATGGCATGGTTTGAAATGCTGGTACGTGACTCAGAACGTTTAATTGACTGCCGTAAACGTGTAAATCGCCTACCTTTAGGCTCTGCTGCACTTGCAGGTACAACCTATCCAATCGAACGTGCGTATACAGCAGAACTCTTAGGTTTCGAAGCTGTCTGTGAAAATTCATTGGACGCCGTGTCTGATCGTGATTTTGGTATTGAATTCAATGCTGCAGCATCGCTGATCATGATGCATTTATCACGTATGTCAGAAGAAATGATTCTTTGGACATCGGCACAATTCAAATTTGTGAACATTCCTGACCGTTTTTGCACTGGCTCTTCAATCATGCCGCAAAAGAAAAACCCAGACGTTCCTGAGTTGATCCGTGGTAAAACTGGCCGTGTATATGGTGACTTGATGAGCCTATTGACCCTGATGAAAGGTCAACCATTGGCATACAACAAAGACAACCAAGAAGATAAAGAACCGCTATTCGATGCAATCGATACTGTTCGTGGCTCACTCATGGCATTTGCCGACATGATCCCTGCACTAGTACCAAACATTGACATCATGCGTGAAGCAGCTCTTCGTGGCTTCTCAACTGCAACTGACCTTGCCGACTACCTCGTTAAAAATGGCGTGGCATTCCGTGATGCACATGAGATTGTGGGTAAAGCAGTTGCTCTCGGTGTTCAAGAAGGCAAAGACCTTTCAGAATTAACCCTTGAGCAACTTCAACAGTTCTCTGACTTGATTCAAGCGGATGTCTTCGAAAAAGCTTTAACACTCGAAGCATCTGTCAATGCACGTAACCACATTGGTGGTACTGCACCTGCTCAAGTTGAAGCAGCAATTGAACGCGCGCATGCACGTTTAGAAAAACTTTACGCATAACTTTTTCAAGTTAAATGGAGTATTGATATGTCTCGACAAGTTTTTTGCCGTAAATATCAGGCTGAAATGGAAGGTTTAGACTTTGCACCATTCCCGGGTGCAAAGGGACAAGAATTGTTTGATACGGTATCTAAACAAGCTTGGCAAGAATGGCTAAAACACCAAACTACGTTGATCAATGAAAAACGTTTAAACGTGTTTGAAGCTGACGCGAAAAAGTTCCTTGAAGAGCAACGTGAAAAATTCTTCAGCAATGATGAATCTTTAGAAAAAGCCGAAGGCCTAAAGCCTGAGGCGTGATAAAGCGGAGCACTGCTCCGCCACGCCGCAAGACAAGCAGCTATGCTGTGCGTAGGCTTTAATTGAAAAGAATCTCCAATCTTGGGGATTCTTTTTTATTGCTCTAAAAATTACGCAAGACAAGCGAAGCGCTTAGCTTCAAATGTCATGAAGGAGTCCAAAGGGGCTCCTTTTTTTGTGCTTCGGAGCACTGCTATTTTCGCAAAACAAAGATGACGTCTGTGTAAGCTTTCATTGGGAAATGATCTTCATCATTGCTGAAATATCTTTTATCCATTGATCAATTTTATTTAAACTTAAATAAATGTATTTATTATTTAAATAATGTTAAATGTATTTTTATCATCACATATATCGATTTTCATTGTTTAAATCCAAACAAAACCTACCAAAGTTATCGGCCAATTTGTATCAAAAATTCTTAATGTAAATTTGTGATACATTTCTCAATAAAACACAACATTACACTACAATAAACTCCATGTATTTCTAAATCTGCTTTCCTATAATAGCAATCAAGAAGATGGAAACATCTTCCATAATAGCGATAAGTAACCCCGATTTTCCTTCCCAGATTTCCCCCAAAATCTGGGAATTTTTTTATCCAAAATTTGCGCCAACGTCTCACATTTAACTTCAAGCTCTAATCAAATGAAGCGCTGTTCAAACTAGTCAAACCCTCAATTTTTTCTAAAAACTCGGCAATAAAAAAGCCCCGATCACGGAGCTTTTAATAACTTACTTTAAATCAAGGTTGCTTTAAATACGGCCATGCGGCTTTCAAATATATAAACATCGACCATAACGTTAAAACTACGGCTGTATAGAGCAATCCATACGCCAACATTTCTAGAGGTTGCCAATTCAGCAAGAATACTGAAATCGCAATCATCTGAAATGCTGTTTTATATTTACCAACGGTTGAAACCGCAACACTGGTACGTGCGCCTAATTCAGCCATCCACTCACGTAGCGCAGACACCGTGATTTCACGTGAAATAATTACAATCGCTGCAAAGGCCATCGAAATGGTCGGTTGCCATTGCACCAAGACGATCAACGCAGTTGCGACCATCAGTTTATCTGCAACAGGATCGAGAAAACGCCCAAATGCTGAAGTCTGATTTAAACTTCTCGCAAGGTAGCCATCAAACCAGTCCGTGACAGCTGCGATCACAAAAATAGCGGTCAGCAATATATGACGTGACATGCTTGCAGCATGCTCACCCACGCCCATTGCAGGTGGCCAGTACGCCACCAACAAAAACACAGGAATTAAAGCAATTCGTGCCAATGTTAAAATATTAGGAATATTCAGGATTCGACCTGTTGTCATAGACACCCCAGTTTTCCCCTCATGCACGATGAAAATGCAAAATAATTTGAGGATTTATCCATCGTTAGTTGCACTCACTTTATACGAAATGCCCCTCAGTGTCACTAGGCAAACACCGTAACAGTCTGTCGCGCAATCGCTATCAACTGGTTATTTTCATCCCATAAATGAGCATATTCTGTAGCGTATCCATCCGCTGCATAATCGGTAAATACTTTATATTTAAACCAATTATGCAAGCTTGATTGCAAGGGATGTACATAAGTCAATGTCCACGTTAAAGAACTCGCAGGTGCCATGGTTTTGTACATAGGCAGTACACCGGGCGGCCACATATCCATCGAGACCAGTAAATCAGCGACGGTCATCTTACGGTTATCATGGCGTTCTGGATTAAAACGCATCCAACCACTAAAGTCAGGCTTTTGACTTGCTGTACACGGATACTGCCCATCTACCCAGGCCAAATCCATTTGCTGAAAGCACTGGGGTGCAAGTGGATGATGTTCGGCTATCTTTAAGCTGCTCACTTCAGGAAAATCGGGTGCTTGACGCTCCTGATTGACGACAATGCTTGATTCACGTGGAACACCAAAGCTCGCCAATAAAATGCTTTGTACGGCATCATCTTGCCAAAGTCGAACTTCAATGGTGGTGACGGATTTGCCCTGTCTTAAAATTTCCGCACTTAAACGCACGGGCGCCAATTGTACTGGCCCAACAAAGGTCACATTACAACTGAGTAAACGTCGCTGCGGATCTGCAATGAGGGCAACGGCTTTGTGCATCATCATGCCAGCCACTAAGCCGCCATAGATCGTACGTCCTTGCAACCATCCTTCTGGAATCTCAACCCATTCATTGTGTTCAATATGTTGATACAACTGCGCGAGTGACATCATCATCCCTGATCATATTTTTGATTTTTATATCATTGTATAAAAATCAAATGATGTGAATGATCAGTGACTCATGCGTCAATGAGCATTTTGGCAAATTCAGACTTGATGCGTCATCGATTGAACTTAGTTCGCTCTATTCATGCAGGATTTTATAAATGGTGCGCGCCATCACATCGCCTAATCCCGGTACAAGTTTTAAATCATTTTCAGAAGCCTTCAACACCCCTTGAATGCCACCAAAATGGGTCAGAAGATCCCGACGACGTTTTGGCCCTAAGCCCGGGATCACCTCAAGTACCGAAGAGCCGCGCTTTTTATCTCGTTTCGCTCGGTGTTTGGTAATGGCAAAGCGGTGGGCTTCATCACGAACCTGTTGAATCAAATGCAGGGCTTTATGGTCTTCGGGCAATTGGATTTTTTCACCATCGGTAAAGTGCAATGTTTCCAGACCCGGTTTACGCCCCTCACCTTTGGACACCCCGACCATAAAGGCGTCAAGCTCGAGTTCTTGCATGACTTCCATCGCCATGTGTAATTGACCTTTACCCCCGTCAATTAGTAGCAAATCGGGCAGCATATGCTTTTTATAGCGGCGGGTCAGCGCTTGACGCATTGCAGCATAATCATCGCCTTCGGTAATGTCATTGATGGAAAATTGGCGATAGTCGCGCTTTCTTGCACCGCCAGCATCAAAGACCACACAAGACGCGATAGTTGCCTCACCCATAGTGTGAGAAATATCAAAACACTCAATACTGTCAATCGGCCGCCCAACGACTTGCTCTAACTGATGAAAGCGCTCATTCAATTCAAAATGATCAGCCAATTTACCTTTAATGGCGTGTTGCACATTCATTTGTGCAAGCTCTTGCCACTCTGCACGGGTTTCACGCACTTTATGTTTGATTTGAATTTTTTTATCAAAGTGCTGATGTAGTGCATCTTCCATGTCTTTGCGATCTGGAATATCGACATTGATGATGAGTTCAGTTGGAATCTCATCTGCAACTTGAAAGTAGAAATTGGCAATGAAGTCCGAGAGCATTTGACCTAGATCATCACCCTGCATATCAGGGAAATAACTCTTTCCGCCGAGCATTTTGCCATTGCGCACATGCATGATTTGCACACAGGTCACACCGGCTTGATAAGCAATGGCAATGATATCAGCCTCACCTTTGACTTTATAAATCGCTTGCTGAGTTTGCACATCACGCAGCAGCGCCATACGATCACGATAAAACACCGCCTTTTCAAACTCGAGTGCTTCGGCCGCAGCTTCCATTTTCCCAATCAGCTCTTGATTAAGCTCTTTAGTGTCGCCTTGTAAAAACCGAATCGAGTTATTGACATCTTCTTTGTAATCTTCGGGTGAGATCAAACCCACACAAGGCGCGGAACAGCGTTTAATTTGGTATTGCAAGCATGGTCGTTTGCGCTGCGAAAAATAGCTATTTTCACACTGACGCACATTAAACAGTTTTTGCAGCACCACCAACGTATCACGCGCGTTATAAGCACTCGGATAAGGTCCAAAAAACTTACCAGCTTGATGCTTACCTTTCCCACGTCCTGCGGCAATTCGCGGATAGGGTTTATCGGCAGAGATAAAAATATAAACATAAGACTTATCATCACGCAGCATGATGTTATACGGCGGACGATGCAACTTAATCAGGTTTTGTTCGAGCAATAGGGCTTCCGTTTCAGAACGCACCACCAAACTTTCAATATCATAAATACGGGCAACCAAAGCCTGCGTCTTGGGATGCTCAATAGTTTTCACAAAATAACTCGACACACGATTTTTTAAATTCTTTGCTTTACCCACGTACAGCAACTCACCGTCTTTACCCAGCATGCGGTAAACACCGGGTAGAGTCGTCATATTGGCAAGAATTTTTTCAATATGTTCGCGTGCGTTTTCGTTCACTTTTGCCTTGTTCCGTCTTCGATATTGCTCTTTGACATGATGTGATGCTTTTACCTACATTTTCAAGCAATCCCGCAAATTTATTGTTGCTCATAGCAATGATCTGATTGCTAAAAGCTATTAATGCAAAATTCTAAATTTGCTATGCTCAAAACATCACGCTTTAGGAACATGATGCATGACGAACGCCAATCCCGCCATCCATGTCGTACACCCGACAACTTCGACGCAGAGCACTGCTGAAAAAAACCGTTTGATGGGTAAGCCGCGTTTTCATTTTGAACCGCATGACGTTATGCAACGCTTAAAGCAACGGATCATTGGACAAGAAGCAGCATTAGACGAAATTGAAAAAATGCTGCATGTGGTCAAGGCTGATTTTTCCAGTCCTGAACGACCGCTCTCCGTAACCTTAATGCTTGGACCGACAGGTGTTGGTAAAACCGAAACTGTGCGTTTAATCAGTGAAGTGATTTATGGCCGACCTGATGCCTTTTGCCGTATTGATATGAACACGCTCGCACAGGAACATTATGCGGCTGCCATTACTGGTGCGCCTCCGGGCTATGTCGGTTCTAAAGAAGGTCATAGTTTATTTGATGAAGTTGCCATTGCAGGTAGTCATACCCGTCCGGGCATCGTGCTTTTTGATGAACTGGAAAAAGCGTCAACCGAAGTGCTTCGCGGCTTAATGAATGTGCTAGATAGCGGAAAATTAACCCTAACCTCAGGTACAAAAACCATCGACTTTCGTAATTGTATGATCTTTATGACCAGCAATGTAGGTGCACAAGCGGCACAGCAATATCTAGATAAGTTAAATTTTTTACCCGAAAAAATACAGAAGGTTTGTCTCAAACGCGTGCCGGTCAGCAGCATTATTGAAAAAGTCATGCAACGTAAATTCGACCCTGAATTTATTAACCGTATTGACCGTGTACTGCAATATCAACCCGTTCAAGATGATGCCTTGCCCCGTTTGGTGGAGATTGAACTGGAAAAACTTAATCAACGCCTACAACATCAAAAACGCAGTATCAAACTCACAGATGCAGCCAAAGCACATTTTTATCAGAACCATGATATTCAGTATGGCGCACGGCATTTAGCACGAAAAATGCGGGTCGAGCTTGAGCCTATTTTGGCGGTGTATTTTTTGAATCATCCCGAACGAACTAAAATACACCTAGATGCACAACTTGGACAATTGGTTATTATTAAATAATTCACTGGTCTTTAAAAGGCATGCTCACATACCTTTATGCAGCATTCTTATATTTATTGGATTGGAACACCAATCGCTTTAGCAAAAGCTTGCGGATCTTTCGGTGAAACCATGACGAATTTGCGTTGTCCATTCTGTATATATTCAATTTTTAACCGTTTAATGGAAAGCGCAGGTGCCGCAGACAAATCCTGACTTGCACTGATGCGTTGGATATCCTGCAAAGGAATCTGCCAACGTAGAAACATGCTACGGATATTTAATTCTGTAGCGGAAATTTGATAACGTGTATTGAATATTGGCCACCACAGCAATAACACCGTCAAAATATACACCGCGGTATGAAGAGGATATTGTTGCATCGTGCCTTTGGCATGCATGGTGAGTAATAATTGAATGAGTAAACCGCTCATACAAACAATAAACGCCACCACCCACCAATCTTTTTTTGAACGAAAAACTTGCATCTTATCCCCCATCAACTGCTTTTATTCTATACAAGATTTTGAAGGATGCATCTGCTATTTCAGCTTTTATTTTTGCAGGAAATAAGCGTATTTATCACATTATTTTCAAGAATATAGAGATCCATTTAGCTCAAGTTTCGCTATTCATCTATTGTTATTTTTGGCGTTCTTTAAGCTCGGATCACGCTTCTTTCGGAAAGGGTTGTTCCTGCAAACGTTTATAATTCTTTTTCTCTTGATACATTTTAGCATCGGCTTGTTGTACCAAGCTCATGGCATCTACATAGCCTTGTTGATGGTCTGTTTGGCACAGCCCAATACTCAAACTCAAGCCACTTTCCATTTCTTCCACGGTTTCAAGTAATCGCGGGATAAAACTCCCTTCCACATGCTTTTCACTGCAACCAGGCAAGACCAAACAAAATTCGTCTCCGCCATAACGGAAGCAATGATCATCTAAACGTGCAACCGACTTTATGGCCGCAGCAACCGTTTGTAGTACCTGATCTCCACGTGGATGACCTTGTTCATCATTGATCTTTTTAAAATCATTGATATCAATAAACACTACTGTTACGGGTTCATGATTACGCTGTGCGGTATATAAAATACTGGTCAATAAGGTCGATAAATGCCGGACATTTAACAGTCCTGTTAATGGATCGCGCTGTGAAAGTTCTTCCATTTCTTGTGCACGAAACTCTAGCGCATGCGCATACTGTTCCATTTTTTCACGGGAGACCTTCACCTCATTAATCAAACTCCATACATAGGTTTCCACCACCAATGTAGTGTCGAACATAAAGAGCTTTTCCAAGGTGTTAATAATCCGCTGATACTGTTCCGTATCATTAAAGGTACGCTGAATTAAGCGGAACAACATAGTCTTTAGGGTATGCACCGCAGAGAGATACAATTTCGGCTCTACACCTATACGCTTATGAACCAAACCAATCCGTAAACGGTTATTCACATAAGCGCTGTCATAGCGTCCCGAAAATAAGTCCAATAAATACTGGTGCTGCGCGCGTTGCAAACGCTTCAAGGTATCAAGATCACCAATCAAAGTGGCAATTTCTGGAATTGAGGTCTGATTTTCATAAAATTCATCGACCATACTGTCGAGTATTGGCGCCACAATTCCACCAATCGAAGCCAGTTCCGCCAGCTCTAAATCAGTCAAGCCAAGCAACTGTTTACGTCGTTCTATATCTTGCATCGAAATATGCATTTGATGCATCAATGTTTGGTTGGTTGCTTTCATGAATCGGATACCCTTCCCGCCAAATCAATCCCTTCAGGCGTTTACACAGGGTTTCTATGCAGTAGGTCTTCATGCCTGCATGCAAAGCTTCCACCGTTTTCACCCTTGGGTTTTGGCTATCATTGATGATGACGCTTTTCTTTCAGCTCAACGGTTTTGCATGGGCTTAAGTTCGGACGTCAACATCATATTCCTCGTCTATTGGCTCATTTTTTCTGGCTTATTCTGATTCTGGCTTATTTTGGCTAACACGATTCCTGTATTTAGCTGATTTGCTCTGCATAATTATTTTTATTCTGCTTCCACGATAACTGATATTTCACTGACTGTCAGCATAAAAAAACGCCCCTAAGGGCGCATTTTTTCGATATTTATTACACTTTTAAAATAAATATGGACGTACAAAAATCAGGAAGAACAGCCCCAACATCAGGAACCACTTTAAAAAGTAATACAGTGAACGATTGGTTTTTTTCAAGGCTTTGGCTTTTATGCGAATTTGATAGACATAGCCAAATACTTTATTTAAACCACCTGTTTTATCACCGCTTTCATTCGGTGAACTTGCAGCAGTCATGACATTTTTACCAAACCAATGGTTAAAAGCTTCCATCCACTTTGACTTTAATGGCCGTTCAACATCTGCAAAGAAAATGATCCGGTTCTGATCCGTTTTATTTTCAGCATAGTGAATATAAGTTTCATCAAACACCACACTCTCGCCGTCACGCCATGAGTACCGCTGACCATCGACATCAATAAAACAACGGTCATCATTGGGCGTCAGTAAGCCCAAGTGATAACGCAATGAACCTGCATAGGGGTCACGATGACGAACTAAACGACTGTCGGGCGCCAACTCAGTAAACATCGCGGCTTTAATAGTGGGTAAATTTTTTAACAAGGCCGTAGTTTTTGGGCAAAGTTCAGCAGCCGAAGGATGGGCTGAGTCATACCATTTTAAATAAAAGCGTTTCCAACCTGTTTTAAAGAACGAGTTAAATCCAAGATCATCATAAGTACTCGATGCTTTGATGCCCCCTTTTTCATACAAGGCCTTGGCTTCATCACGAATCATTTCCCAGTTTTCATCTAAGACTTTTAAATCTTTAAAATGCTGCGTGTCGATATAGGGTTGACTCGGCACTTTTGAAAACATGTACATGAGAAAATTGATCGGTGCGAGCAATGTCGAATGATCAAAAAACTGACGATAAAATGAATGACGGACTTTACCGCGTTGCTGAATATAAAACGCAGAAATGACAAAGACCGCCAGGATAATCCACTTAATCATATGAGGACCTGGTGCTAATAAGCATTGTGCTTAATGAAAAATTAACTTTTGAGAACGCGGCGAGTATAGCATAGTGCTCAGTGATGCCTAAATAAGCAGCATAGAACACTGTGTCTCAGCAAAGATGGATGACAATGTTAAAAGTGAATTGACCATTCTGCCGAAAAATACACTTGTTTTTTTCTTGAATTTTTCATTCGCATCTCAATCTATAGCTTACATTTATAAAAAAATGTGAACTGAAACATAAGCTTCAACATATTTAATTAGAGCGATAGCGTTTAAAGGCAGATCCAAAGTCTATTTCCAAAAGAAATTTTGATGACCCTAGCGTCACGGCTTGATACAACTTGTTATGTTCTTTTTAGATATAGTTATCGTAAGATTAGCGAGGCATAAAGTGTACGCAGGAACCGCGTACTCGCTTCACAACATCAACTTAGAAGTCCTCCAAAATAAAGGAGATCAGGCATGATCCACGCTGGCAATGCCATTACCGTCCAAATGCTTTCGGACGGAATTGCAGAATTCCGCTTTGACTTACAAGGTGAGTCGGTCAACAAGTTTAACCGCGCAACAATTGAAGATTTTAAAGCTGCAATTGACGCTGTTAAAGCAAACGGTGACATCAAAGGTTTAATCGTTACTTCAGGTAAATCTACATTTATCGTGGGTGCAGATATCACTGAATTCGGTGACAACTTCGCTCAAGGCGAACAAGCGATTGTGGATTGGGCATTGCCTGTTCACGACATCTTCAATGCGTTTGAAGATCTAAACGTTCCTAAAGTTGCTGCAATCAATGGTATGGCATTGGGCGGCGGTTTTGAAATGTGCTTAGTGTGTGACTATCGTGTGATGTCAGATGCTGCACAAGTTGGCCTTCCAGAAATCAAACTGGGTATCTACCCTGGTTTTGGTGGTACGGTTCGTTTAAGCCGCGTGATTGGTATCGACAATGCGGTTGAATGGATGGCAATGGCTGCACCGAAAAAGCCGGCTGCTGCGCTCAAAGACGGTGCTGTTGATGCAGTTGTTGCTGCAGACAAACTACAAGACGCTGCAATTGACCTTGTGAAACAAGCAATTGCTGGCCGTGTAGACTGGAAAGCAAAACGCCAAGAAAAATTAGATCCTGTTAAATTGAACATGCTTGAACAAATGATGGCATTCAATACAGCGAAAGGTGCAGTGCTTGCAAAAGCAAATCCTGCTCAATACCCAGCGCCAAAACTTCTTCTAGACTCATTACAAGCAGGTGCAAGCCTTCCACGTGATGAAGCATTGAAAATCGAAGCGCAAGGTTTTGCTAAAGCGGCTGTGACTCCACAAGCAGGTGCGTTAATTGGTTTATTCCTTAACGACCAAATTGTGAAGAAAACTTCGAAGAAATATGAAAAAGGTGCTCACCCTGTCAACCAAGCAGCTGTATTAGGCGCGGGTATCATGGGTGGTGGTATTGCTTACCAAGCAGCAAGCAAAGGCACACCAATCATCATGAAAGACATTGGTAACCCACAATTGGCGTTAGGTATGTCTGAAGCGAACAAATTGTTGACTAAACAAGTTGATCGCAAAAAAATGACTGCGGCGAAAATGGGTGAAACTCTTGCGCGCATCCGTCCGACTTTAAGCTATGATGAGTTTAAAGAAGTGGACATCGTGATTGAAGCAGTAACGGAAAACCCGAAAGTTAAGGGTATCGTACTTGCTGAAACTGAAAAAAATGTTCGTGAAAACACGATCATTGCGTCTAACACGTCAACCATTTCAATCACACGTTTGGCTGAAAACCTACAACGTCCTGAAAACTTCGTAGGTATGCACTTCTTTAACCCAGTTCACATGATGCCATTGGTAGAAGTGATCCGCGGTGAAAAGACTTCTGCTGAAGCGATTGCAACGACTGTAGTTCTTGCTCAAAAAATGGGTAAAACCCCAATCGTTGTCAATGACTGCCCGGGCTTCCTTGTAAACCGCGTATTGTTCCCTTACTTCGGTGCATTTGACCTTCTACTGAAAGACGGTGCTGACTTCCAGCAAGTTGATAAAGTGATGGAAAAATTCGGCTGGCCAATGGGTCCTGCTTACCTCATCGACGTTGTGGGTATCGACACAGGCGTACACGGTGCGGAAGTAATGGCGGAAGGTTTCCCTGACCGCATGAAGCCAGACTACAAAGGCGCAACTTTAACCATGTACGAAAACAAACGTCTTGGTCAAAAGAACGACGTTGGTTTCTACAAATACGAACTTGACCGTAAAGGTAAGAAAGCCAAAGTGGTTGATCCTGTGGCTTACGAACTTGTGGCTTCTGTTGCAACTGCGGAAAAACGTGAATTTGATGCTCAAGAAATCATTGACCGTATGATGCTGACGTTCTGTAACGAAACTGTTCGTTGCCTAGAAGACAACATCGTAGCGACTGCTGCTGAAGCAGATATGGCGATGATCATGGGTGTAGGTTTCCCTCCATTCCGTGGTGGTCCATGCCGTTACATCGACCAAACAGGTGTCGCTGAATACGTAGCGCTTTGCGACAAATATGCGTATTTAGGTAAGGCTTATGAAGCGCCACAAATGTTGCGTGACATGGCTGCTAACAACAAAAAATTCTACGGTTAAGGAGCAACGTGAATGGCTACTTTAAATCCACGTGACGTTGTCATCGTTGATGGCGTACGTTCAGCAATGGGTAAAACCAAAAATGGTATGTTCCGTAACGTCCGTGCTGACAGCTTATCTGCTGAATTAGTACGCGCGCTTGTTGCTCGTAACCAGTTTGATACCAATGAAGTTGAAGACGTAATCTGGGGCTGTGTAAACCAAACCCTAGAGCAAGGTATGAACATTGGTCGTAACATTGCGTTATTGGCTGATCTTCCAAAGACTGTTGCAGGTCAAACAGTGAACCGTCTTTGTGGTTCTTCTATGCAAGCAATCCACACAGCGGCTGCGCAAATTGCAACCAACCAAGGTGATATCTTCATCATTGGTGGTGTAGAGCACATGGGTCACGTTGGCATGATGCACGGCATCGACATCAACCCTGAAGCGTCTAAGCACTATGCAAAAGCATCTAACATGATGGGCTTAACAGCTGAAATGTTAGGTCGTATGAACGGTATTTCGCGTGAAGAACAAGATGCGTTTGGTGTTGAATCACACCGCCGTGCTTGGGCTGCAACACAAGAAGGTCGTTTCAAAAATGAAATCGTGGGCGTTGAAGGTCACGATGCGAATGGCTTCAAAATTCTGTGCGATATCGATGAAGTGATTCGTCCTGATGCAAACCTTGAAGCATTCCAAGCTTTACGTCCAGTATTCGATCCGAAAGGCGGTACAGTAACTGCTGCAACATCTTCAGCTTTGTCTGATGGTGCTTCTGCAATGTTGCTGATGTCTGCTGAACGTGCTCAAGCTTTAGGTCTTAAGCCACGTGCTGTGATTCGTTCTATGGCGGTTGCAGGCTGTGATGCTGCGATCATGGGTTATGGTCCTGTACCAGCAACTCAAAAAGCGCTTAAACGTGCTGGCTTGTCAATTGCTGACATCCAAACGTTTGAATTGAATGAAGCGTTCGCTGCGCAAGGTTTGTCTGTTCTTAAAGGCTTAGGCATTTATGACCAACAAGACCGTGTAAACTTGAACGGTGGTGCAATCGCTTTGGGTCACCCATTGGGTTGTTCTGGCGCACGTATCACAACGACTTTGCTGAACGTTATGGAACAGCAAGATACACAAATCGGTCTTGCGACCATGTGTATTGGTCTAGGTCAAGGTATCGCAACAGTGATTGAACGTGTTTAATTCTTAAATACGTGACTAAAAAGAACCCCGCTTTTGCGGGGTTTTTTAATAAAGATTTAATTAGATTATTAACACAATTTATGCATAATATGCATAGAAATCAAACAAAACCAAACAAGAGTTTCTATGAAAAATATTGTGTTACCACTGATCGCCAGTCTTGCATTTACAGGTTGTGCAACAACAAAAATCTCCGAAGAGTCGCGCCAAAAATTAAATCAGACCCAAGCTGCAATCCAAGTAAAACCTGTAGCGATTTTTGTGAACTCATGCCTTTTAACCAATGAATTAGGGAAAGATTTAGTACTCATCGAGCCTACTAAACTTACAAGTGAGAAGTTTATTCAAACTTTTACACAACAGTTAAACCAACATAATGTCACTGTTAGTACCTCTGCTACGCCGTTTATTTGTGGTTCAATGCCTGAAGAACAGCTTAAAAAATACGAATTTCAGGTTGATAGCAATTCTAAAAGAGCGCCTATCAGCACATATCCTCTTCTAAATCAAAATAGCAATATGACTGATGATCAACGTGCAGCAGCATTTGCACTTACTCAGTTTATAGCCAAAACAGATGCTGTAAATTTATCAAATGTTCGAAATAGAAATGCAAAACTAGATATGCCTCAGCTTGATGAAACAACTGTCAAGACTTTAAAAGAATGGGCAAACTCAAACTATATTTTTTTAGTTTCGCTTGATGGATTGAATGCATCTGTAGGAAGTAAATTTGCAATGGGTGCCTTAAGTGTAGGTGTAACACTAGCAACTATGGGTGCAGGTGCTGGAATAGTTACAGCATACATGCCTAAGGAGGGTCAGCAATACTCAGTTCGTTTATTAGACTTAGATAAGCAAACATTCGAATGGCATAAAGCTGACTTACTTAAAGGTAGAATCTACTCTACTAATAACCATAATTTACAAGCAGACCAAATCCTTAATCCATTGTTTGAAACTAAAGTAAATTAAGTTCAGGCTCAGATATAAAGTTGCATGCTGAGTACAACGCTTTTCAGCATGCAACAACAGAGATTAAGTGTTCAAATTTACCACATTTAGGCTTAACAAGGGTCAGCTCTAAATAAGTTTAAAAATTCATTTCGTTAAAATATTCTATGACCACTAAAAAATAATCAACATCATTTATTAACCTAAATTACTAATTTGGTTACATTTTATTAAATTACTCGACCTAAATATAAATACTGCCAAACTAACTCAAAAATGTTTCCATTATTTCAGTTTAAGTAAAGTAAGTGTTGAGTTGATCCCCAACTCTTCAACTCAACATCCTAAAATACTAGGCTTAAATTTTCTGCGCCAACAACGTCGCAAAATGCTGTTGAATTCGATTTCCCTCTGCATCCACCCGATGCAACTCACCGACATTTTCATTGTATTTCACGATCTTCCAGCCCTCGTATAGCGCACTTAACTCCCCTGCTTTAAACGTAAATGGAAAGTCAGGCTGTGCAGGTAAATCAGGCGTATCCATCGCGCAAACTATAAGGTTATAACCATTGATATTTGTCGCTTTCTGAATCTGCTGAATCAGCGGCTTGACTGTATTGGCCTCTAAAAACATCATCACCACAGTACAGCAAATAAAGTCGTATGTACCTATAATGCTTGGGTCAGCGTTTAGATCACGCTGCTGTACATGAATATTTTCAATGCCTTCCGCAGCGATCACCTCTTGCAGCTTATGCAAACTGTGTGGATTGACATCCCATGCATCCACCTCAAAACGCTGCTCAGACAGCTGACTTAAGTACAGCGAATTACGCCCCTGCCCACAGCCGACATCCAAAGCACGACCACCTTGCAAATATGGTGTTGCTGCCAAAATTTCTGAATGTGTTGGACTGAGCTGATACTTCTTATAAAAATAATCCTGTGCTAAGCAATAAAAACTTAACTGACATTGCACATCGTCACTCGCAGACACAATCTTGTGCCACGCCTGCGGTTCTATAAACGGTGGTGGCTGGTCTGGACTAAATACATGCGTGGAAAGGACATTTCCTGACGCATCTAACATGGCAAAATTTACTTCACCTTGCAGCACGGTGAGTTTTGCCCATGTGCCTGCTTTGGTATTGTGCTGTTGTTTAAAACCGTGTGGAATCGACTGCTGCGTCCACACAGGGAACTGTTTATAACAAATAAGCTGCTGCATCTGTAGTTATACCTCATGCGACGTTATTTTTATGCCATACCAATAGCGGAAATGTATATTCACCATAACGGCTTTAACAATGATTTTAAATCAGCTTTGAATTGAAAATTTCGAATGCTGTGCAATGTACGCTGTTTTTGTTTGTTTTTCTGCGTTACACCATGTTATCCGTTTGTAACATTGGGGGAATATTCACACAATCAAATCTCTTACTCTGTGCAGTGTAACCTAAGGGCTGTTGATAAGGCATAAAATTTACAATGCCTTATTTTAACTAAGTTTTATAGAGTGATGACTATGAACGCGATCAAAACTACTTTAGCTGTTGCTTTAGTTGCTGCTACAACTTCTGCTATGGCAACTACTGCTGTAGAACAAAAACCTGCGACTGCTGTTGAAGCTGTAAAAGCTCAAGCTGCACAAGCGAAAACTGCAACTGTAGCTGCTGCTCAAGCAACTAAAGATGCTGCTAAAACTCAAGTGGCTGTTGCAGAAAAAGCGACTCAAACTAAAACTTTAACAGTAAAAGAAACCACTAAAGCAAAAACTGCTGACATGAAAAAAGCAGTTGTAGAAAAAGCAGCAGCAACTAAAGAAACTGCAGTTGCAGCAAAAGATGCAACTGTAGCAAAAACTGTAGCGACTAAAGACGCTGTTGTTGCGAACACTGTTGCAGCAAAAGACGCGACTGTAGCAAAAACTGTAGCAACTAAAGATGCTGTCGTTGCAAAAACTGTTGAAGCAAAAGATGCAGCTGTAGAAAAAGCAACTGATGCAAAAGAAGCTGTTGAAACTAAAACTGAAGAAGTAAAAGCTGAAGCGAAAAAAGACTGCGCTAAAAAATGTGCAGAGAAAAAAGCTGAAGCAGCAAAAACTGAGAAAAAAGGTTTCTTTTCTTGGTTCAAAAAAGCAGCTTAATCGTTGATTAAATGCTAAAAAAAGATGCCTTCACGGCATCTTTTTTTGCCCATTTAGACTGCAATACTGCTTTCTGCTAACGGAATAATCTTTTGATAAACAAACTGATTTTTCCCCTGTGATTTCGCCTGATATAGGCAGGCATCGACATGCTGTAGAGTCGTGGAGTAATTAGACAAACTCAACTGTTGAAACTCGGCCAAGCCCATACTAAAGCTGACATCTAGCCTTAATTGATCTTTTCGAAACGGTACATGTTCGCAGCGTTCCAAAATTGTTTCACACAACATTTTACCCTGCTCCAAATCGGCACCTTCGAGCAAAATTAAAAATTCTTCACCGCCCCAGCGACTGATAAAACTCGCGCGAGGACTACAATTTTTTAAGATTTTTGCCAAATGCACCAAAACACTGTCCCCCATTTGGTGTCCATATTGGTCATTAATTTTTTTAAAATTATCGACATCGAGCAAAATGACACAGCCTTTATCAACCGCACCCTCTATAAATATTTGTTCTTTAAAAGCATGGCGATTTTTCAGCCCCGTCAACTCATCGCAAAAACTTACACGTTGCAAAGCCAAATACAGGCGTTTATTTCGTGCATATAGCTCACAAATAAACAGAAAAATGATCAGATAAATACCCAATGCCAAACGATAAGAACTGATCCGCGAGAGCATATGTACTTGTGCATCCGACCAATATTCCCCAGCCAATGGCATGGCACCATACCAGCCACAGATCAGCGTCATTAAACCAATCAGCCAGCAAAAGGTTTTGAGTTCGTATTTGATCGCGTAATAACACATCAATAAAGGCAAGACCATGCAAGCATAGAAGATCTGATCATTTGAGATCACATATTGCACGGCCAGTGCCACGATCAGATAGCCATAATCTATCCACGGCACATTCACCCAACGCTGAACACCAAATAATAAACATACCACAGCCAAACTTGTTGCAAATTGCTCTAGAAAATAATCAACAAAGGCAAAGTATTGGTTGTCCATCTGAAAGCACGCTACAAACAAGAGACTGCCTGCAAAAGCACTCACGATACTCGGAACAGCTAACATTAGGGTTCGCTTAAAGCGGCGTTTTTTTAAATGGCTCAGTGCCAAATAGGCTTTAATAAATACCCAAATTTGAAATGCCGAAATCGCACACAGGAGAAATTTATCCTCTAATGTCTTGGCGGGATCGACCATCAGCGAAGCCACAAAAATCGCACTAAAAGCATAGAGTACGATCAGTAAATCGTGGCTTAAATGCTTCCGCATTAAAATCATGCCATAGGCAGCGAATGCATTTACCACCCAAACAGGGCTAATGAATAATTCATAGGTATAGCCTATCGACACCAATGAAACCGCACATATGGCAAGCCATAGCAGTATTAATTTTTTCATACGCTAAAAAAAATCGTCTCTAAAAATGGCGATAAACCTTTCATTCAAAGCCAATCGGTCTAAGGTTAGAATGCTTGCAAGTTCAATACAGCTCAGCTTCTTATGCGATATGGGCTGCTGGCTAAAAATTTATGTTTAAATTTTCGGCGTATTTTAAGTGATTTAAGTCACACTATTGATTAATAGTTGTATTAAATTTGCAATTTAAACAATCAAAGACTGTTTTAAAGCCAATGTTTTTTGCGTTATTCATGCTAGTTCGGAACTCAGTTCCCAAAATGATGCTCGATAACAACAAAAAAGCCATCCGCTAAAGGATAGCTTTCACTTGTATAACATGTCTTGAAGCTGTGCTGAATAATTTGAATGAAAAGGACTTATTTTAATATTTGTAATTGTTCCATCAACCAAGCCATGTATTTGTCTTGATCCATAAAGTCAGGCGCCGTCCCTGTATCCAAACTATAAAATTGTTGATTAAATTCAATCACAATCTGTTCAGTCAGATGCCAATCTTCAATCATGCGAAAATACTGACTGAAGAAAAAACGGTTCTTGCCCCAATTGTTTAAACTTTCCAAACGTGGATATTGGCGGTTCGCGATAAAGTCGATATAGACCTGCTGAATATCATCAAAAATCTGAATAGCTCGCATGAGCATGGACCTCTATATGATGTAAAACCCTGCTATAAGCCACTTTATCGCGCAAATTTGAAAGAGTGATGACAGTCAGTTAAAGCTTTTGTTTCAACTCTGAACGGTTCTTTTGGCGGATTTCATCCATTTGCGCATTGAGCGCTAACATCTCTGTATAAAGCTGATTAAACTGCTTTAAAGGCGCATCTTCATAGAACATAAATAATTTATTTTTCTTTTCCCATTTATTGGCTTTCAGCACAGCAAAGAGCTCATCAGCCTTCGCCAAGCTTTGCTTTTCTAACTCAAATAAAGCATGCGACTCATCACTATCACGACTGTCTCTTAAACTCTGGGCAATTTGCTGACGAAACACCTGTTTGACCGCCAACTGTTTGGCCTGAGCTAAACCATTTTCCTCTTGCTGAGTGGTTTTTTGCTCATAAGCATCGACCACAGCATGCACCTGTTGCAACATTTGCTCAGTCTCTTGATATTGGTCTTTTTTATCTTTTAATAAGCGATCGATGTCGAGAAATTTATCCCAATTCAGTGCTTTAAGATCACGAATATATTGATTTCGCGCTTCTGCACGCTGCAGCATTTGGCTCAAAATAAAATCCGACATGATTTTATAATCACCCGTTAGCCGTGCATCTGTCACATTAAGTTGTATCGGTTCTTCCCAGTGCTGAGCTTGCTGAAAAATTTGCTCGGTTTTTTCGCGCAAAA
The DNA here is from genome assembly GCF_002018395.1 of Acinetobacter sp. ANC 5600. Taxonomy (NCBI): domain Bacteria; kingdom Pseudomonadati; phylum Pseudomonadota; class Gammaproteobacteria; order Moraxellales; family Moraxellaceae; genus Acinetobacter; species Acinetobacter sp. ANC 5600. The sequence goes on from NZ_MVKW01000003.1 coordinate 362,358, forward strand.
CCGTTTCATAGGTCGAGAGTTGCACAGCTTCTTTTTGCTGTACTGAATATTGATAAAACATCCATCCAAAGACCAATACCGTAGCACTGGCTAAGACAACAAAGATACGCGGCATAATGAGCTCCGAATGCCCTTTTATTCAGTTTAACCAAAAGTTTGAAGACTGACGATAAAATAGCCATGCTTTTTAAGGAGGCTATTTGAAATCATCAATATAGAAAGTCTTAAATTGCGCATGTCATCAAAACGAAAATTCATGGATAAAACATGAATTTTCGCCTTCAATTTGCTGTAGAGATGTATTCGATTATGGGGTCTTGATCGGATTGGTATTTAACTGACGGTCAATATTGCCAAGATTAATTTGATCACGACTGATTTGCACATTGGTCGCATTTCGGTCTATCCCAAAGGGTTGCAACATAATATATAAACCATTGCGTGGGTCAGAAGACTGCAAACCTGCGGCAATATCTAAAACATGCTGCTGCATCAAAGGTGATAAATTGGACATATCAGGCACTGCTGTCGCAGGCAAGACATCTACATTTGACACGATTGTTGCATCGACACCTTTGTTTTGCGTATCGCGCTCAAGTTGCATTACCCGTTGCTGTAAGGCTTTACGGCGATCGACCTGCTCTTGATACTCAACAATGCCCGTCTCTGCACGCATTTCACGCTCTGCCATAATGGTTAAAGCAGGCATCTGAATAGCTTGTTGTTCGGTATCCTCAGCTTTTGTAGTGGCTTTTTCCGCAGCCAAAGTACTCATAGCCGTCATTGCTGCACTAACAAAAACCAAAACGGAAACAGATTTAGGGAGATTCATCATGTTCATTCCGAGAGATTTAAAAATAAAAAATTGAAAAAATTTACACTGCTATTATTGTACAACAATTAATCAATTTACTAGATTTAAGCCCGACAAACGGCAGGAGAGCACAGCTTATTTAAACCTCACGTTGCTCATTCTAGACTTGAGATATCATCTTTTATCTATCTATATTGCGGCTACTTTTTCTTTTTTATACGGTCCCGATTCTTAACAGCACAGGAAATGACAAAGCAAACTCTTGCTGCGGATGACAGCTAAAGAAGTCATGCAAAGCTGCACATGGCTGAAGTGTCGGATGTTGCTGTTGGTAGTGTTTTAACCCAGACCATGTTTGCAGATAGTCTAAAATTTGCTGTGAACGCCACCTGTAATTTAAAAACAGCTGAGGTGTCGCTAACTCCTGAAATGGAAACGGAATACTACGATATTCTTCATCGATGTAACGACGTTCAACGTCCCAATAGCCCTTTAACGTGACAAAATACAGATCCAGTAAAAGCTGGTTTAATTCCGCATGTTCAAATTGCATCAGACCATAGCCCACAATGGCGATGTGACCATGGGGTTTCAATACTCGTCGTACTTCCGCATAAAAGGCAGCAAAATCGAACCAATGAATCGCTTGCGCAACTGTGATTAAATCCACTGAATGGTCAGCAAGCGGACAATGTTCTGCGCTGGCTTGCTCATAACGTACATTGTCTAAATTGGGTGCTTGTGCCAATTGTTCAGCACTCAGATCTGTCGCTAAAACCTGTTGAAAATAGGGTGCCAAACCTTTGGTAAATTGACCTGAACCTGCACCGCAGTCCCATGCCAGTTCACGCACGGCAACATGCTGCAAGATGCTATCGACGACTTCAGCAGAATAACTTGGACGTGCTTGTTGATACAGCGCACTCCCTGTAGAGAAAAGGTCTTTCATTGCGGAGATTCATTAGTTGTTTTTTTATCAGTTTAATCGAATTTTTAGGGTCGGAAACTAGCACTTAAGTCATAGCTTCAGCGATAACATTTGAGCTTCAAATATTTACTCAATCACTCAGCGATAACATTTGAGCTTCAAATATTTACTCAATCACGTGCTGTATATAAAAACTGGTCTGTGCAATCGGGCTTAATTGATCATTCATTTGATAATATTTCACATCATAATGACCAGTTTTCCATCCAGTCATAGGATAGAAACTCACCCAGTTTTGTTGCTGTTGCTCACTAACTTTGCGTGGCGTAAAGAGCAGCACTTCACCGCTATCACGATGCGTCCAACGCACCATAACTTGCGTATTGTTTGGAACTTTACCCATGGTATCAAAATGTGCATACAACGGCTGTGTGACATAGATTTCACGAGGTAAAACTTGATCTACATCTGTCTGTGATTGATCAGTCACATACGCTTGCCCTGCCAATCGCTGCTGCGGATCATTTTTGGCTTGTAGAAATTCGTCTAACATCTGCTGCGCAAACTGCTGCTTATTTTGAATCCCTGCAAAACTGTAATTGGGAAATGCCTGCTGTAAATATTGCCCCAATTGTTGATCTGAAGTCTGCTGAATAATCCTCTTTAGCTGAAGATGTTGGCCTTTGAGTTGTTGCTGTATATCTTTAGAATGAGGCTGATCCGAGGCATCTCGATCTAAAGCCAAGAGTGCCACAGGATTATTCGTCGCCAAAGAGACAAGCGAGTGCTCAGGTGGCGGTGACGTCAAGCTTGGTTGGTCATTCCACGATGCCGCAATATAGCCCAGTGCAAAACAGAGCAGTCCAAGCGCCGCATATTGAAGTCGCTTCACCTGTCACTCCACGAACCTATGTTCATTTGATTAAAAGCCACAGCGGAGCACTTCTGTGCCGACAATATACTCACCAGAGCTCATCGTAGTACCCGTATTAATCACCTGATTTAAGCTAAAGTTAGATCCAACTTTTAATTTAAGCAGACCATTATCACATGCTGCAGTTATTCTGCTGCCCGATTTCATATTGGATACACAGCCCGTTTTGGTCACGGCATAAATTGTTTGCCCCGCAGAAATACTGGTGCTGCATGATGCTGTAATTATTTTATCGAGCGATGATTCACATGAAGAACAATTGCCATTATCACAAAGCGCTGCTGCATTTTCACTTTTACATTCATAGGTCACACCATTTTGGATAATGGTTTTAGAATAGGAAGAATCGACATTACTGCCGCCCCCGCCACCACATGCGCTCAGCAAGGCACTCATACCGATCAAAACAGGAAATAATATTTTTTTCATAACCTTAACCCTTATTTTTTAATAATTTTCTTATAGCCATTGGGCTCATCATCTGGCATCGATTGTATCAGTTAAACTGTGCGAAATATCAACAACTAAAAAACAACAGACGAAAAAAAACCTCAAACAATGGTTTGAGGCTTTTTCGAATATGGTGGCGAGACCCAGGATCGAACTGGGGACACACGGATTTTCAATCCGTTGCTCTACCTACTGAGCTATCACGCCGATGCGGTGTATTAAGCCGTATCTTAGTTAATTAGTCAATCATATTTATAAAAATATTTTTTGTATGCATATTTTTTAGGCAAAAAAAATCCCTGATGGGATCAGGGATTGATAAACTGAAAAATCAGTTTTGAATATGGTGGCGAGACCCAGGATCGAACTGGGGACACACGGATTTTCAATCCGTTGCTCTACCTACTGAGCTATCACGCCGATGGGGCGTATTAAACAATTTAAGCTGTATGCCGTCAAGTATAAGCATGGGCTTTTTTCTCAAATGTTTATTTTTAAATCAATATTTCACACTAATCGCTTACTTTTTGTCTTATTTACATTTAAGTCTGAGTCAATTTAATTATTCAGACGAAAAAAAGACAGCACGGAGACTGTCTTTTAAAAATTGAACTTTACTCAACTACGTCAATTTTACCAATGTGTGCCAAACAGCGGTGGATCGCGCCACAACCCGGCTCAAAAGTCTTCACCCCTTTTTCTTCTTCCATACGTGTCGCTTCACTCACTAGACGTTCTGCAACACCACGCCCACGATTTGCAGGGTGTACCACAATATATTCAAGGGTTTTGCTTTCGCCTTGGCCTGTACACCAAATCGCGCCAATCAATTTTGTATTAAATTCTGCAGTGTAAACTAAGGTATACTGAGCTAAGTTCTGCTCAAGTTGTTCAATGGCATCTGAACCGTCGCTAAACTCAGGGCTGGTGTCATACAGTCGCTCAAGCTGGCTGCGCACTTCATCATTTTCCAAAGAAGTATAGGCATGTACGGTAATAGGCATTGATAAACCCTCCTGAGCAATCTAATATGCGGTGACTTTTCGTCACAGCGAAAATATTTTTTACATCAATCATTTTGACGTATTTGAGGAACGTGTCTATGACAGATCGTATCAGTGAAGTGGTAAGAAACACCAACGAAACCAAAATTCGAGTTCGTGTGAATCTTGATGGTACTGGTCAAGGCACTTTAAACACTGGTGTTCCATTTTTAGATCATATGATTGATCAAATCAAGCGACATGGTCTGTTTGATATTGATATTCATTGTGATGGCGATCTTGAAATTGACGATCATCATACCGTAGAAGACTGTGGGATTACACTTGGCCAAGCCTTTGCTCAAGCATTGGGCAATAAAAAAGGCTTACGTCGCTACGGTCACTTCTATGCGCCACTTGATGAATCACTGAGTCGTGTTGTGGTGGATTTATCTGGCCGTCCGGGTCTTTGGATGGATATTCCATTCACTCGCGCGCGCATCGGGACTTTTGATGTGGATCTTTTCTCTGAATTTTTCCAAGGTTTTGTGAACCATGCGTTAATGACGCTGCACATCGACAACCTAAAAGGTAAAAACAGCCACCACCAAATTGAAAGCGTATTTAAAGCCTTTGCCCGTGCATTACGTATGGCGTGTGAAGTTGACCCTCGTGCCGAAAATACTGTTGCGTCTACCAAAGGAACATTGTAATGACCCGTATTGCCCTTCTTGACTATGGCATGGGAAATCTTCACTCAGCAGCAAAAGCCCTTGAACACGTGGGTGCAACTGTTGATGTCACCAATGATCCTAAGCTGATTGCACAAGCAGATAAAATTGTGTTCCCCGGTGTGGGAGCAATGCGTGACTGTATGCAAGGCATGCATGATGCAGGGATTGATGAAGTCGTCCGTAAAGCGGCATTTAATAAACCTGTGCTTGCGATCTGTGTCGGCATGCAAGCCCTAATGCAGCATTCCGAAGAAAATGGCGGTGCAGATGCATTGGGTATTTTTGAAGGTTCGGTTAAACGCTTCCCTGATGTAGAGGGATTAAAAGTGCCGCACATGGGCTGGAACCAAGTGCATCAGGCAGACCCTAGCCACCCGATGTGGAAAAACATTGAGCAAGATGCACGTTTCTATTTCGTACATAGCTTCTATGTAGAGCCGCAAGACTCAAGCATTGTTGCTGCAACCTGTGACTATGGTTTGGAATTTTGTACCGCAATTCACAAGGAAAACTTGTTTGCGACACAATTTCACCCAGAAAAAAGTCATACAGCCGGTCTGCAATTGCTGAAAAACTTTGTGGAATGGGATATTTAAAATTCCTTCGCCGCAAAAAAGCCCGCTCCTTGCGGGCTTTTTTGTACTGTTTATTTTTCATTCTTTTATTTTCTATATATTCATTTTAGAATTTGCCTACTTATAAAAATACCAAAGCCTAGGAATAATAATGAATACCTTCACATCTGACTCACCGACCCAAGCCAGTGGTCGCTTTAGCCGTCGCGCTTATCTTGCATGGAATCTACTGCTCGGCATTATTTTTACACTAATTGCTGTTGTAGTCGGCCTGCTCATACCCGGCGCGCAAAATGCGCTGACTGAGGGTGCAATGTCGACGCCACTCATGATTATTTTCTTTATCATGTATGCCATCGTCATTTATTACAGCGTCATTTTCTTAATCCGTCGTTTACATGACCGAGACCATTCTGGATGGCTTGCACTGCTGATCTTAGTTCCTGTAGTGAATATATTGTTTGCGCTCTATGTGTTATTTGCGCCGGGTAATAGCGGTAGCAATAGCTTTGGACAACCACGCCCGACCAAAGGCTGGGAAACAGTACTCGCTGTTTTGTATATCGTGGTGTTTATACTCGGTATACTCGCTGCGATCATGATTCCGTCTTACCAAAACTATGTGATCCGCTCTCAGCAAACCACGATTCAACAACAATAATGATAAATCATTAGATGCCGCCTAGATCGCTCTAAACAGTAATACATCTACTCAAACAAGCTCACACATGTGGGCTTTTTTTGTACTTTACCTTTATAATCAACGCGCTTTTTATGTTCAGGATCAAATCCTGTACTTTTTCACATTTTTATGTCGTTTTTAGCTCAATTTTTTTGCGGCTAAAAATGAATGATAACTATACTTTTTACGATAATTTAAGATCATTTAATATGAATAATTCACCCAATATAAACTCTGGTTGGAACCGTGACGGTCGTTTTAATCGCATGTCTTTTATCGGTTGGAATGTCTTCTATGGCCTCATGCTAAGCATACTGATGCTACTGATCGTCAGCATGATGCCCAATACCCTCCATGCCCTAATAGCTCATGCTGAAAATCCAATGACGCAAGTGATTGGATTGATCCTAAATATTTTAATGCTGATCCCTTTGATGATTTTTTCAGTGCGTCGTTTGCATGACTTTAATCTCTCAGGCTGGTTTGCACTCTTAGAGCTGATTCCGTTGCTCAATATCGTTATGTGCATTGCGCTGATGCTCATCCCGGGGTCTGCAAATGCCAATCAATATGGTGAGCCACGTGAATCCAAAACATGGGAGGTGGTCCTCGCCTTTCTCTTTATCGGTTTATTCTTACTGATCTTGGTAAATGTATTATTTACTGCGCGTTTTCTGTTTTAAGTTACTGTCTTTAAACCTCTTGGTCACTGTGTTTAAGTGCCCTCGTCACTGTCATAGCAACGCGCTATGACAGGCAGGTGAGTCAATGGCTCATGCTCAACGCCACATCTCGGTATTTGCATTTCCCTACTAAACGCTCTAGGCTGCAACAACAAGCCTTTGAATTGAATCACAATGACTGATGCTCTACTGACACCTATTTTGCCAACAAAAGAACAGATTAAAGATTTTCCATTGTTCCAAAATTTAGTGCCAGAGCAGATCCATGTCATTCACAATGCCGAACAATGCCAACACTGGTCCGATGAATTACAGACAACTGCCTTATTCGGTTTCGACTCTGAATCTAAGCCGACTTTTCGTAAAGGTGAGGTCTCTACCGGTCCACATTTAATCCAACTCGCTACGGCGCAACAGGCGTGGTTGTTTCAAATGAACGAATGCACTTGGGAGTTTTTAAAGCCGATCTTGAGTAATCGTGATCAAATTAAAGTGGGTTTTGGCTTAAAAAATGATGCGCATTTATTTCGTAAAAAAGGCATCGAACTGAATAGTGTATTGGAACTCTCCAAGTGCTTTGCTTCTTTTGGCTTAAGCCAACCCGTCGGTTTAAAAAATGCCATGGCACTGCTTTTTCGTGTGAATTTTCCAAAATCTAAATCGGTCAGCACCTCGAATTGGGCCAAAAAGCGCTTAAGTCCGGAGCAAATTCGTTATGCCGCTGCCGATGCCTATGCCCCTGTTTTGGTCTTTGAAGAATTATTACAACGTGGCTTATTACCCAAAACCATTCCCAATACGTCTCTCAAACTAAGAATTCGTCCGCACATGAATTTATAAATCCTTAATTATTTTAATGATTTAATTTATATTCAGCGATGTAACCGCTCTGTAACTGGATATTGCCCCAATCTATGGCATGACCAAGTGCAAAGATCGGCTGAAGAGTGCCAATGAATTTGCAGTTTATTTGCACTAGAGATTTAAACAGTACGTTATTGCCTTAAAAATAGTCACAGCACAGTCTAAAAAAAATAAAATCGCACCTTTTAAGTACATTTATATCTTTGATTTAGCTCATTTTAATTACATTAATATACATTTATATTTTTATTCAACTAAGGTTTTGATCTCTCTAAGTTTTCTAGCAGAATTACATGATTTATCTCATTCTTTCTATACTTTCATAATTTGTTTTCATCAATCTCCTTTTGCTAAAACAAGTCTGCCAAATACATAACACATCATAATTTAAAAGCTTGGAGAACCTGACATGTTGAACTTATTTACAGGAAAAATCAGCGGTGTACTCAGCCTGACTTTACAAGGGATCAGTAAAGCGGTTGGACTGGTTTTAAATACTGTTTTGGATACAGTAGACACCGTATTAGAGACCGTAAGTAGCTTAACAGTGCCCTTAACGAATGCACTGACTGAGCTTCCGCTCATTGGTGGGACCATCGAAAAAGTACTCGCGGTTGAAAATCAGTTGGTCGGCACCTTAGGTGATGGCTTACATGCGGTAGCCGATCAACTAGCGACAGGTGATCTTCTCGGCGGTGTACAAACCGCTCTCAATGGTGTAACTGGTGTGGTCGGTCAAACCGTGACAGAAGCTGCAGGTTTGGTTGATCATATAAGTGGTGTTGCTGCACCAATCACAGACGCACTTTCTGACTTGCCATTGCTGGGCGGTCTATTGGATGCAGTAGGCGAAACTACGGGTAATTTAACTGGCTTGTTGGCTGAAACGGGCGACTATGTAGCCAGTATTGATCCTAGCGAATTATTAACAGCCGTCCTGAATGATCCATTAGCAAGTGTGGGTGGTGTCGTGCAAGATGTTTCAGGCACTTTAGATACCTTACTGGATGACATTGCACCGATTACATCGATTGCTACTGAACTTCCTGTGGTCGGTGATCTCGTTCAAGTGGTCGGTGAAAGTACTACAGCCCTCAATCAAGGCTTATACGATGTCGGTAGCTTACTTCAATCCGTAAACATCGATTTATTACACACAACCGCTTATGTTTAATGACTAAAAACACTAATACACAGCGCATTTTTATAGACCAACAATAAAATCCAATCCTCTATTTACACTGGCCTGACACATGTCAGGCTTTTTTAATTCATCAATTCTGATATTAGCATTTAGTGAATAGCCGTTTATTTGATAAGATTAGGCACAAATTCATTCTTAATTTGATTGAGCAAGGAGCGAAAGCATGCTGATCATCCCTGCAATTGACCTGAAAGATGGCAAATGTGTCCGTTTAAAACAAGGTCGTATGGAAGACGATACCGTATTTTCTGACGATCCAGTGGCAACTGCACAGCATTGGGTAAATGAAGGCGCGCGTCGCTTACATTTGGTAGATTTAAACGGTGCTTTCGCTGGTACACCGATTCATAAGCCTGTGGTTGAAGCGATTGCTAAAGCACAGCCTGAATTGCCAATTCAAATTGGTGGTGGTATCCGCTCTCTTGAAACCATTGAACACTACCTTGATGCAGGCGTCTCGTTTGTCATCATTGGTACAAAAGCGGTAAAAGAGCCTGAATTTGTTGAAGAAGCGTGCAAAAAATTTGCAGGCCATATCATTGTCGGTATCGATGCCATGAACGGCATGGTAGCAACGGATGGTTGGGCAAATGTCACTGATGTGAAAGCTACTGATTTGGCAAAACGCTTTGCAGATGCCGGCGTATCGAGCATCGTCTACACCGACATCGCACGTGATGGCATGATGCAAGGTGTGAACGTTGAACAAACCGTAAACCTTGCAACATATTCAGGCTTACCTGTTATTGCATCGGGTGGCGTGACCAACCTTGACGACGTGCGTAACTTAAAAGGCCAACCGGGCATTTTAGGTGCGATTACCGGTCGTGCAATTTATGAAGGCACATTGAACCTTCGTGAAGCTCAGTTACTGCTTGATCAACAAAGCTTGTAATATACCCGAGCAGAAAAGAGGTCTTCGGGCCTCTTTTTTATTTCTCCTCTTCGAATAATCAAATACACATGCCAACCGTACAATCTGCTTGGAAAGCCAAGTTTCCGCAGCTCGCACTCATCCTGATTACCATGATTTGGGGCGCCAGTTTTATCACCGTGCAATACGGTTTAAATTTTAGCAGTCCCGTGCTGTTTGTCGGTCTACGTTTTGCCGCAGCAACACTGGCTGTGAGTCTTTTATCACTCAAATATCTTAGACACTTTTCTCAATATGATGTCATTGCGGGCGCAAGTATCGGCGCGGTGATTGCGATCGGCTATGCGACGCAAACAATCGGCCTGCAAAGCATCAGCAGCAGTGAATCGGCTTTTTTAACTGCATTGTATGTGCCACTGGTTCCGATTTTTATGTGGCTGTGTTTTCGGCATAAACCGCATGTGATGACATGGCTAGGTGTGTGTTTGGCTTTTGTTGGTTTGGTCTTTTTAACTGGTAATGGTTTTGGCGCCATTCAGCTCAACTTTGGACAAATCATTACGCTGCTCGGGTCGATTGCCATTGCCTTTGAAATTATCTTGATCAGTTATTTTGCACCCCACGTCAATCTACGCAGAGTGACGGTTCTACAACTGGCATTTGCCTCACTGTTCTGTTTTTGCTTTGCTCCACTGGTAGGTGAAACCACATTGCCCAAATTTGAATGGCCATTAATCGCTGTACTCTGCGGATTGGGGCTGGCCAGCGCCGTGATTCAACTGGTGATGAACTGGGCGCAGCGTATGGTTGATCCTGCACAGGCGGCAATCATCTATGCAGGTGAACCGGTTTGGGCCGCAATCATTGGGCGACTTGCGGGTGAACGCTTAACACCGCTCGCTCTCATTGGCGGACTGTGTGTAGTGCTCGGTGTGATTGTGAGTGAATGGCGGCCGAAATGGTTAAAGAAACGCTAATTTCAGCTTCCTCTCTTAAATCAAAAAAGCGGCCCATACAGCCGCTTTTTTGATGCCAAGATTTTTATGCCAAAAAGTTCTGAACTCGCATTAGTCATACATCGGTCTGTTGTCATTGACACGAATTAAACCTTTAATCGCGCGGTACACAATCCATAACCAAGACAGTCCGATCACCGTGACACAGAAGGTACTCGCTCCCAGTGCCACACCCGCAAAGGCATTGGCATTATTGCCGGTAAAGAACAGAAAAATAAAAGGCACGAAAGCAATGATGTTCCAAATGAGATACCACCAAAACGTACGGATCTGCCAAATGAAATGGCTTTCAAAAATCGTGCCTCGGACATCACTGCGTTTGACGTAATTGATAATCAGCGCGAGGACCGCAAGCAAGCCGGCAGAAAAAATCGCCACAATATAAAGAATATACAAAATAATCGTGAGCAGGCGGTTTGGATCTTTATCAATGGAATAATTCATTTCGCTCTCCGTCATGATGATTTTGCGGATCATTCCACCCTAGATATGCAGGATATTAAATGGTGAAATTAGCCATAAAATCAGTAATATGTTAAAGGCTATGGTACAGAAATATATTTTTCGAAACGGTTGTTTTTGTGTTTTATGCCGCAAACGTTGCTGAGCCAGCCATGCCGCTGGCCACCCACCTAAAAAAGACAAAAGATGCAGCGTATTTTCTGGCACGCGTCGGTTCCCCATTTGCGCAGCTTCTTTATCTTGAGCATAGAACCAATAGGTCAGGACATTAATAATACTTACAAAAAGCAGCACCATGCCACTAAGCAAACCCGCCACAGACAAGCCCGCCAAGACTAGAATATAAATGATGCACACGATTTGCATCGGCTCTGCCTGACGCGGCATCTGTACCACATTTTTTTTATTGGGCCGTTGTGCAGCTTTGGTTTGTGAGGCTTTTAAATAATGCACTTGCTGCGCACGAAAGCGTCCGCGTTCGTCTAAGATCACAGCATAATCCAACGCGCAGCCCACGATTGGTCGTGGGCCGGGACGGGAAAAGTCTTTAATGTGCAAAAATACGCGATCTTTGGTGCTATCGTTCGGTTGAATGAAGCCGTAGCCCTTGTCATCAAACCATTCTACTAAGCGTCCTTGATCACGCATGCTTTTCCCTCTCGTTGTTTTTAAAATTTATGCAGTGACGAATTTTAATCGTTCAATCAGCATATTACGCATTTCAGCAGGGTTTTTCTGCAAAATATCATCACCTGTACGACCTTCTGCCGCATTTTTCTGTGCCACCTGTAAACGCATCATCCAGAAGCGACCCGCCGCCATCGCCAAATATAACTCTAGGCATGATTTTTCATCTGCGGTTAATGGACGCACGCTTTCATAGGCATTTAAAAAGGCAATGGCTTTGTCTTCATTCAAATGTACATCCGGATATTCAGTACAAAAGTCATTTAAAGTAATAGCAATATCAAACAAGAGTTCGTCTTTATTTAACTCATAAAAGTCTAAAATGCCGTTGAGTTGATCGCCGTCAAATAGAGTATTGTCACGGAACAGATCAGAATGAATAAAACCGGTAGGACGGTCTGGATACATCGCCGTTAAGATGTCATATAAGCCCAACAGATTGTTAAGTAACGTGGTATCTGCTTCATTTAATGTTGGACGAATATCACGTGAAACTTGTAACCAATAAGCATGATCACGATATTCTGCACGTTCCAAAGGGAAATCTTGTAAAGCCACATGCATTTTCGCTTGGGCTACAGCAATCGCTTCTGCTTGCGCTAAGCTCGCAGGCATGGGATGTTGACCTTGCATGCGTGGCGCAATCTGTGCAGGTTTATCCTTTAAGCTATGAATCGCTTTACCCGAATGATTCAGTGGTACAGGCACAGCTAGACCAGCCTGCCCCAAGTGTTCGAGTACAGGCACCAATTCCCCTGCACCTTGCTCGTCCATCTCTTCAAAAACGGTTAATACATACTGCGTGCCATTTTCGCAAACAATAAAATAGTTGGTATTTTGAATACCGCCTTGAATCGGAATCAGGTCAATCACCTCCAGTCCATAAGGTGCTGCAAAATCCTGAACTTCCTTTAAAGTCAAAGTGGTATAAACCGACATAGAAAACCTGCGAAAAAACTTACATATTTTTGATAGAATAACCGCTCCGACTACTAAGGTGTAGCATCTAAGTCGCGAAGTTTCATAATCGGCTGTTATTTTTGGAAAAAATTATGCTTGCTAAACGTATTATTCCTTGCCTCGACGTGGACAACGGTCGTGTAGTGAAAGGTGTTCAATTTCTTGATATTCGTGATGCAGGCGATCCAGTTGAAGTTGCACGCCGTTATAACGAACAAGGTGCGGACGAAATTACCTTCTTAGACATTACCGCAACCTCAAATGGTCGTGATACCACTTACCGTACAGTAGAGCGTATGGCTGAGTCTGTATTTGTGCCATTAACAGTCGGTGGTGGCGTGCGTAAAGTAGAAGATATCCGCCTGTTATTAAATGCCGGTGCGGACAAAGTTTCGATTAACTCTGCGGCTATTTATAACCCTGAATTTGTACAAGAAGCCTCTCAGCGTTTTGGCGCACAGTGTATTGTGGTTGCTATTGATGCGAAAAAAACCGGCGACAATAAATGGGAAATTTTCACCCACGGTGGCCGTAAAGAAACCGGTATCGATGCCATCGAATGGGCAGTAAAAATGGCGGACTTCGGTGCAGGTGAATTACTCATCACATCGATGGATGCTGATGGAACCAAAGCTGGTTATGACATTGAACTGATGCGTAATATTAATGACCGTGTGACCATTCCAACCATTGCTTCTGGTGGTGTCGGTAATCTACAACATTTGGCCGATGGTATTTTAAAAGGTGGCGCAGATGCGGTGCTTGCAGCCTCTATTTTCCACTTTGGTCAACACACCATTCCTGAAGCGAAAAAATATCTAGCAGAACAAGGCATTGAAATGCGCCTTTAATTGATTCATTTTCAATGAAGATTGAAGAAGAGCGATGATTCGCTCTTTTTTTTGCCTTGTTGCTTTGATGCCACGTCATTGACGTTGTAGCAGAGCATCGTCCATAAAATTCATTTACTATAGACATAAAAAAAGGAGCCTTGTCGGCTCCTATAAACCAAGAAAAACTACAGCACTTGGTCTGATACTTAAAACAAATGAAAAAATATACATAGCAACTTCATCAATCAACTCGTCGTGTACAAGCCTTTTGATGATTTAAATATAGGGCATTTGCACTGCATTTGATTGACAGTAGATTCATAATTTATTGACAAATTGCGACAGCTCAATTGAATGGCAAAGCTAGTTGTCAAAACCCATAGTGCGTTCATATTAGACCGTTTCAAAAAGTGCAGTTGGCTTTTCACGCTCAGCGACCCACTTTGCAGGAAATACCCGATTGACCCAGTGTGACAATGGTTTCGCAATCGCTGTCGGTAGTAACACACCTAGTGGATTCTGTTCCTGTAATTTCGCCGAGGAGATCACTCGAGTCCCTAAAATATAGTCAAACCACGGCTTAGTCACACACCAATTGGCATCCTGATTTGAGTTCATATGGTGGTCATAGTGCCATGGAATCTTTTTCATCGCCCACTCTGGCTCAAGATGTGCGCGACGATGGATATAATAATAATTCCCTGCGCAATACAGCACAGACAAACTCATTCCTTTGGAAATGGGATAAAACAGCGGGACAAATACCGCTGAAACTGCCACCAGTGACAATATTTCATTTTTCGTGCGCCAGTTCTGTACACCTTCAACATAGCCATGATCATGAAAATCTGTTTTTCGAACTTCACGATGATGCTCCCAATGTGATTTCATGCTTTTCGGTACTGGACTAAAACGTGGCTTGCCTGGCCGATGTGTCCCATGCAAAACATATTTATGTGCGAACCATTCAAAGGCATTGGCGACGACCAACCCTGCAATAAAACCTTTTAACATGACCAATATCTCCTTTTCTTAGCTCCAATATAGGTAATGAAAAGGGCTAGATATTGACCGTTTTTTTTAATATTATTGACAAAACACGACAAAATTTAGAATTAAAAAAATATGCATCAACTCAAGGACTATACAGGATCGGTCTATGGAGGACTGGGCCATTTGCTCTATGCTTATCATCAAGCTCAAGGCATTGCTATTCCTGAAAAACTGAATAAAGTTCAAAACTTAGAGCGTTTTGATTATGCCATTTGGCGTGATTTATTGATGGATTTAGATCAAAAGATCCAAAAGCCGGCGCTGGGTTTAGAAATTGCAGAACATGTTCAACCCAAACATATTGGCATTATTGCGTATATTGCCCTGTCCTGTGAAAACTTGGGCGAAGCGCTGCTCCGCTACCATGATTTTCATCGCTTAATCTTCGATGGCAGTCCATTGCTGATTGATATTCAAAATGATTTTTTTTCGATCGGTTGGAATGATTTACCCATGAATATGGCCAATCAATTGACCGATGAAATTGCGATTGCGTTAATGCTGCAGTTTCTAAAATTATTCATGCGTTTTGAAGATATCAATTTACACGAAGTGCATTTTCATAATCCTGCACCGAAAAATGTCGCTCAGTATGAACAATATTTTCGCTGCAAAGTTCGTTTTTCCCAAGAAAAGTCGAAGGTTATCGTTCCCATTCAAGAACTGTCTCGCCCTTTTTCCCAAGGCGATCAGACCTTACAAAAACTGTTGATGCAACAGGCACAGTCTTTATTAGAAAAACTGCCGAATACCACGCAAATCGACCAACGCTTACAGCAAGCCATCTTAATGGGTTTGCAAAAAAATCAGTTCCAAATTGAACATGTCGCTACGCAACTCAATCTTTCCGTCCGACAATTACAACGCCATTTACAACAACAAGGCAGCACCTATCAGCAACGTATGCAGGAAGTCCGCTGCATGATGGCTGAAGAATTTTTAAGAGACCCGCATTTAAGTTTGCAAGAAATTGCGTTACTGCTGGGTTATTCAGAACAGAGTGCGTTTCAACGTGCGTTTAAACAATGGCGAAACTTAACCCCACAGCAATGGCGCTTATCGCAAATTGAAGCAGCAAGTTAAAAATGTGACACAGTTATCATTTTAAATGTTGTGATTTTCAGCAAAATCTATTAAATCTATGCATATTCAATAAATGAATAAAACAACACTTCACAACTAGATTGCACTCATGCTGAGTGAAAGATTGAAAATCTATTCCAAATGACAAAAACAAATGGAGTTTTAAATGAATAAATATTTAGCAGAACTGATCGGTACCTTTTGGCTGGTCTTTGGTGGTTGTGGTAGTGCGGTCTTGGCTGCAGCCTTTCCTGAACTTGGCATTGGCTTCGCTGGCGTGGCACTGGCCTTCGGTCTAACCGTATTAACGGCTGCTTATGCGCTGGGTCATATCTCAGGCGGACATTTTAACCCTGCAGTGAGTATCGGCTTGTGGGCAGGCGGTCGTTTTGAAGCAAAAGAACTGGCTCCATATATTATTTCTCAATTACTGGGTGCAACCCTCGCCGCATTTATTCTATTCATCATTGTACAAGGTCAGGCCGGATTTATCGGTGTCGGCGGTTTTGCCACCAATGGCTATGGTGAGTTATCTCCTGGCAAATACTCTATGCTCTCAGCGTTAGTTATTGAAATTGTGCTGACGGCTGGCTTCCTGATTGTGATCATGGGAGCAACAGATAAACGCGCTCCTGCTGGATTTGCCCCAATTGCGATCGGTCTTGCGCTTACATTGATCCATCTCATCAGCATTCCCGTCACCAATACTTCAGTTAACCCAGCACGTAGTATGGGTGTCGCATTCTTTGCTGAAACTGCCGCGCTGTCACAAGTTTGGCTGTTTTGGGTAGCCCCTATCATTGGCGCGGTGATTGGTGCGGTCATCTATAAACTGATGGCAAAAGACGCATAAATAGAAAAAGACACCATAAAAAAGCTCACAACCTGTGAGCTTTTTTTCATTCATCCCGAATTGAGCATTGCGTCCTTCGACAGCCGATAACACAGCATTAAAGAAATGGATTTTCCACTTCGTTGTCTTCACCGCCCTGCGCTATTTTTTCAGCTAAGTTGGTTTCTGCCTCAAGCGTGGTCACCACATCATTGAAAAATGCCTGTAAAGCTTTCGCTGCAGCTAAACCTGCTTGGTCTTTCGTCACCTGTAAGTTGCCATAAATATTAATTCGATCTTGGCCATTTTCTAGTGTTAAGTCATGAATTGCATGCGACGCTGTGTCATTTTCAAATGCTTTAAACATGTTGGATATCCTTCTTTCTTTTTGTAGTGATGCAGCAATAGAAATACGTGAAAAAGATTTCAACTGCAAGCAATGATCCTCTTCATCACTCGCAGTTCAGCGCTATTAGCTGCTCGATTATTTCAAAATCTGTAGCAGATATTGCAAAATTTCTTCAATCAATTGTTTGACCAAGGCATCTTGATTGTTGTCATTTTCACTGCTTGCCATGGATGTCTCTCCCACAGAACCACCACTCGATTTAAACTCTTTTTGCAAACTTAAAATCTTGTCTTCTGCGACATCTGCAGCACACTGGCTTTCAGCATCCCAATGCAAATAAGCGATATCTTGATTTGCTTTTACTTGGGTGGCTTTGAGTGGCAAACGGTAGGTATTACGCTTTTGGTCTTCAGTTAATTCTGGAAAGAAATTAATTCCAGTCAGTTCTTCTAGCGCACAAATACTCATGACTTTGACTGTCGGTGCCGTATCTCGCAAGGTATTGTCTGCATAGTACACGCCTGCAACACCTTTTTTCGGCAAATAGATCGCCTTATAAGTAGCGGTCGGCACGATGACCCCTTGCCCGATGGTTTTTAATTTTTTCGCACTATATACCGGCCCCGTTACCACATAGACATCTTGCTTTTGTTTGGTCACTATCGCCCGTGTGGCTTCTTCTAACTCACGCCACACTTGCTGATTATTTTTTGGAGCTTGCGGCACCATATTGGCCAAAGAAAAACTGTCTAACTGCGCAGCTTTATTGGGCATATCGGCATTTGGCGCCATGTGTCCACGGTCATAGCCTGAAGATTTATAGTCTGAAAGCAAAGCCCGATATTCAGACGGCACGCGAGTCTCTTCATGAAAGTTATCTTCACGCGGAATTTTTTGACTCAGGCGTGCGGGGGTTAATGCTTCTGCAACCCAAAGCGGTGTCTTGGATATCCCTGAATACATGACATTAAAGCCATTAAAACACAGTGGAAAACTGTTTTTATGTAGGCTTTCACGGACCAAATAAGGTGGCACTTCACGATAAAATTGGTCCAAACAGGCGCTATTTGAAGTGCTGCTCATAGAAACAAGTTGTTGAATTTTTTCTTGCCCGAAAGCAATAGCAAAGCTTCCTGTTGCCACCAGACCCAACAGCACTTTTATGCCATTTTGCCCAAATAACTGTGAAAGCGGATTTGCTGAATTGCGTTTCTTTTTGACCATGACTTACAACAATGACTTCTAAAAGGACTATTTTTCCGCAGCTTAGCAAGGGTGCAAATTTTAGTACACTTTTCTTTTTTAATTTGCTTAACAATCACACAAATATTGTTTAACAAAGCAGCAGTTGATGTAACTTTATGTCGCAGTTGTGCAGTTCTTTATAGGAGGTCATGAAGCAGTTGCGTATGTTTCATTGAATTCGCCTCAAGAATTATGACAAGGTAAAAATACGAAAAATTGCGATAAAAATATACGGAGTGATTATGCATTCTAAAATTTTAGGTTTAGGTTTAATTTCAGGTTTAATGAGCGCAGCAGCATTTGCAGAGCCGCCGATTCAACCCGGTGATACATTAGAAAGCTTATCTAAAGTCAAAATTGTGACCACCGTGAATGGTCAACCTGGTTCCATTCAGGACTTAGTTTCAAGTGGCCAAGTTCAATTGGTTGAAGCTCCTGCCGGACAAGTCAATGCCGCTGCAACAGAACAGCCCTTAAACCCTGAACAGGCTCAGGCAAACCAAATCGATCCGAATGCCCCTGCAGTCCCTGCAAATGCTGAACAAGCCGTGACTGAAGCGGAAAATGCACTCGCAAATGAACAGCAAAGTGTAGCTGCCGCACCTACAGAGCAGTCTGTGCCAACTGAACAAACAGCAGTGGCCAATACACCTGAAGCCGCGGTAACTGAAGCACCTGTGGAAACAGCACAGCATGTACCTGAAGCCGTATCAACGGATGCCAACGCTGCACCCGTCATTGCCTCTTCTGCAGAAGCGCCAGTGAATGCCGATAGCGCATCGGCTGCATTACCTGAAGCCCCTCAAGCACAACAGGATGCTTTTATGGCAGCACCTGAAACTCAAAGTGCAAATCCTGCAGATGCATCAATTCAAGCCAACCCAGAAGCACCTGTTGCTGACGAAGCCATCCAAGCTGCGCCTGAAGCCTCTGCAGATGTAGACGCGACAATCAACTAATCAGCGTATTTTCAAGGATGAAATAACGCAACATCTTCATTCTGTTGTTTTGCTCGCATACTCCTCCCAGGAAAAAGCAACAGAATGATCTCTATGTCTTTGGACTAAAAAAGTTTAATTATTACAGATAAAAAAAGCCAGAATTGATCTGGCTTTTTCGTGTCTAACTTTTAAATCTATGCCTAAAAGTTCAATCTGCGTCTTAAATTTCAATCTGACTGCCCAACTCAACCACACGGTTGGTTGGAATTTGATAAAAATCGCTGACTGGACTGGTATTTCGCTGCATAGAGATAAACAGCTTTTCTCGCCAAGGTGCCATGCCTTCACCCAAGGTATGAATAATACGGTCTCTGGAAATAAAGAAACTGATTTGCATTAGATCAAATTCAAAGCCCAATTCACGATACGCATGCTCCAAAGCGGCAGGAATATTCGGCTGATCTTTAAACCCATAAAACATCGTGATTCGATAGAATCGATCATCTAGTTTTTCCGTGATCACCCGCTCATTTTCGGGTACAAATGGCACATCTCGGGTGTTGACCGTAACCATAATATTGCGTTCATGCAGAACTTTGTTGTGCTTAATATTATGCAACATGGCATGAGGCACGATCTCAGGCGTTCCTGTCAAGAATACGGCATCACCTGGAACAAACTTGGTTTCACTACCCATGCTGACACTGCGAATAAACAGGTCAATAGGCAAAGCATCTTTACCGAGTCGATTGAGCACCAATGCCCGACCATCTTTCCACGTCATTAAAATCGTAAACAATACCGCACCAATCAGGATTGGAACCCAACCGCCCGCTGCAATTTTTAATGATGTCGATGCAACAAAGATCAAATCAATCAATAAAAATGGCACTGCAAAAATCGCCACTTTCCAAACCGGCCAACGCCATAAACCATAAGCTAAAACTGAGATCAAAATCGTACCGCAGAGCATGGTCATGGTCACAGCTACGCCATACGCACTGGCCAAATTCGCACTGTTTTCAAACAGCAAGATCAAGATCAGCACCGAGATAAACAATGCCCAGTTAATAAATGGCAAATAAATCTGACCACGTTCAACTTCAGAGGTATGTTTCACTGTCAAACGCGGCAAATAACGCAATTGAATCGCCTGATTGACCATAGAGAATACCCCTGTGATCACCGCTTGAGAGGCAATCACCGCGGCCGCTGTTGCCAAAGCAATCATTGGATACAATGCCCATTCAGGAATCAGCATATAGAATGGATTGGCTAAAGCTTCAGGATTACGCAGTAGCAAGGCACCTTGGCCCGCATAGTTCAACAGCAAGCACGGCATCACCACAATAAACCATGCCAAGCGGATTGGGAGTCGGCCAAAATGGCCCATATCGGCATAGATTGCCTCACCACCCGTCATCGTCAAGATGACCGCACCCATGGTTAAAAACGCAACATAGGGCTGCTGTACCACAAAATTGAAAGCCCAATGCGGACTGATCATGGTCAACACAAATGGCGTTTGCGAAATACTCCATAGTCCAAAACCGCCAATGGATAAAAACCACATGAGCGTCAAGGGACCAAAGAATTTACCCATCGTGCCTGTGCCATGGCGTTGCACTAAGAATAGCCCCGCTAAAATACCAATCGATAAGGGTTGCAGCCATTGGTTAAACATCGGCGTCGCAATACTTAAGCCTTCAATCGCGGATAACACAGAGATTGCGGGGGTAATGATTCCATCACCAAAGAACAAAGATGCCCCAATAAAGCCAAGGGCGATCAGGTAAATTTTTTTGTTTTCGGCAATTCGTGTGGTTCGTAGATTCAAGGCCAACAGCGACATAATGCCGCCCTCGCCATTGTTATCTGCGCGCATGATGATGCTGACGTATTTAAAACTAATCGTCAGCATGATGCACCAGAAAATCAGGGACAGAATACCCAGCACAGACGCTTCGCTAATCGCCAAGTGTGCTGTGAGGAAACATTGGCGCAGCGCATATAACGGGCTCGTCCCAATGTCTCCGAATACTACGCCCAAAGCTGCCAAGGTGATGGCAGGCAATGCGGCTTTTTGTGCAGTACTTTGCATATAATTGTCTTCAATTTAGACAGGATTTTTGCGAATCATAGCACCGCTCAAGATGTTTTTGTCTAATTCAATTGTTTCTCTTGGCAGAATATATTTTTTTCGCTATTATCCACCGCGCAAAAGGTGAAGTGTCCGAGTGGCTGAAGGAGCACGCCTGGAAAGTGTGTAAACGTTTATAGCGTTTCGAGGGTTCGAATCCCTCTTTCACCGCCAAAATTCATAATTATGCAGCTACATGATGTCTTAATAGGCTTAAATCTAAAGGGTTTAAGCCTTTTTTTGTTGTCTCATGCAATCTCATAGCATTCATTGCAATCCCCCACTTTGAGGGGGATAATTGGGGGATACATTATCTCAGCGGATTTTCGTCCCCCAAATTGTATGGAAGCGCCTCAAAATGCTCACAGATGCTCAAATTAGAAAGATCAAACCACTTGAGAAGAAGAAACGCTATTCAGATGAAAAAGGCTTATATCTAGAAGTTACTCCTGTGGGCGGTAAGTTTTGGCGCTTAAAGTATCGTTTTAATGGTCGTGAAAGCACTTTAACTATCGGAAGCTATCCAGAAATCTCACTTGCCCAGGCCCGTCGTAGTCGCGATGAAGCACGTATTCAGTTGTATCAAAACATTGATCCTAATGCGGTGAAGAATCAACGCTTACAACAAATTGATGAAAGTATCCTTTTTAAATCACTTGCGATGGAATGGATGGATGACCGTAAGGGTGTTATCAAAGAAGCTACCTATTTACGCGACCTTTCCGTTTTTGAAAAAGATTTATTTCCAGCTTTAGGCAATCTACCTATTGATCAAATCAAAGGTAAAGATGTGCTTGCTTGTGCTAAGAAAATTGAGGAACGTGGTGCACAGGAGATGGCTAAGCGCTCTATCCCTCTAGCAGGCCGTATTTTCCGTTTTGCGATACGTAAAGGCATAATTGAACATGATCCTACTCCTCACCTACAAGAGGCTCTAAAGCCCCGTAAAGTGAAGCATATGGCACGTCTAGATATTTCAGAGTTCCCTGCTTTTTTACTTCGCATGGATAACTACCACGGCAACATTTTGGTTAAAACAGCTTTATTAGTAATGACATTAACTTTTGTCAGAACGTCTGAGCTTATCAATATGGAATGGAATGAAATTGACTTCGAAAATAAATTATGGCGCATTCCTGCTCATAAAATGAAAATGGCTCTACCTCATATTGTCCCACTCTCAAAACAATCCTTAGAACTAATAGAAGGCTTAAAACCTCTAACAGGTAATAAACAATTTGTATTCTATAATCACAGCACGGCAAAACCGTTGAGCAACAATGCATTATTAAGTGCTATTCGAACTATGGGCTATATGGGCAAAATGACAGGTCATGGATTTAGAGGACTTGCATCTACCACCTTACATGAACAAGGCTATTTGCATGATGCAATTGAAATTCAGTTAGCCCATCAAGTCGGTAATGCGGTGTCTCAAGCCTATAACCATGCCCAACATATGGACTATCGAATAAAAATGATGCAGGAATGGTCTGATTTCATAGATAGTTTAAGGAATAATGTAATCCCATTCCCTAAATATAGAGTCTCATAACATGTCAGATATATTGCCATACACCTTTGAAGAGGCACTAAGTAAATTAGGTCATGGCTTTGATCTCGCAAAATTACTGGATCATATTGCCAACGGTGATTTAAAAATATGCTTTAGATATGATGGTGTAATAGGTTTTTTGAACCAATTTCTATCTTTTATGCATCCTCAAATGTCATCAGATGAATTAAGAGGTGAGCTAAGTGGTTCTATGGAGTTTCATGGATGGCTAACTATTGATTGCGGTTCTGAACAAACGAATGAAATCTTATATGGTGAAAAGACAGGCATTGATATCAATTATTCAAATGAGAAGAATCCAAATATTGATGTTCATAATAAATTTGATTTCATTCTCTTAAATGAAGACTTAGAGCTTTATAATTGTAATGGGCAAAAAGTTGAAACGCCTCGCATTTTTTCTAAAAAGATTTACTTTCAAGATCTTAGGATCACTCAGAAAAGTTTCAATTCATTCTTTCAAGAAAAATTAAAATTAGAAAATGATAATGAATATTCAAAATTACTAACAAAATTCAAAGAGCTTGAAAGTGAATACAATAATCTGAAAAAAGAATTAATTAATGCAAAAAGTAAAAAAAGCTACGATCAAGCCATCTATTTGTTATGCCATTACCCCGAAATAATCGACTTAAATCAGAAACCTTATTCTAATTATGAAAGAGTAGCCAATCATTTTTCTCAACAAAGAATCACTCCTCCAATTCCTACAGATGAAACATTTGTAAAAATTTTACGTTCAGCGAAAACCGAATTTGATAATTTTTCTCCGAAATAACCCGATATCGGACATCAAAATTTAAGCCTTTTCTAGAATACACCTATCCCATGCAGTTACAACTAATTGCATGGCATTCCAACAACTTACATTGATAGGTGTAAACCATGTTTCAAGAAGAATTCTTGAGAATGAAAGATCTTGCCAATCGACCCGATAGCAAAGGACTGATTGGCGTCTCCTCCCAAACACTTTGGCGGTGGATTCAACAAAAAAAATTCCCTGCTCCCACAAAAATCGGTTCTAACATTTCTGTATTCAGAATGTCTGAAGTTCAGGCATGGATGAAGGCACAGGGCTAGAAATGACAGAGTCAAAAATTTACAACCGTAAACAGGCGTCTGAACTTCTAGCAAGCCATTTACCCCACAAAACGGTGGATCAATGGCATCACTGGCTTGTTAGAAACATTCGACAGTCAAAGCATGTTTACAAATTGACGTTTAAAGAAATTGGAAGGCAAATCTGTTACTCAGAAAACAGTTTGCTTGCCTTCATTAAATCGTCAATAAGACCCTACAATCAAATGAACAAAGGAGTTCAACATGGACGTTAAAACTAAAATTCTCAGCGCCGTAGTTTCACAAGTCGTTGCGGATTTAATGAATCACAAAGACTGGGATTCATTCATGGACTACACAGATTGGACAGCTTTCCAAGCTGAAGTAAATAACAAGGAACTTACTTCAAAAATTCAACGACTACTCCAATGTCCTGAATATAAGCAAATCATTCAATATGGCAACAAAGTCTTTAATGATGAAATGAGTCGACAATCGGAGGAATTCAATCAAATGATTCAAAACATCCCTTGTTAACACATACGTATTGAAGAACGGCTCTAAGAGCCGTTTTTTATTACATTTAAATTTAAAAGGAATACAGAAGCCATGAATGATATTCAACTGAGTCCAAAATACCAACAACTTATGAATCGATTGGATCATTTAGATTCCATTGATCCATTTCACAATGATTATTATGCAGAAATGCAAGCCATCAATTTTCAGCGTGCATTTCTCAAAGCTCAATCCGCGCGGCAGCTACATCTACCATCGACAACATCCCAAGTTTTGAGTCTCTCCATTTACACGCCGCATGCTGAAATGACCAACCTTATGAATTCATTAGATCAAATTTATGCCGAAAATGCTCAGTCGGCGATTGATTTAGAAACCTTTATTTACTCAAACATTAATAACTATGATTTCAAGGAAATGAATATTATGGTTAAAGCTCAAGTCGATTTTTTAGACCTATATTTTGAAATTGAAAAACCTTCTACACGGCATGACATTAAGAAATATTTAACGGAAAAAACTGGGATTACTCACTACATTTCAGAACATAAAAAAGGTTTCATCATTCGCCTGCATGATATGAATTCTTTGCACGAATTACGGTGCCGTATCCAATATTTAGATCATTATAAATGCAATAAAGACAGCTTTCGAATCATGGAACTTGAACTGGCAATTGATTTCTATCGTTTTAAG
This sequence comes from Acinetobacter sp. ANC 5600, assembly GCF_002018395.1. NCBI lineage: Bacteria > Pseudomonadati > Pseudomonadota > Gammaproteobacteria > Moraxellales > Moraxellaceae > Acinetobacter > Acinetobacter sp. ANC 5600. The sequence goes on from NZ_MVKW01000003.1 coordinate 387,534, forward strand.
CACAGAGCGCTTGTTACAGCCCTTTTTAAATCTATTTGCCTCCCTAGTACAGCTGAGAACTTCCGTGTTTTTAAGAACCAATTAGGCGTATTCACCCCTATTCCGTTAACCCCTCTCACAATGATGAAAAAAATTGAAAGTGGGTATAACATCGGAATCAATCACAAAAAAGCAGATGAATACTGGCATCTTTATGTCAAAACAACGGATCAAAACAAGCAACCGTTGCCTGAACACAAATGGCGCATCCGCGCAGAAAAGAACATTAAGCTTAATATTCTAACTAAAATGAATAATCAACTGAATAATTTAAAAGGTCTATTGTTCGATGGGTTTAAAGGACTGAGCTTTACGCAATTAGTGAATAATGCGCCCCAATCTGTGAAAGATATCTATAAAGAATCGATTCTACCTTTTGGGATGGAGCAAAAAATCTACTATGACAAATCTCGTCATAAGAGGACTTTACAAGGATATATCAAAAAAAATGCAGATTTGAACCGACTCATTTCCAATACTGTTCATAATTTACTTCGCAATTTTGCTATCAGTCCTTAACAATAAGGATTCTACCGTAAGCTTTAATCCATAAGGCTTACGGTCTAAATCGTTAGTTTGATCTGCCTAATAACTTATATACCCTATATACAAGTTATAGATATGAATAAGCTTAACATTTACTTAATCTTAACTTAACAATTTTCATGCAAATGAGCGAAGTCTTAGGAAATTAGCAAAATCGTGTACGGAGACCATTTATAAAAATTGGGATTTGAAGAAAATTCTTATACTTTAAAAAATATAAAACTTCGAAAAAATATGTTAAATACATATTATTCTCATTTAAACTTTATAAATTAGATTGGAACACCGACCAAATATATATAGAATCGACAAAGTTTTTCGGAGACACTCATGCCTATTTATGTCGACAAATCCAAAGTTCCTTATAAAGGAAAATTTTGGTGCCATCTTATGGCTGATAGTCTAGAAGAATTACATAGTTTCGCAGCTGATATTGGTGTTAAAAAATGCTGGTTTCATCGCTCAGCATCTTATCCCCACTATGATATTACAGTTGAAAAAAGAGATTTAGCCTTAGTACTAGGAGCATCACTTGCAGATAGAAAAACAATTATAGCTTGTGGAAAAAAACTAAAAATACAGTTAGATATGTATAAAAACAAAACTTATAATAGGTCGCAAATTGAACTATTTTAATGATGAAATATGCATATTAAAGAAGAATCTATAGATGATTTACTACATAAAACTTATCAATATATTTTAGAACACGGAGAAAAAGTCACTCCTACGAGAGGAGCTAATCAGGAAGTCCGCAATTGCGTACTAACTCTATTAAATCCAAGATCTCGGGTTAGTTTATCTGAGGTAAGAAGCAGAGTAATTAGCTGTGTAGGAGAGTTTCTTTGGTATTTATCAAACTCAGACTCAATCGATTTTATTGAGTATTACATCAAAGACTACAGAGATCGTATTAATTTCAATGAAGAAACCACAGATCCTGTTCCTGGTGCTTATGGTCCAAGAATATTTGGTCAACCATGCCAATTTGAACATATTGTAAAATTACTAGAAAACTCATATTCAAGTCGCCGTGCGGTTATAGCTCTCTATTCTAAGACTGATCTAACGGGAAATGACACTAGAGATATCCCATGTACCTGCACCCTACAATTTTTTATAAGAGATAATAAATTACATTTAACTTGCTACATGCGTTCAAATGATGCTGCATTGGGATTAGTACACGATATTTTTAGCTTTACCCTTTTTCAAGAGCTGATGCTTGCTAGATTAATATCAACGTATCCTAACCTCGAATTAGGAGAGTACACTCATATAGTTGGTAGTCTCCATATTTACGATGATTCTTTACCTCAAATACATCACTATTTGACTAAAGAAGGTTGGCAATATCACGCTTCAATGACACCAATCAATCCTATAGTGTTAGAAGATAGTTTAAAAAAATTATTAGAAATTGAATATGATCTTAGAGTTAATAAAAATTGTGATGTTAGCCAGTTAGATCTTTTAACAGATCCAATATTTAAAGAAATGGCTATTATTCTATTTGCCTATTTTTTTATTAAATTTGAAGAAACCAATATCTCAGGTTTACAGGCTCTAGAGACTAAATGCTCGAGTCTCCCCATTAAAGCATTTATCAATAAGCGCATCCAAAACTTGTTAAGTAAGGCTATTTAAATGAATTTTAATCAAAAAGATGTAATGGCTAATGCAATTGCTATACAAATTAATGACTTTAGTCAAAATATAACCTCTATACCAGCTGCTGCATTCCCGATCGAAATAGATGTTTTAAGTCGACAATTAGTGGATAGTATCAATCGTGTTTACTATTTTCAATTAATTCAATCTAGACAAATAGATATAAAACGTACAGATCCGAATTGCTCACTATTTGATCCTCTTCGCGCGATTTTATACTACAAAAATAATAACTTAGATGAAGCATTTTGGTTGGCATTTTTAACAACTCATTTTGGAGAAAATTACCATTCCAATTGGATTCTAACTAAAAATTTTTATAACAATTTAGGTCAGTCACCTCGTCTAACCTGGGCGAATGTCAGTAATAACCCAACGTTTGTAGACGACTGGGTATCTCGCTATAACTCGTCAGGCATGAAACTAAAATTTGGTAATCACAGAAAATATGAGTCATTCTCTCAATTAAGAGATGTTATAGATACCTACATCGATATTGTAAATAATAGCGGTGGACACCAACAGCTATTTCAGCCAAATCAAAATGAACAACCAAAGGAACAATTCAAACGCTTATCTAAAGAATTAAAATTTTACAGATTCGCAAGATTAGGTATGTTTGATTATCTATCATTAATTTACAAGACTCAGCTAGCTCCTATACAAGCTAATTCTTGTCATATAGCAGGATCAACAGGACCCAAAGCTGGAGCTAAAAGGCTTTTTGGACAACTTTCCAACCATGATCTAGATCAACTTTCAATTCAATTGGCAGATCACTTAGGTGTCGGCTATCAAGAATTCGAAGATGCTATCTGTAATTGGCAAAAATCGCCTGATAAATATGTTTCATATACAGGCTAATCATAAAATATTCTGATGCCTATCCGAATAGTAAGAGTAAGGGATCAGTGCCATTTTTTTTAATATACCTGTTAAGAGGCTAGCGGAGATATTAAGCTCTCTAGCTTTTTTACATATTTCCTTCCAGCCTTCTAATTTACTTCTTCTTATTAGTCTTAAATCAACATAGTTTTCTAAGTCTTCATGATTAATTGGATGAAGTAACGTATTAAACATGAAATGATCTGCTTCTATCTCAATAGATGCTTTCCCTTCTTGTGTATCATCTTCATCACAAAATATCATTTCATTTTCATGCAATATTAAATGACCAATTTCATGGAATAGTGTTTGCCAAAATACATAGTCTCTATTGTATTTAGGTGTTAATGCTATAATAGCCTTTCCATTTTCTAAAAATTTGGCCAATCCACAAATAGGTGTTTTCGAAAGTGTTGGGGCAAAAACTAAAGCCACACCGCATTGATTTAATATATTAATTAGCTCGGGAAGAGTATCCAATATATTACGACTTTTAGTGAGTTCTTTTATTTCACCTAGTTTTAATAAAAGTTTATCTTTATTCCAAATTAAATTACTAAGACCGAACTGTTTTCTCGCCTCAAGCTCAACTTTCCTAATGTAAGTTGCTAAATTCAAATCAGAAACTGAATATTTTCCAATAGTTTTAAGTTTAGAACCCAAAACATTGGATACTATAGTCTTGCTTTCTAAAGCCTGAAACTCACTAATTCCATAAAAAGCTTTTAAATTGATCTGATCCAAATAATTTAAATCAGTCAATGGTAGCCACTTCTCAGACTTTAACTCACTTATAATATTTCTAAACTCATTAAAATTTGGGTCAATTTTTTTATGTGAAAACCGCTCAACATGTTCATCATATTGATATTGTAAATTCAACCAAAACTCATCTGATCCACCAAAAATTTTAGATAAAGTATCAATATTTCTTATATTAATTTTTTCTTTTTCTGTTTTAATTTTTTCCAATAAATCTAAGTCATCCTTGCTAATTGATTTAAGGTCAATATTAGATAAAAGAATATATTGATTAATTACTTTGCCAGGGGATTGAATCCAATTCGGCTGAAAACCATTAATTAGCATTTTTTTCCCCTATATTGATTAATTGCAAACGAGAAATCACATCCCAATTGATTGTACCACTTTGAGTCTTTGGAGGCTTCTCATGGGCAATACTAAAATGTAAAACAAAATTATCAATATTAAGTAAGATATGGTTTTCTTTAGTGTAAATTACCTTACTCACTAAAAAAAATGGCAGATCCTTCAAACTTGTAGCAACGCTGAATGATGTTAAAATTGTTTTTAAGATTGCTAATGATTTCGGAGGGTAGTGTTGCATTCCCAGAAACTCATTGATTGCATTATCTCGTAATTCTTTTGATCTAAATGAAATTATCATATCGGTCGAAAAACACTCGTGAACTGAGGTTTAAGTTGAAATATATTGAAGTTGTAGCTGCCGTTGTAAGAGACGATAATAAATTTTTATGCGCCCAACGTAAAGACAATAAATTTGATTACTTAGCATTCAAGTTTGAATTTCCTGGAGGCAAAGTCGAGCCTAATGAATCTTTAGAAGAATGTTTGATCCGAGAAATAAAAGAAGAACTTAATACCTCCATACATTCTTTGAGTTTTTTACTGGATGTTTATCATCACTATCCCGATTTTAGTGTTCATATCACCTTTTTTGAGGGTTTAATCAATAATAAACAAATTACTTTATCTGACCATCGAAAAATTCTCTGGCTATCAACTAATGAATTAAAAGGCTTAGATTGGGCTGAAGCAGATCTACCTGTTGTAGATTTGCTATGTAACAATTACCTACCCTAAGACAGTCTGGGGGGACAATCGGGGGACAAAGAGCAGAAGAATAAAAATAAAACAATATATATTAAATACTTAAATTAAAAATACGACTCCCTCTTTCGCCAGAATAAACTGCTATACCAAGCAGAACGAAGGTCTAAATTGATAAAATTTAGGCCTTTTTTAATTGTAATATCCTCAATATTAAATATCCCCCTAATTCATCTTTTAGCCTTTTAGCTCAATAACTTCACAGTATTTAAGTCCTGATTGATGGATTTAAATCACACGTTTTTTTCGTAATGCACGACTTATGGATTTTTTATTGGCAGCAAGAAAGACACGTTTATTTACAAATACAAATTTTATATTCTAAAGACAATTACTTAAGCCTATGCTAAAAATTAATCATCCTCTCAATATAGGTGCTATTCAAAAAATTATTCATTAATTTAAACATCATAGAACTGAAACGCGATTGCGGTACTTTTAACTTGATCAACGAAAAACTTAAAAAACACCTTTCATATATCACTGCTATTCGGGAGAGAACATGAATAACAGCCAGAATTATGTTAAGCAGATCAAGAACGCCAAACGTGGTGGCTATACCCCAACCCTTGCCAAAGACATCAATAAACATAAAATTCAAAAAGCACAGCGTCTGATTGACGAATGGCGAAAGCTCGCCAATGAACTCCGCCCCCAAATGCAACTGGAGATGGCATATACACTTGAAGAATGCGCACAGGATCTAGACCAAATTTTAAGAATGAAATAGCACCCAACGTTCATCTATCCTACTTTTTCGCCCACATCTTGTGGGCGAAACATTGCCTAATTTTATTTCTCTGGTTTTTAGAGCCAAACATCGGTCGAATGCTGAATAAATCAAACGTATAAATTACATTCGATTTGCTGTTTTTTTAACTTGCACCACTTCAAAAAATCTGTAGAATGCATTCCACAACGCCGGCATAGCTCAGTTGGTAGAGCAACTGACTTGTAATCAGTAGGTCCACAGTTCGAATCCGTGTGCCGGCACCATTTCTTAGCCTCGCTTTTTAGTGAGGCTTTGATGTTTTTAGAGCCGCTCTTTTATGGCTTCCTCGCGCTAATCTGCACATAACGAATCAGCCCGTCTCGATACAACTTTTCGCACAATTTTGCCGTCATCTTGATTTTGAATTGATCCACATGACTCAGGCTCATCTGACTTTTTTGTTCTTGAATATAATCGGCAAAACCCTGAAATACGAATTCGCTGATATCTTCAATCTGGATATTTTCGAAACCTGCCTGTTGCACTTGGTGTTGTAAATTTTGCTTTGAATTTAAATTTTTCAAATTCACATCTGCTGCTTTCAACAGACTTTGATATTTCAGTCGCTGTAATGAATTTAAATTCAAAAACGCATCGGATAACATTAAATAGTGAAAAGCAAAGCGTCCTTTTGAATTCAAAACATCAATGACCGATAAAAGCAATAAATTCAAATCACTATGATACGCAGCATCAATACACAGTACGGCATCCATACAGTTTTGTGGATAAATATTTTTTAAATTCAAAAATGAATCTTGTTGTATTTTGATTTTTGAATTTAAATTTTTTTGGATTTTTTCCACACATTCGGTTTGCAATTCGACTGCGGATAAGTTTTGAATTTGAAAATGTTCCATCCAAAAAACCAAGCTCGCGCCCTGCCCACAACCAAGGTCTAAAACACGATCTGTAGATTTTAATTGAATGGATTCGGCAAGATGGAAAGCGAGTTTTTGACAAGCTGCAGGATAGGATGATTTTGCATCATCCCAATAGCCCAAATTACTCCAAGCAAGTTCCGCATCATCTCCGAGTAGTCGACTGTTAATCGCATATTTATGGCTAGGGATGTGCTGACGAATTGCTTGAAGCCATTTCATGTTAGTAACCGAGTTGAGGGGCAACCTCCACTTTAGGTTTTAAACCTACAAACGGCAATGGCGCACCAAAAATTTCTGCAATATGCATAGCAGACGTTACCGCAGATTCTAAAATCGGCAGACCGTCACAAGACCATGAGCCACAGAAGAAGACTTTACGCTCAGGCGATAAATGTCGTTGCTGTAACTCTTTATTCAGCGCCACGGTATGAGAATCCACCACTGCGCGTGTCAAACTAACCGAAGAGATCACTTTTTTAGGATCAATCGGTGTCACTGGCTGCCAAGTTTGGAACACTGGAGTTTTACCCACCAAGCTCGGCTCGATTGAGTTCAGCCACACGGTAAATTGCTGACGAGTAAATTTACGATCCATCATATAACTTAGTACAGACCAATCTTTGCGCTTCGGCGGCATCACGGTTTGATCGGTGTGAATCACCAACTGACCTTGCTCAAATTTAAATTTCTTTAAGAGCTCAATATCATCAGCAAACTGGGTTGGATCTAAAAATTCTTCCGTATTGGTGGTTGGTGTCGCAACAACCACGCGATCGAATAGATGATGTGCTCCGGCCTCAGTTTCCACCAAGACCTTATCGTTTTGCTCGTGCACTTTGGTAATTGCCGTACCACTTTGAATATTTAAACCTTCAATCAGCTTATCAACCAACGCAGGTGTACCACCTTGGATACGCAACAAGGCATCGCCATTGGTCAATTGACGCAAGAAAATCAACAACGGTTTCGCAGGCCATTCCCCAATCGTTTTCGGGTTACAGGTGCAAATGGTATACAACACAGGCATGACCGCACCATGCCAAAATACTTCTTCAATTTCATTTTTATTAATGAACTCGGCAAGCGTGATGTCCTGATTTTTTGATTTAAAAAATCGAGTGATCGCGGCTTTGAGTTGCAACATCCCTTTGACTAAACGCCAGCCATATTGTTGTAAGCCTTTACGGTTATTAATAATTGGGAAATTACCAATACGGCTACGACTGGTGGTCAACCACGTTTCTGTACGATCTTCAAAGAGCCAACTGCATGCCATATAGGTACGGACGGGGAAGGTTTTAATCCCTAAATGGGTCGCCAAACTTAAGGTATTTTTCCAGAGGTGTGGATTCATCACACGCAAAGGGGCATCGATCAAGCCACCTTCAAACTCAGTGCTGTGGCTATCCATACCACGACCAGGCAGAGCTTCGAAAATTGTAATGTTATGCCCTGCGTCTTTAAGAATTCTTGCGGTAGCCAGCCCAGCCATGCCACTACCGATGACTGCAATTTCCAATTTTCTTTTCCATCTATAAAACACAGTTTAAAAGTATGACTGATCAGAAGTTAAAAATAGCTATTAAAAAATACCAGATTCGCATTTTTTGTATGGATTTCAGTACAGCGGTTTTTAAGTTAAATTTACAAATATTTACAGTCAAAAAGCACACAATTTAAGCTTTGTTTTTTAAACATATTTTTCTTTAAAATTTTAATTACCCTATAAAACCAAACAATTAAATTAACCATTTTTATAACTTTCGGTTTACTTTAAAGCCAAGTACCGCTAAGATGCGCCACATAAGAAAGTGATAAATTCATCACAATTTATAAAAAGTAAAATGATATTTAAATCATGACAACAATAAATACTACAGCGCTCAATAAAAAAGCCTCTGACTATTCAGAGGCTTTTTTTTCGGCTATTTCAATGTCATGAATTTCGCTTAAGCTTCATGCGCCACTGCAATTTCACCAAATTTTCCGTTATTGAAATCATCAAAGGCTTGAATGATTTCAGCTTTGCTATTCATCACAAATGGGCCATAACCTTGAATCGGCTCATTTAGTGGCTCACCGCTAAGTAACAGAAATTGTGTGTCCTGCAACGCTTGTAGCTGAATGGCGATATCGTCTTTGGCAAACATGACCATCGAACTGTCTTGCACTTTATGGCTTTCATTCACCACAACCTCACCCTTCAAGACCACCAAAATGGTGTTATGCCCTTCAGGTACATGTAAGGTGGTTTCATATTGAGCTTTCAACTCACCATCCCAGACATTCACTGGACTAAAGGTCTGTGCTGGCCCAAGGTGACCACCCATTTCACCGGCAATCACCCGAATATGGCCTGCACCTTCATCCATGTCTATGCGTGGAATATCTTGGCGCGTGATCGCTTGATAACGAGGCTGAGTCATTTTGTCTTTTGCCGGTAAATTCACCCACAATTGAACCATCTCAAAAAGACCACCTGCTTGAGCAAATTCAGGCGAATGAAATTCTTCATGTACCAAACCCGAACCTGCGGTCATCCATTGCACATCGCCCGTTTGAATTGTGCCGCCACCACCACTTGAGTCTTTATGAGTCACTTCACCGCTGTAGGCGATAGTCACGGTTTCAAAACCACGATGTGGATGTGAACCCACGCCATGCTGTGCAGTGGTGGGATCGAACTGATAAGGTGCCGCATAATCCAAAAGCAAAAATGGGCTAATGGCCTGACCTAGACGATCATAGGAGAATAAGCTTTTGACTGGAAAACCATCACCCACCCAATGCATTTGCTGATTACGATAAACACCAATTACTTTTTTCATTTCTTAGCTCCTATATTCATACGATAGGATGAACATAGCGCTTATTTTAAGCTTTGAAATACTTGCTGACCATCATCCAAATAGCATTATATATCTCAAATATAGAACAATAATCAGTAATACAATCTAAAATCCACTCAAAAACAAGCATTGATTTGGAAAATATAGGGGTTTAAGTCATATTCAACAATGAATTATCCCAATATTATGATTGTTTTTCTCATTTAAACCCATTCCATTATCCCATTTTTATAGCTATGCTAAATCGAGTTAACACGCAGACTTCATCTGATCCTGCGTACTTGCAAACAGGAAAGAGGACAATAAAATGGGCAAACCTTACGTTCGTTTAGACAAAGATAATGCCGCGGTACTTTTAGTTGACCATCAAACGGGTCTACTTTCATTGGTTCGCGATATTGATCCAGATAAATTTAAAAATAATGTGCTCGCACTTGCTGCAGCTGCTAAATATTTTAATCTTCCAACAATTCTCACCACCAGTTTTGAACAAGGTCCAAACGGGCCATTGGTTCCAGAACTCAAAGAAATGTTCCCTGACGCACCTTATATTGCACGACCAGGTCAAATTAATGCTTGGGATAATGAAGATTTTGTGAAAGCCGTCAAAGCAACCGGCAAAAAACAATTGATTATTGCCGGTGTAGTGACTGAGGTTTGTGTGGCATTCCCAACCTTGTCTGCTTTAGAAGAAGACTTTGACGTCTTTGTGGTGACCGATGCTTCAGGTACTTTCAACCATTTAACCCGCGACTCAGCGTGGGAGCGTATGACGCAAGCGGGTGCACAGCTCATGACGTGGTTTGGTACCGCATGTGAATTACACCGCGACTGGCGTAATGATATTGAAGGTTTAGGTGCGCTTTTCGGCAACCATATTCCAGACTACCGTAACCTCATCAACAGCTATACGCAAAATACTGAAAAGAAATAATCCTCCAGTAGTAAAAAGCGGCTTCGAGCCGCTTTTTTTATACCTGATGTATAAATTGACGTATGATAATTGGAATTGAAATAATTTTTCACTGCATAAGGTGATCCATGCATTCATTTGATGACTATTACTACTTTTATTTGGTGGTGAAACATGGCGGTTTTAGCGCTGCAAGTGAAGCATCGAATATTACAAAATCAAAATTAAGCCGACGTATTTTAGATCTCGAAGCCAAATATAATGTCACCCTTATTCAGCGTTCTACCCGACACTTTAAGGTCACGACATTAGGCCAAGAATTGTATGAAGAATGCATAAAAGTGATCGAACAAGTCGAATGTGCGCATCAGGTGCTCTTGAAGCAAAAAAGTGAACTTGAAGGCTTGGTTAAAATTAGCTGTCCACCAGTCATGATGGAACATCAAATTCGCCCCTTGTTAAATCAGTTTTTAAAAGATCATCCCAAAGTTCAGGTCGAACTCGAGCTGTCTAGCCGCCGTGTGGATGTCTTACATGACGACATTGATTTGGCGATTCGCACCAATTTTAGTAAGAATGAAGACTCGAGCATTATTGTACGTGACGTGATTAAAACCGTGCATTGCTTAGTGATTAGTCCTGAACTTTTACAAGGACGCGAGTTAAAGCATATTACCGAATTGACAGAATTTCCGAGTATCGTTTTGGGCACACAGAAAAACCGCTATCAATGGCATTTGCATCATACAGGACAGCAAGAACAGATTGAAATTGCCTTACAGCCTCGGATTAAAAGCAATGACTTAGCCGGTACTTATTATGCAGCACTCGATGGTTTAGGCATTGCAGACTTACCCTATTTAACCGTGCAAGCAGATATTGAGGCAGGTCGTTTAATTCACCTCTTCCCCGAATGGTGCTCAAATGTCGGTACGGTGCAATTGGTATATGCTTCGCGCAAAGGTCAACGCCTAGTCATGGAAAGATTAATTGACTATTTAGTGGATGGAGTTCGTAGCTATGCTCCAGAACATGATGGCTATTTAGTCTAATGATCTAAACCACAAAAAAGCCAGAACTGAGTTCTGGCTTTTTTAAATCTACGGTTGGATCACCAAATTAGATTTTACCCACTAGGTCGATCGATGGTGCAAGCGTCGCTTCACCTTCTTTCCATTTTGCAGGACATACTTCACCTGGGTGTGCATGTACATATTGAGCAGCTTTTACTTTACGCATCAATTCAGAAGCATCACGACCAATACCACCTGCATTGATTTCAACGATTTGGATTTTACCTTCAGGGTCAATTACGAAAGTACCACGGTCAGCAAGACCATCCGCTTCAATTAAAACATCAAAGTTTTTCGCAAGTGTCCAAGTTGGATCGCCAACCATTGGGTATTCGATTTTCTTAATTTCTTCAGAAGAATCGTGCCAAGCTTTATGCGTGAAGTGTGTATCAGTAGATACTGAATAAATTTCTACGCCCATTTTTTTGAATTCAGCATAGTGATCAGCAAGATCGCCTAATTCTGTTGGACATACAAAAGTAAAGTCAGCAGGATAGAAAAACACCACAGACCATTTACCGTAGAAGTCTTTTTCTGAAACTTCAATAAATTGACCGTCTTGGTAAGCGGTAGCGTTAAATGGTTTTACTTCAGTATTAATTAAACTCATTTGATATTCCTCTAACTCATTTCAGGGATTGCTTATCTGTTGAAGCTAGAATACGACTTATCAAATCATAGGTAAAACCGAACTTTTTTATAAAAACTATCGGATTTTTAGATTTATTATTTATATTAATATTAGATTTTAATCGACGCTACCAATCAATAATCTATTCGCTCAATGCTGAACACAGTACTGGCAAACATTTAGATACACATAAAAAAACCCTCAAGATTGAGGGCTTTTTTTGATGATGATCTACCGTTTTAAACGCTGTGTTTAAGGTTCATTAAAACGGTAAGTCATCATCTAAATCTGCTGCTGCAGGAGCCGGTGTCGGTGCAGGCTGTTGTTTTGGCGCAAAACCACCTGGGTTGTTATTGCCATAGCTATTGCCTTGAGCCGGTTGGTTATTGCCATAACCGCCTTGGTTTGAGCTATTACCGTAGCCACCTTGGTTTTGGTTATTGTTATAACCACCTTGTTGATTATTAAAACGAGGCTGACCAAAATCACCGCCTTGACCTTGTTCGCCTTGTTGGCGATTATTATCAAGCATTTGCATTTGTTCACCACGAATTTCAGTCGTGTAACGCTCTTGACCGCCTTGATCTGTCCACTGACGAGTACGTAATGAACCTTCAATATAAACTTTAGAACCTTTGCGCAAATATTGCTGTGCAATTTCACCTAAGCGGTTATGTAACACAATACGGTGCCATTCTGTTTGCTCTTTACGTTCACCTGTATTTTTATCTGTCCATGAATCACTCGTTGCAATTGAGAACTGAGTGAGAGAACCACCATTTGGGAAAGTTTTTGTTTCAGGGTCACGACCCAAAGTACCAACTAAAATGACCTTATTTACACCACGCATCAGACGTATTCTTCCTATTTGTTTCTATTATTTACTTTATAAGAGTTATGGTTAAATGGCTACCTCTTTCCCTAACAAGTGCGTTAAATGTTGTCGCGCAGATTCATCCATCTGCTGCTTATCCACTTTTACATAAGCCACTTGCTGGTCAGACATCACCACAACTTCTTCAATACCACGAATTGCTAAAAGCTGAGAAGTCCATTCATCCGTTTCTTTATCTTCAGGCAAACTAAACACCATAGACGATAAATAACGCGGCTGAGCCAACCCAAAACTAATGATCAACCATAAAATGGCTAGCCCTGTCAGGATGCCCCATCCCATTGCCGTATCATTTAGCAACAGAAGTTGCCCACCAATCATACCACCAAAAAATGCCCCCAGAAACTGACTGCTGGCGTTCACCCCCATGGCAGTCGCTTTGGATTGAATTGGAGCTGCTTTCGATAACCATGACGGTAATAATGCCTCCATCACATTAAATGCGATAAAGAATAAACCTAAGCCTGTCAGCAAAATATATTTTGATTCGAAACCAAAAATTAAGATGCCCAATCCTAAAATAATGCCACCAATGGCGGTCAAGAAAATGCCGCGCATTTTGCGATATTTTTCCGCCAAAATAATACTTGGAAAGGCAAAAAACAGGCTCACGACCAAAAGCGGCAAATACACCAGACCATGTGAATGTAATGGAATATTGGCAAAGTTAATCAACTGAGACGGCACATAGATAAACATCGCTGTGAGCAGTAAATGCAATGAAAAGACTGAAACATGTAAACGATTTAGATCAGGCATTTTCAGTACTTGCTTTAACTGCGTCAGATAACCTTGTTGAAAATTTTTATGATGACGCGTTACTTTCGGTACCAATAGCAACATCGCAATCGCGGCAAGTCCCATGATGGTGGTCACCCAAAATAAACCCGAGATGCCGACTAAACCTGTGAGCCAAGGCCCAAGGCTGAACGCGACCACAAAGGACAAACCGATACTCATCCCCATCATGGCCATGGCTTTAGTACGTTGTTCTTCACGTGTGACATCGGCTAACAAAGCCATCACTACGGCAGATACAGCACCACCACCGGCAATCGCACGCCCGATAATTACGCCATAGATGCTATCGGACATCGCCGCAATTGCACCGCCTAAAGCAAACAACAGCAGCCCGATCACCACCAACGGTTTACGGCTATAACGGTCTGCAATCAAACTAAACGGAATCTGTAAAATCGCTTGGGTCAACCCATAGACACCCACCGCTAAACCAATGAGTGCCGGTGTTGCCCCTGCATATTGCTGACCTGCCACAGAGAAAACAGGAATAATCATGAACAGCCCCAGCATACGTAAGGCGAAAATACTACTCAAAGCAAAAGTTGAGCGTCGTTCAAGAGCATTCATCATAGCTGGTTAAAAATTCATTAATCTTGGAATGGGATTATAGGACATTCAGCTTAAAGCGAAGCAGGATTTTTATTGATTTTAAATATCCTGATGATTGGACAAATAAAAAGCGCAGCTGACGCTGCGCTTTTTGGGAGATTTTAGGCAAATTTAAATTAGCCTAGATTTTCTTGACGCTTTTTATATTGAATTGAGGCAATCACAGCCCAAACAATAAATGCCACACCAATTAGACCCGTTACCACTTCAGGGACATGAAGACCTGTGCCACTCGCCAACATAATGAAGGCCAAAGCACCAATCGCATAATGCGCACCATGTTCAAGGAAGATATAAGCATCTAAGGTGCCTTTATCCACTAAGTAAATGGTCATTGAACGCACGAACATAGCACCAATAGCAAGACCGAGCATAATGATTACCACATCAGAGGTAATCGCAAATGCACCAATCACACCATCAAAACTGAATGAGGCATCGAGTACTTCAAGGTAAAGGAAACCACCAAAACCTGCTTTGATCACGCCCGTCGGTACGCCATTTGCGTCATGTCCAACCGCATTACCGTTTTCATCAACTTCAGGTTCACCACCCAATAAATGACTCAGTACTTGGACACCGATATACACCACGATCCCCCAGATACCCGCCATCACTACCGCTAGACGAGAGGCTTCGGCCACGTTTGCTGCCATTATCAATAACGCAATTAGGGCAATAAACACGGACATCGCAGGAACGTTTGCAAGATTGGCCAAACGGCGCTCTAGCCAACGGAACCAATGGGTATCTTTCCCTTCATCTAAGAAGAAGTTCAGGAACACCAACAATAAGAAAGCACCACCAAAGGCCGCAATTTCTGCATGATGGGCCATCAATTTTGCAGAGTATTCAATTGGATTATTCAATGCCAATTGCACCACTTCCATAGCGCCCATGTCTGCAGTAACAGCCACGATCACAATTGGGAAAATCAGACGCATACCAAAGACAGCAATCACGATCCCGACGGTTAAGAAAATCATTTTCCAAAAATGATCCCAACCACGGAGTACAGATGCATTGACAACGGCATTGTCAAAAGACAAAGACACTTCCATCACCGCTAAAATGGCAGTGATGGTCAGTGCTGTCAGCATGGCTTGCACACCTGCATTTGGGCCATGATTCAGACCCCAATATGCAGAAATGGCAAGACACACGATCGTAAAGACGATTGAGAAACCAAAATGTTTCATCATGATAGATCGACCTATTCATTCAATAAGATTTCAAAATGAGGGAATACCCAGTTTGAAGCTAAGTTTATGGCGCAATTATGCCGCTTTTCAGGATTGAAACCAAAAATTATTCGTTACATTTTGAATAAACACTCTAAGATGGAGGCTCTCAATTACATCGCATCATGGTGTAGACCCGTCTTTCATTTTTAACGACAGGAATGTTCAATGCGTTTTTCTGAAGAAGTTTGGCAACGTAATACCGCGTTATATCAGCAGATACTCCATCTACCTTTTAATCAGGAATTGGCTCAGGGCAGTTTAAGCCGCGACGCCTTTTGTCACTATGTCATTCAGGATGCCCATTATTTATTGGCCTATGGTCGTGCACTTGCAGTGTGTGCAGCCAAGGCATTTGATGCCGACGATGTGATTCAGTTTTCTGAAGCGGCAAAAATTGCCATCGTGGTGGAACGCAGTCTGCACAATGACTTTATGCAAGGTTTCAATATTAGCAAAGAACAGTTTGAAAATACTCCACTGACCCTTGCCTGCCATCATTACACTTCATTTCTAACAGCGACAGCATGGTCAGAAAGTTACCCTGTGGTCCTTGCCTCACTCCTGCCTTGCTTTTGGATCTATGCTGAAGTCGGCAAAGCCATTGTCAGCCAATCTGTGCCTAATAACCCTTACCAAGCATGGATCGACACCTACTCAGGTGAAGACTTCAATACTGCTGTGCAAAACGTGATTCAAACTATTGATCGAGTGGCGGCTCGCTGCGATGCAGATACACGTGAAAAAATGCATGCGGCTTATACGAACGGCGCAAAATTAGAATGGATGTTCTGGGACAGCGCGTATCAACAGCGCACATGGCCCGTTGAATAAACCTGTGATTTAAGCTGTATAAAAAATTAAGGATCTAAAATTGCTTTTAGATCCTTTTTTAATATGGTTAGATTCGGTTTTTAGAATGACCTTGCACGATCATTTTAGGCATTAGCGTTTAAAACGATACCATCCGAGAAAAATCCCCATCGCGATAATCACCAAAAAAATCGCAAAACGTGCTTCACGCAACTCACTGCGTGCTGCTTTGCGTTCCTGCATCTCTTCTGAATGAAATTGTGATTTGATCATCGGATCTAGTTGAGTAATAGCCAATAAATCCTTAGGTTTCTCACCTTTACCTAAAATGAAATACAGCCCTTTCACCTGCATTTCATTGAGTTTACCCAGTTCAATATTCAGTTGGGTAGCTTGTGCATTATAGTCAGGCACCCAATCTTCTACGCGGGCATATACATGGGCACGACTAATATCAAAGAGCGATGCATCCTGCACTTTCTTGCCAGTTTGATCTTCCAGTTGTTCACTCAAATCGGAGAATTGGGACAGTACATAGTCTTTTTTCTGTGCCAACTGTACACCATCAAAAGCATACTCTTGTATTTTTTGTGCAGGATTATTTTTCGATAATAAACCTTGGGGAACGACTTTAAAGTCCAGAACAGTATTGTCAGGGACTTGGTTGGTTTGCAGCACCATATAGACCACAGACCATAGCTGTTCATTTTGCCCGACCGCAGGCACGCTCACGCTATAACGCTGCTCGGCTACCGGGTCAATAAACTGTTCAAACGCGAGGATTTGACTGTCTTCAGCCCACAAGATTTGGCTTGAAAACATGAGGCAGATGATCACCCAAAATTGTTTTAACATTATTTGCTCTTATCATGATTATTTGCTGTTCTGTCAGAATTATAATTAATTATTCAAATACTTACATTTAAAATCACACATTTAACGATTGGAAATTCATCATAATTTTAGCCAAATCTATAGTTTTATAAATGATCTGAATCAGTACCGATATTGGCTTTGCTGCTTACTGAAAACTCTGCCATGCATAAATCAAAACAGCCGCAGCAAGCACCCAACTCAACGTTGCTACACTCAAACATGCCGTTAAACTCATACGTGTTACGAGCAGATACACCATCAATAAATAAATGAAATAGGGGATGAGAGACCAGAGTCCAAACAGTGCAGTTTTTTGTAATGCGGCTGCACCCTGATCATTTGCCACGATCACATGGGCAATCAACGCAAAAGTCGGAAACAACGGGACCAGTCCTGCAATATAAAATGCCTTACTTTTAGACAGCAAAGCAATTAATACCACAACAAAGGCACCCATTAAGCTTTTGAAAAATAAGGACAACATGGCATTCTATAGTTTCGAGAAAACTGCATTTTACGCCTTTTCTGCGATAGTCCTGAGATTTTCCAATGGATTGTTATGCGCATGACACAGGAGATTTAAACGATGAACTCAAAACAGTCACAGCGCTTTTATATTTATGCACCTTTACACCACAGGCTAGATGTAAAGCGCGCCTTTTGTTGCTCAGCCATTTGCTTAAACTGCGCTTGAACTTTTAAATCTTCAGTACTCATCAAATGTTGATTGTTTTCAACAATTGCCAAAACCAAATCAAACTGTTGAGGAATTTTTTCGCAAGCCAGCTGCTTTTTTTCAGCTTCTGTTTTGGCTTGACCTAATTTCGCAATATATAGATCAATTTTTTCACTTTCGGTATTCAGCGCCAAAGTTGCTTGTTCTAAGCTGTCATATTTTTGCGCTTTCGGTGTGTGGTTCGGGGTACATGCACTCAAAAACACACTACACATCAATAAACCCATCACACCTAATGTTGGATTGAGATGAAGTTGCCATTTCATGTTAAAAGTCCTAGATTGCTGATTTGCAGATGTTTTAGGGCATCAGCACAGACAGCTATATTTTGATTCGGCCATTTTTCTCACAAAGTCACGCATAAATCTAGGTTTAAATTACACTTGAACATTTTTCATGCGCTATCATATATAGGTTTTTCGATGAATATTTTAGGACCCCTTGCATGAGCCAAAGCCATATCCGTATTCGAGGCGCACGTACCCATAACTTAAAAAATGTGTCACTCGATATTCCACGCGACAAGTTTGTGGTCATTACGGGTCTTTCTGGTTCAGGGAAGTCCTCTTTGGCTTTTGATACCTTGTATGCTGAAGGTCAACGTCGCTATGTCGAGTCCTTATCTGCCTATGCACGCCAATTCCTTTCGCAAATGGAAAAGCCCGAAGTTGACTCGATTGAAGGCTTGAGTCCTGCGATTGCCATCGAACAAAAATCAACGAGCCACAACCCACGCTCAACAGTGGGAACAATCACCGAAATTTACGACTATTTACGTCTACTCTATGCCCGTGTCGGCACGCCGTATTGTCCTGAACATGACCTCCCGATGGTGGCTCAGACTGTGTCTGAAATGGTTGATACCGTCAAAGGTCTAGAAGAAGGTACGGCGCTTATGTTGCTTGCCCCTGTGGTCCGTGACCGTAAGGGTGAATACACCAACTTATTTGAACAATTACAAGGTCAGGGTTTTGTCCGTGCCCGTGTCGATGGTGAAGTTATTGATATCGACACACCACCCGAATTAGACAAAAAGAAAAAGCACACCATTGAAGTGGTCGTTGACCGTTTTAAAGTACGTGATGATCTTGGTAACCGGATTGCAGAAAGTTTTGAAACGGCTTTACGCATGGGCGGCGACATTGCCATTTTGTCGTGGATGAAAGGCGAACAAGAAGACCGTGTCTTCTCTGCGAAACACTCCTGCCCTGAATGTGAACGTGCCGTAGGTGAACTCGAACCGCGTCTATTTTCCTTCAACAATCCATTCGGTGCCTGCCCTGTTTGTGATGGTTTAGGCACACGCAGCCATTTTAGTGCTGACAAATTGATTCCTAATAATGAAGTTTCGATTAGCCAAGGGGCGATTCGCGGTTGGGACCGTCAACGTCCGTATTACTATAGCATGATCCAAAAAGTTGCCGATCATTTTGGTTATTCTTTAGACACACCGTGGAATGAACTCGATGCCGACACCAAAAAGAAATTCCTTTATGGTACAGGCAAGGAAAAAGTTGACCTCAGCTATATTGATGAGCGTGGTCGTTCGCACAAACGTGTGCAAGCCTTTGAAGGGATTCTACCTCACCTAGAGCGTCGCTACCGTGAAACGGAGTCAAACTATGTGCGTGAGGATTTAGCACAGTATTTATCCAATGCTGCATGTGATGCTTGCGGTGGCTCACGTCTCAATGAAATTTCACGTCATGTCCGAGTTAAAGATAAAACCATCGCGCAAATCACCAAGATGTCGATTGGCGATGCTGAAAGCTATTATCAAGACCTCAACTTAAGCGGTGCCAAAGGCGAAATTGCTGACAAGATTTTCAAAGAGATTCGTGAACGTTTGCACTTCCTCGTCTCTGTCGGTTTGAACTATTTAAGTTTATCGCGCTCGGCAGAAACACTGTCGGGTGGTGAAGCACAGCGTATCCGTCTGGCTTCACAAATTGGCGCGGGCCTTATGGGCGTGATGTATGTCCTTGATGAACCCTCAATTGGTCTACATCAGCGTGATAATGACCGCTTGCTTGAAACCTTAGTTCGCCTACGTGACCTTGGTAATACCGTGCTCGTCGTTGAGCATGATGAAGATGCAATTCGAGCGGCTGACCATATTATTGATATTGGCCCGGGTGCAGGTGTGCATGGCGGTCATGTGATTGCCGAAGGGACGTATGACGAAATTTTGGCAAATCCAGATTCATTAACCGGTCAATATCTATCAGGAAAACTCAGTATTGATGTGCCGAAAACACGAACACAACCGCCAAAACCTGAAGAACAAATCAAATTGATGGGCGCTGCGGGTCATAACCTAAAAAATGTCGACCTGACCATTCCTTTAGGGGTAATGACCTGTGTGACAGGTGTATCAGGTTCAGGTAAATCGACGCTGATTAACCGTACTTTGTTACCACTTGCAGCAACTCAATTAAACGGTGCAACCACACTGACTGCGGAAAAATTTGACTCGATTGATGGCTTACAGTTCCTCGATAAAGTCGTCGATATTGACCAAAGCCCAATTGGTCGTACACCACGTTCAAACCCAGCAACTTACACTGGTTTGTTCACCCCTATTCGTGAACTGTTTGCCCAAACCCCTGAAGCTAAAGCACGTGGTTATGCGGCGGGTCGTTTCTCATTTAATGTGAAAGGTGGTCGCTGTGAAGCCTGCGAAGGTGACGGGATGATTAAAGTCGCAATGCATTTCTTACCTGATATGTATGTGCCTTGTGATGCCTGCCACGGCAAGCGCTATAACCGTGAAACTTTAGAAGTTGGCTATAAAGGTCGTAACATTTCTGATGTATTAGAAATGACGGTTGAAGATGCAATGCATTTCTTTGACGCTATTCCTGTGATTCACCGTCGTTTGGAAACATTGAACCAAGTGGGCTTGGGCTATATCCGTTTGGGTCAGTCTGCAACCACACTTTCAGGTGGTGAAGCACAGCGTGTGAAATTGGCTCGTGAGTTGGCAAAACGTGATACAGGTAAAACCTTGTACGTGCTTGATGAACCGACGACAGGTCTGCACTTCCATGATATTGCCAAATTGCTCGACATCCTGCATGAGCTACGTAATAAGGGTAATACCATCGTGGTGATTGAGCATAACTTGGATGTGATTAAAACTGCCGATTGGATTGTGGACTTAGGCCCTGAAGGTGGTGCAGGTGGCGGTATGATTATTGCTGAAGGTACACCTGAGCAGGTGGCTAAGAATAAAGTGTCGCATACAGCGAAGTTTTTAAAGCCGATGTTGAAATAACGCGATTTATTGTACTTAATCCTCCCCAACCCTCCTTTAAAAAGGAGGGAGTTTCAATTACCAGCAAAATGCTGTTCCCCTCTTTGAAAAAGAGGGGTTAGGGGAGATTAAAAATAAAATATAAGATTAAAATTTTTGGGGAAAATAATGCGGTTTTCAGAACGATATGGATATAAACCTGTACGAGAGATTATTCAAAAGGAAAGTATGGATGATCACTTAAAAAATGGATTATGGAGTCTTTTTGATACTTATATTTGGAAAAAAGTTACTCATGAATATTGGCAATACAAACATACCAACAGCTCTAACATATATACTCTCATTTATAATTATTACTTTAACTTTTTTAAAAAACCTACTGATTCCATTCCCCTTTTAACAGCTGATACTCTAAAACAAATTCGGGAATATTTTTTTAGTACAAACTGGCATGAAATTTATAGCTTCCTCGAAGAAACTTTACAAAATTATCCACCCTCTTTAATAAAGCAAAAAATAGATTTCATACATTCAATCAACAATATTTTAGAAAGAGAGAATAGTGCCTATCGCTTAATTGGTAATGAAATAACTCCTATTACCTCCGAACAAGAAATCCAATCCATCGAAGAAACATTAAAAAGCACCAATTCATATTCAGTTGTTCAGCAGCACTTAAATCAAGCTTTAAAATTGATGTCAGATCGTCAAAATCCTGATTATCGAAATTCAATTAAAGAGTCCATTAGTTCCGTCGAATCTATTTGTAAGATCGTCATGAAAAATGATAAAGCAAGTTTAGGTCAAGCTTTAAAACTTATTGAAGATAAATATGGATTGCATGAAGCATTAAAGAAAAGTTTAAGTCAACTCTATGGGTACACTTCTGATGGAGATGGTATCCGCCATGCCATGCTTGAAGAATCGAATTTAACTTATATAGATGCTAAATTTATGCTCGTTGCATGCACAAACTTTATTAACTATTTAATTGATAAAACCAAAGATCAAAACTGAAATTCAATCACATGACGGCGACATGGATGTCGTCTGTTTGACTGGGGCAGCACGGATGTGCCCTCAGTCAAACAAAAGCATTTTGCTTACTTTTGTGCTTTCAAAAGTAAGATAAATCCTACGCAATGGAAACTCAAACCCAATGCAAAGCGAGGACGTGCCAACTCAAAATTCAAAATTCAAAAAATTAACGTAAATAATGAAACACACCCAACTTATCCAACACATCCAACGTCAACTGCTTACGCTCCGCCACATCATCCCCTGCAGCCATCTGCAAATTCAAACTAAACGCCGTGATCTTGCCATGACCATCATCTACCCAACCGGTATACCACCCAACTTGCGGCTCTACATCCATACCCCAACCACTCTTGGCATATAACTTCGCATCCCCACGGCTTTCAATATAAAGCATATCTTTGACTTGCTTTTGTACCGCGACATCAAACGGTAATTTCTCTGTCGCAAGCTGATACGCAAATTTGACTTCTTGTTCAGGCGTAATCTTTAACGGCCCAACCAACCAAAAATTATCCACCTGTTTGCCAATATTGGCATTGCCAAAACCGACCCGTTTGACTTCTTGTTGCATTAACGCCAAACCTATTCGCCTTGCCAGTTCCTGATATACAGGAACTGCAGATGCTTGCATCGCTTCACCCAAAGTCAGGTCTTTTTCCCATGACGGGAAAGCACGTTTTTCACCTTTCCATTTAAAAACTTCAGTGGCTGTCGCCTTCTGATGCTGTAAACCAATTAATGCATTTAACATTTTAAAAGTAGATGCGGGAATGTATTCGGTGTGGGCGCGCTGTAAGTCATTGCCATAATGGCTCAAACGCTGACCATCAAATGTGACAAATACCGCCTGTGTCTGTGCTTGATTAAATAAAGACGGAATCTCTCTCACCCGTGAATTTACTAAATTGGCTTGAGCCGTTTGTTTTAAGTGTTGAGATGAATCCAACATGCCTTCATTTGTTGTACATGCTGACAAACTCAGGACAGTCATCAACGATAGATATATTTTTTTCATTGCACTATTTTTATGGCGTTTAAAGTCCACAGTATAAGATGAAGTTCAAACCTGAATTGTGTACTTTTCAACAGTCTTGTATCTGTTGCAAACTTAGCATATCAACTATTTATTTTTAAACAAAACATCCTTATGATGACGCCTATCGTGAACTCAACAACGAATAATTTTTAACTTTTTAAAATATAAAAGCATACTAACAATGAATAAATTTATCTTAAGTTTCAGTCTCTTATTATGTCCAATATATAGCTTTGCCGATGGCTATCTAAACGAATACATGGTGCTGTTTGTCTCACAAGAAGACCCTGATCTTAGCCCATGGAAAGATAAGCCGCAGTGTAAAGCCCTCAGCACCCCGACTTCACACAAAGGGATCTATGAAAATCAATATGTCTATGCCAATGGCAATGCCCTAACCACCATCTTTCTGAGCAACAGCAAAATTAAAAATGGTGAATGTGAACATCTCATTCACTTTCCAGATGGTATTCAAGGCTCAGGCGTATTTGAAAGTTTCTTCCCCAACGGTAAATCCCGTAGCCGCATTGCCTATAAAAATGGGGAGTACGAAGGCAAACTCGAGTTTTGGTTTGCCAATGGGATAAAAGAGCAAGAAAGTAGCATCATCAATGGTGAATCTCAGGGGGATTACAAAATTTGGCATCCGAATGGGCAACTGGCTTTTTCTCAAAATTATAAAAATGGTATCGAAAATGGCCTGCGCCAACGCTGGTATAGGGATGGTAAACCATGGACCTATGCCAATTTTCAAAACAATAAACTGATTGGCGAGCTGAAAATGTGGTTTGAAAACGGCAAACTAGAACGCCAAGGTTATTATCGTAATGGCGTTCGTCATAACAGTTATAAAATTTGGTATGACGATGGGCAACCTGAAGCGGTGCTTCAGTACGATTTAGGCAAAATTACCCAAGCCCAGTGTTGGAATGAAGACGGCAGTCAAATGAACCAACAAGCCTGCAATAAATTATATAAAGATGAAGATTAATTCATTTGTCTGGCTAACTTTATGAATCTGCCAAGCTGCGTTTAGACTGAAACACGATCACGCCCCGCAGCTTTGGCTTTAAACAATGCTTGGTCTGCTCGCTCTAATAAATCGATCCAGTTTTCAGCCCCCACTGCCACACCAATACTCACCGTCACAATGAGATCGGCTTCGTCCTTTGCCAAATTAAAATTCACATTCTGAATATCGTGCCGTATAGTTTCGGCAATGTGTTGGGCTTTGAGCATATTAATCCCCTCGATCAGGACTAAAAACTCATCTCCTCCATATCGCACCACCAAGTCGGATGAACGAATATGTTTTCGTAATTGATTGGCAACATGTTGAATCACCAAATCGCCGACAATATGCCCATAGCGATCATTCACCTGTTTAAAGTGATCAATATCAATCACGATCAGTGCTGTATGTAAAAAGCCTGAATTTTGGCTGTCGCGAAATTTAATATATTCATCTAAGGCAAAACGATTGGCGACATTGGTGAGTGAGTCAGTATTGGCAATATGTTTAAGCTGAAATTCAAAGGCATCACGCTGTTCCAGCATGTTTTCAATATGCTGAATGGCATCAAATAAACTGAGATAACCTACTTTGGCAGGTTCAATCACACCTTGATCCATTTGTCGGTGCCGAGCCAGTTTAAATAACTGATTACGAGCACGAATTAAAGGTTCAAACACCCATTTCTTGGCATAGAACATCGTTAATAATGCAGTCAGTAATGACACGAGCGAGACAAAAAGCGTAAAGATCAATTTATTTCGCGCTTCACGTTGTTCATCCGCAGCTACTTTGAGACTGTAATCTAAAATATAACTTTGCAATTCCACCACTGTGACAAATTTATTGACCATTGCATCAGTGAGCTGGGTGCCATCCATGTGATAACGCTGATGTTGAAGACTTTTTTGAGTCAAACCATCAATAATTGGCAAACCTTTATCTAAAAATTCCGTCCTTACCGCATGATGTAACTGTTTAAACTCGGGAGTTTTGTCATGTTCAGACTGCACGACATTGATCAATTCCCATAGATAGCGTGTTTGACGCTGGGTTTGTAAACTCCGCGCTAAATTTTGCTCTGGAATTTCCTGTTGAAATGATACCGCAGCCATAATATTTGATGCGACTCTTCCCGCCTGATCACGTAATTCTGCCAGTAATAAAATCAGCGTGTAATAATTCGATACACGAGTATCTTTACCATGAGAATGATTGACCAATTTCTGCATGGCAATATAGCTTTGATCCCAAGCTTGGAACATCGCCAAAATGGCATGATCCAATTTTTTAGCTTCACGTTGTTGTGTCGGCAGCGCAATATATTGATCGACCGTTTTGCGACCCTGCAACAAATATGGATATAAATTGGACTCTAACTGCTGGGCGATCGGTGCAAAGCCCGTTTCTTTTAAAACTTTCAGTGTATCTTGATATTGCCGATCAACGCCTTGACGATATTCAGCCAACTCAATAATTTTTTGCTCGCGCTGTTCACCTTGACTCGACATTGCACTGTTAGCTGGCGCACGTTCACGGGAAATTTGGTTGGTTAAATCTGCCACCATTTTCAGCATCTGAATTTCTTTCAGCGCTTCGGCACTTTTGAGGTAATGTTGATTGCTGCTCACAATCAATGGAACACTGATAAATACGATAGACAAGACGATTACTAGCATCGCAAGTTGCAAGCGCTTACTAATATGCTCTGTTCGTAATGTTTCCATCTATTTTATGCCCCACACTTGTTGCATACCCCAACCCACTTCTCAACTAAACGCGGGAATATTTAAATTAATGACCAATAATTTATTAATTTGTAAAGTGAACATTTATAGCTCTAAATTCTATATAAATGTGCTTAATCTGTCACATTTTTATCACTTTAGAACGAGATAATTTGCTAAAAAACAGCAGCATATTTCAAAGCGAAATATTTTTTATTAACTTGTTTAAATAAATATTTACAATTGCAATAAATTGGTGCAGAATGCACCGTATTAGGGCACACTAGATTTCTTCCTCAGCAGAATATTTTAGTTTCCCGAAAATTTTGGCTAAAAAATCCTGATTTTCCTTGAAAATCAGGATTTTTTTTGTCTATATCACTTTAATTGAAAGATAAATAGAATTATTAACGCACCATAAAAGTGCATTTATTTCTACAAGATATTTGCTTTATATTTTATCTTTAATATAAAGTTGCATTTTTGAATAAAAAAAAGCCCAACCTTGGGGAAAGCTGGGCGAATAAAAAACAATAATGGAGAATCAGGGTCAAAGTCACACTTTTAAACCGTGTGACGACTCGATTGGCAAATTATGAATCAAATAAAACCTGATGTAAAGCCAAGTATTTCACTAGGATATTAAAAATATCACAAAGACACATATTTAAGTGACATATCCCTCAAACTTAAAACAAAAATGTCTATTTAATATACAAATAAGTGGTTTTAGCCCAACAATTCAGCAGTCAAAGTCCCGATTTATTACCTCAAATGCGTGAAAAGCGTTAGAATTTACCCACTACAATAAATGTTATTTTGAATTAAAATAACAATAATAATTGTTATTTTAGATTGAAAAGTTGTGTATTTTTTCAAGTGTATTTTTTTAATTAAGAATTTAATCAAACTTACTTAATTGTTCTCAATGATTTTTTTTCAGTGACTTATTAGTTAGAGTAAAAACTGAATTTCTTATTATGAAATAAAGATCTGAGTCAGAGACTGAATAATAACCTTTAGGATCATTGACTTAATATATTGTTACAATACAATGCTCAATGTTTAATCCATTTGTAACAACTGGTAGAAAATCATGAAAAAACTCGGTTTAGCCACTGCTTTATTATTAGCCATGACCGGTGCTCAAGCTTACCAATTTGAAGTTCAAGGCCAAGCAGAATACATCGACACAACTGCAAATGACAAAGATTTCATTGGTGGTGTTCAAGGTACTTACTACTTCAAAAATGTTGACTCTACAAAAGGTCCTTTAGCAGAAGCTGCATTCTTAAACCAAGCTTCTAACGTATCTGTTGCTTACAACTACGGTGAAGTTGGTTCAAAAGGTACTGACGTAATTGCTCATAACTTCGGTGCTAAAGCTGAAGCTTACGTTCCAACTAAAGTTGTTCCTGTATACGCTAGTGCTTCTTACAGCCACACTATCCTTGACAGCAAAAATGCAAACAATACTGATGACAACGGCGACCGTTATGCATTAGAAGTTGGTGCACTTCCAACTCAAAACTTCTTAGTTGCTGTTGGTTACACTAGCGTTGCTGACCAAGCTGCTGTTGACGCGTTCAACGTTATGGGTAACGGTGTTGCTAAAGCTGTTGCTGAAGCTACAACTATTGGCCAAGACCAAGACGCAATCACTGCACGTGCTAAATATGTTGGCGCAATCGACGACACTAACATGGCAATTGGTTTCGAATCAGGCATCATCTACGGTGATGACACTGCTTACCAATTCAAAACTGATCTTTTCGTAACTCCTAAATTAAGCGTTGGTGCTTCTTACGCTGAATCTAGCTTTGCTGGTACTCCAGACTCAGCTTGGGGCGCGAACGTAAACTACTTCATCACTCCTGCTGTTGCAGTTGGCGCTAGCTATGTAAATGCTAATGCTGAAGAAGTTGCGCTTGACACTCAAACTGTTGGCGTAAACGCTAAATTCCGTTTCTAATTCATATTAGATACTGAATACCAAAAAGGACGCATTTGCGTCCTTTTTTATTCTGCCATTATTTGTCTTTGGGCTCATGGCGTTCCGGTAAATGGGCAATATATTGCAAAGCAATTAAACGTGAAACGATGAGAGCCAAATACATCACCCCACAGAACATTTGAAGCATAGCTAAGACCCGTGCTGGCGCACTCACAGGCATGAGATCCGACAAGCCCGTGGCAGACTGCAAACTAAAACTTAAAAATAATAAATCTAACCACGACTGCATGTCCGGCTCTGCAGGATTTACAAAACTATCCGGATAAATCAGCTGACAAATACTATAGAGAAAAGCAAAACCCCATGCGATGAGGGTAAATACTGCCCCTGCTGCAAAAAGTTCATCTTTGGTTAAATAACGATCGGCAAACATATAGCGTAATAAGCCATAGGCTGCACTAAAATACGCACAGGCTTCAAAACCATGCGCAATAATTTGAATATTGGGATGATTTACACCGAGCATAATCAAAGTAGAAAACAATACGGCGCAGCCAACAAAACTCAGTCCTAGAATCGTAAACATTGGAGTTTGGCGAATCACTTTGGCAATGATCAATAGTACCGACACCCCAAGTACCCAAATTAGCGCACGAAAAGACAGACTTTCTCGGGTAATCGCGGTTAAAGCCAAGATCAGAAACTGCACGAGTAACAGCCATGCTGAGGGTAAAAGTCTAAAGCTTTTCCAAAAATCTACAAAACCTTGCATTATTTTCAATCTCTATATTTTTTTCATGCGCTGAAATGATTGATCTGAAGCATCATCAACTGATTGATTTTAAATTAGCACGAAGTGAGTTTTTTTTATTGCAAAAATTTGTTGATCTTAATCTGAAAAAGCATCCATATGAGCACTGTTCTAGCTGGGTTTCTTATTACCAAAGAGGTTCAAAAAGCCTACTGTAAGTTTCAGTTTTCAGGCACATATTCAAAGGAATCTCCTACGTGGTAGATTTCATTATGAAAAAACATCTCGTATTTGCACCTCTCTGTCTGCTCATGCTCTCTGCCTGTACACAAAACAGTCCGCTCCTCAAAGGCCATGAAAATTATGTGGGGACTTGGCAAAACAACCACAGTGAATTAGTGATCAAATCGTCGGGCGAAGTGACGTATTACCATCAAGAACATACTGAAAAAAGTATTGCCAACCAAACCTTCAGTGGTGCTGAACAGTCGCGAATAAAAGCCCATTTGAGCAGTTTTGGTGATCAGGGCTTTAGCATCGGTCAGGATGATTTCTCTCAACAATTCACCATTCAGCGCTCGCCTTATCAAGATGATCAAGGCCATTGGAAAATGTCGATCAATGGAGAAAATTATACACGCAAATAGTACAGAGATTTGTCTACAAACCTCTGCGTCATATCATTCACTCAAATATAAAAAAAGCCCCTTATTAGGGGCTTTTTAGGCGATTCAGATTAGTGATCTGAAGCACCAGAGATACCAATGCCAGTTTGTGAACGTACATACTGTGCATCGAATGCTTTACGCTCAGCTTGTGCTTGTGCTGAATTATCAGTTATAGAGAACAACCAGCAGCAGATGAATGCCAATGGCATTGCAAAGATAGCAGGACCATTGAATGGGTTAATTGGTGTTTCAGAGATTGCGAATGTATCTACCCAAACTGCTTTAGACAATACAATTAGAATCACGGCAGTTGCTAGACCAACCACACCACCAATCACCGCACCACGCGTCGTTAAACCTTTCCAGAACATCGACAATACAAGCACTGGGAAGTTTGCACATGCAGCTACAGAGAATGCAAGACCGACCATAAATGCAACGTTTTGTTTCTCGAACAAGATACCTAAAATCATTGCGAAGATCGCAAGACCTAAAGTCGCGATTTTAGACATACGAAGTTCAGATTCAGGTGTAGTTTGACCTTTCTTGAATACGTTTGCATACAAGTCATGTGAAATTGCTGAAGCACCTGACAATGTTAGACCTGCAACTACTGCAAGAATCGTTGCGAATGCTACCGCTGAAATAAAGCCCATGAACAAGTCACCGCCCAATGCATCAGACAAGTGAACCGCTGCCATGTTGTTACCACCAACAAGTTCTAACTTGCCAGTTACCGCCATTTTCGCTACATCAAGAAATTGTGGGTTGTTCGATACATAAAGGATCGCACCAAAACCGATGATAAAAGTTAATAGGTAGAAGTAACCAATAAAACCTGTAGCAACAACTACTGATTTACGTGCTTCTTTTGCATCTTTTACAGTAAAGAAACGCATCAAAATGTGTGGAAGACCTGCTGTACCGAACATCAATGCAAGACCTAGAGAGATCGCATCAATTGGGTTGGCTGCAAGTTTACCTGGACCCATAATGTTTGCAGCTTCAGCTAAAGATACGTCATGTACTTTAGAGAAAACTTGGATCGATTGAGTGAACATTTCAGAGAAGCTGAAGCCCACGCCTTTCATGACCATGAATGCCATGAAGCTTGCGCCAGAAAGTAGCATCACTGCTTTAATGATCTGTACCCAAGTTGTTGCCAACATACCACCGAAGATTACATAAGCCATCATCAGTAGACCAACGATCACAACCGCAATGTTGTAGTTCAAACCGAATAGCAGTTTAATCAACTGACCTGCACCCACCATCTGTGCAATCAGGTAGAACGCTACAACCACAAGCGAGCTTACTGCTGCAAGGGTACGGACAGGTTTCTCAGCTAGACGGAATGACACCACGTCAGATAAGTTGAACTTACCTAAGTTACGCAGACGCTCAGCCACCAAGAACAATACAATTGGCCAACCTACCATAAAGCCCAATGAATACAGCAAGCCGTCAAAGCCTGAACTGAATACCATTGCGGAAATACCGAGAAACGATGCTGCTGACATGTAGTCACCGGCAATCGCTAAACCATTTTGGAAACCCGAAATACCACCACCGGCAGTATAGAAGTCTGCAGTGTTAGTGGTTTGCTTCGCTGCCCATTTGGTAATAAACAAAGTCAAGCCAACAAAAATTGCGAACATGATAATCGCATGCCAGTTGGTCGCTTGTTGCTGTGCTTCACCTAAATCTGGCCCAGCCATTGCCATGCTTGACATGAGCAGAGCAGGAGCCGCTAATACTATTGCTTTCAATGAATTCCATTTCATCTTAGTGCGGTCCTTTTTCTTGAGTAATTGCTTCTACTTCACGCATTGCTTCTGCGTTTAATGCATCCAACTTGTTGTTTGCAATATACGAATAAACACCACACAGTAAGAATGACAATACGATAATGCTTAGACCTAATGGCATACCAATCGTGGTCACACCACCACTCACGGATTGCATCAAGAACTCTTTGTTATAGCCCACAAGGAGCATAAAGCCGACATAGACCACCAACATGATGATCGTCAAAGTCCAGCTCAACTTACTTTTACGGCTGACCATTTCCTTAAATTTTGGATTCTGTAGAATTTGTTCTACCTGTCTCTCATCCATAATATTCTCCTTACGCCGAACCTTGGCGCGCAATTTTTTAATTCGAATTATTTCGAAGCTAAACTTACCAATGTTCCTTATCTCTTGTAATTTAGACTTTGGTCGTTAAATTTTGAGCAATAACCTCCCTAAGCCTATGGATGCGTTATCATTAAGCGAGAATTAATATGCTGCAGGCTTTATGAATAGTTGGCTTATCGTCGGGGTATTGGCCCTTTACATCGCATTACTCTTTGTATGTGCATTCTTTGGTGAAAAGCATGCCAGCAGGCTCAGTACTCGCGGCAGAATGCTTCTCTTTAGCCTAACTTTAGGGGTTTACTGTTCATCTTGGACATTTTATGGCGCAACAGGTGCCGCCGTTCGTGAGGGCATTATTTTCCTGCCAATTTATCTGGGACCGCTGCTATTTGTTGCGCTCGGCTATGATATTTGGCGACGTTTAGGGCGTGTCCGTCAGCATCATGCCATTTCATCGATTGCCGACTTTGTAGCAGCACGATATGGTAAAAGTGGCCCCTTAGCATCACTGGTCACGATCCTTGCCGTAATTGCCATTATTCCCTATTTAGCCTTGCAGCTACGTGCGATTGCCTTAAGTGCAACGGTCATTTTAGAACCGACCGCTGGTCTGACAGGTACCACCAATAGTGTGCTGTTTTTGACCGGTGTATTGGCGATTTTGGCGATGATGTTTGGGACACGACAGATTGCCAATACTGAACAGCACGGCGGCTTAATGTTGGCTGTGGCATTTGAGTCTTTCGTCAAGCTGTTTGCACTACTTGCAGTCGCATTTTTCTTTGTTTTTGAATCACCTGAAAACATGGCGCAAATCAGCCATGACATTAGCAGTACATTTAAAGATGTCCAGCTCAAAGGTGTGCCAGAAAGCTTTTGGATTCAAACATTATTGGCTGCTTTAGCGATTATTTGTCTACCACGTCAGTTCCATGTCGCGGTGGTTGAACTACGTGATGAAAAGCATATCCGTGGTGCTCGTCGTTGGTTCGCCATTTATCTGATTTTAACCATTATCGCGATCATCCCGATTGCCAGTTGGGCGCTGCATGCAGCGCCTGCCTACTTGGCAATCCCCGATGTTGCTGTGCTCTCACTACCTTTGAGTTATAACCAAGACTGGTTGACCTTACTTGCCTTTCTCGGCGGGTTTTCAGCTTCGACAGGTATGCTGTTGGTGTCTTCAGTGGCCTTGTCGATTATGCTCAGTAATGACTTGATCATGCCTGCACTGTGGCGTACACGCTTATTGTCACGTCATGACAAACGCCTACCACTCGTACTGAAATTCACACGTCGTGTGTGTATTTTAGCGGTCATGTTATTGGGCTTCTTGTTCTTCCATTTCTTCAATGACATTGACCAATTATCAGTATTTGGCCTATTGGCCTTCAGTGCTGTGGCACAGTTTGCACCGGCGCTAATTGGTGGTTTGTATTGGCGTGGCGGAAGTAAGCAAGGTGTATATGCGGGTCTGTTGGTCGGTTTTGGCATGTGGGCTTATACCCTGTTATTACCAACCGTATTGCGTAGCTTACCTGAACA
Organism: Acinetobacter sp. ANC 5600; assembly: GCF_002018395.1. Lineage (NCBI taxonomy): Bacteria > Pseudomonadati > Pseudomonadota > Gammaproteobacteria > Moraxellales > Moraxellaceae > Acinetobacter > Acinetobacter sp. ANC 5600. Next base: position 420,772 of record NZ_MVKW01000003.1, read on the forward strand.
ATTTAAAACATTTACCGAAAATCTTTTAAGTCAGGGTCCGCTAGGCTTGAGTTGGTTACGTCCTGAAGCACTGTTAGGGTTTGAATCTTTCGATCCACTTACCCATGGCGTAGTTTGGGCGCTCGGTTTAAATATCACCCTCTATATTTGGATTTCCCGCGTCTTCCGTCCAAGTGTTGCCGAGCAAATTCAGGCCGAAAGTTTCTTTTATTATGAAACCAAGCCGCTCCCTGCTCAAAGTACATCAAACGACATCAGCTATATTCACCATGATGTGGCGCGTCTAAAAGTAGGTGATTTGATTACCTTGGCAAAACGTATTACCGGTGAAGGTCCAACCATGCGTGCCTTCAACCAGTTCTGCGCACAAAACAATGTCGTTTTAAATGAAAATAGCAGCGCCAACGGCATGTGGTGGCGTTTTACCGAACAGTATCTTGCAGGCACCATCGGTGCGGCATCTGCCCGTACCTTACTCACCACAGCCATGGTCAATAATGGTTTAGCACTCGGTCAGGTCGCCAATATTCTTGACCAAGCCTCACAGTGGCAGCGCTTTAACCAAAACCTGATCATGACCATGATCGACCATATGACTCAAGGTGTGTCTGTGGTTGATGAAAATATGTGTTTGGTGGCATGGAACAATCAATACCTCAAACTGTTTGATTATCCAAAAGACATTGTCTACGTCGGTTGCCCAATTTCAGATTTGATTCGTTATAACGCTGAACGCGGCGAATGTGGTCCCGGTTCAGTCGAGGAACATGTGCGTAAACGCATGCATTGGATGCAAGTCGGCAGCGCACACGAATTTGAACGGATTCGTAAAGATGGTCGTGTGATTCAGATGCGCGGCAACCCAATCGAAGGCGGTGGTTTCGTGACGACCTTTGCCGATATTACCGCATTCCGTGAAAATGAAGCCTTGCTTGAAGGGCGTGTACAAGACCGTACCCAACAGTTGGCAGATGCCCTGTCAGAACAACAATTGGCACGTGAGCAAGCCGATAAAGCCAATATGTCGAAAAGCCGCTTTATTGCTGCTGCAAGCCATGACTTATTGCAACCGATGCATGCTGCGCGTCTGTTTAGTACCGCCCTCGAGCAAAGCGTACAAAATGACGATGATCGTAAAACGCTTCAGCAACTTGATCGTGCGCTGCATGGTGCGGAAAGTATGCTCTCTGCCCTCTTGGACATTGCTCGACTCGAAGGCGGAACGATCCAACCGAAACGTCAGCCTTATCCACTACATGACTTACTCAGCGATCTTGAACTGCAATTTAAATCGATTGCAGCACAGCGTAATATCAAACTGACCGTACATGATGCTCAGTTCTGGATTGACACCGACCCACAGTGGATTCGTCGTATTATCCAAAACTTCGTCAGCAATGCCCTACGCTATACGGCGCGTGGTCGTGTTGTGGTGGGTGTGCTACGTTCAGCACGTCCGGGGCATATTCGTATTGGCGTTTGGGATACAGGTCCTGGGATCGCGGAAGAACAGCGCATTAAGTTGTTCCAAGAGTTCGAACGCTGTGGACACACCTCTCCATGGGGCGAACAGGGTCTAGGTTTAGGTTTAGCCATCGTGCAAAGAATGACCAGCCTACTCGACTATCCTGTGCATGTGTTCTCAGAACTTGGTCATGGTTCGTGCTTTATGATTGAAGTGCCGGTGGTCGCTGCGCCAAAAGTGGTCGCTGCACCGACCCAAGCGGTTCCGCTGAAAACCAAAGCCTATAAGATTCTGTGCTTAGACAATGATGAAACCATTTTGGAAGGGATGTCGACCTTACTGACCAAATGGGGCTATCAAGTCTTTAAAGCCACTGAACCTGAACAGGCCATGGAGTTGATTCAACAAGAGAATATTCAAGTTTGGTTGGTTGACCAACACTTGAATAACAACAAGATCGGTCTCGACTTTATTTTAGATAACCGTCAGGAAAATGTCCCTGTGGCACTGATTACTGCAGATTCTGATCCTGAATTACCGCAACGTCTAAAAGAGTTAAACATCGTCTTACTGAAAAAACCGTTGAAACCGGCTTCACTGCGTTCATGGTTATCTGGTTTGAAGATTTCAAATCAGTAGCGCTGTTACAGGATACCGCTCTGTGAAAAATAGCCCATTTCATTCACATGAAATGGGCTTTTGTTTACCTTACTTTTACTTAAACTTACCTAACTGGCAAAAAAATTTGTCTCAGCGGCAAGATCATTCAAAATAGCCCCGATATTTCGTCTATTTATTAGCCATAAATATCAAATTTTGATTGCCTATGGCAAAAGATATCGAATGCATGAGTGAACACTTGTACACTTAGTTACAATTAAAAATATATTTGATTTAAAAAAGATTTTTACAAGCAAAAATAAAAACTAAAACTTTAGTCTTATATTTAGCTGCCGCCATTCGTTTTAAAAATATTCATAAGAAGTTGATCAGTTTCAAGCCAATTCAAGAAGCGTCATAACTCAACACTTGAGAAGCTGATCTCCCCCGCATATTAGGAGTGATCTTGTGAATATTTCAGAAACAATGCCGCATGGTTTTGATCAAAATCTACAGTTTCATCGTCAGTATGGTGCCAATGCCATTTTGCCAGAGATCGATTGGCGTCAGCTATTTAAGTTCAGCAAATTAAGTGATGTGCATGTCGAAGCGCTAGAAACGCTCTATCGCAGTGCCGTTCCTCTCGCGTTGCAGGTGTTTGACGAACTGAATTTTGATGTCTTTGCACCGAATGCCTACAAACCCCAAGGTCTTGGCTTATTCGATCGACTGGCAGAACAGGAAGATCTACTACTGCAAAATTTAGAAGCAGAATCCAATTGCTTAGGTTTGGACACCCGTCATCAGATTTGGAGCATGCTACTGCGCGGCGGTGCGGTATTGGTGTTCAAAGCTTGGCTCGGTAAAGTCAAAACCGACCAAAACCAGCTGGATAAAACACAGTTTGATGAATTATCCGATTTACTGTTTATTAAAACAGCGCCATTTGAATTGGCACAACGTTTAAATGTCGATGCCAACTCCAAGCAAGACCATATCTTCCTGATGTATGACAATGATGTCTATCTGGACCGTTTTAACAGTTTAGAAACTGCAGCCCTATTTGTGGATTTGGGCGTTTATGACGCTGCCTTTTTGAGTTTACGTGATGACCGTGTCGCGGATTATCTCAAAGCGCGCGGCTATGTGACCGATGAACAAATTGATGAATTGCAATGTGCGCTCAACCCTTTGTACTGTACCGATCTGACGCCTAAGCAAGACTATATTGCTTAAGTTGAAGTGGTCTGTTTAAGTCATTGTTAAGTTGCATTGCTCTATTGCATTTAAACCGCATGTAAAGACCAAACGGCATTTAAAATGCGAAATGATCATGCGCTAGCATTAGTACTTAAATAGCATAAAAAAAGACCTCACGATGGAGGTCTTTTTTTATGGAAAAAATCCTTAGATTTTCTTTTCTTCAATATTCAATGCATTAATTGCCAATACAGCTTGAGTTCGGTTTTGTACGCCCAACTTACGGAAAATCGCCGTTACATGCGCTTTAATGGTTGCTTCAGACACATCCAACTCATAGGCAATTTGCTTATTCAACAAACCTTCCGCCACCATCATTAACACACGGAATTGTTGCGGTGTTAAAGACTGAATACGTTCTGCCAATGCCGTTTCATCTGCAGCACGTGGATCAAAGTTCATATTGGCTGGTAAATTTGGTGGCAACCAAATCTCGCCTTCTAAGACTTGACGAATCGCTTCACCAATGTGACTTGGATGCGCAGATTTTGGAATATAACCCATCGCGCCATGTGCAATCGCACGTTGGATAATCGACGCTTCTTCATGCGCAGAGACCACAATGATTGGAATCGATGGATATTGTGCGCGAATATGCACCAAGGCAGAAAAGCCTGAAGCACCCGGCAAGTTTAAATCCAATAACACAAGATCAGGCTCAGGGCCATTTTCAAGACGTTCATAGCATTCATTGACTGCTGCAGTCTCATGAATTTGCGCCTGAGGCAAACTATAACGAACCGCCTGAATTAAAGCATGACGAAACAGCGGGTGATCATCAACGATTAAAATATTCATAAGCAACGTGAGAGATCTTGTGCACAATGACCCTATTCTAACCACACATGCTATGTGAAGGATATGCAAGAACTTATTTTTTTGCATTTAAAATGTAGATTTTCACCTAAAATGCGTCTTTTTTCGCATTTTCTATAAATCTTTAAATCTAATCATATTTTCATATAAATTTTATCAACACAGTAAAAATGCTTATATCTAAGCATTATATGTTGAAATATCAACAGTTTAAAATTTGAAATTTCACGAATCTTGTGGTTTTTCCAACATATCTAAAAATCAGATAACTTTTCTGATTTTCGTTATTTTACAGTGATCCACCCGTCGGGATTAATAAAAGGCATTCCGAGAAACCACACTTTTAGGTTTAAAAAATGTCTCAAGTTAATCTACAAAAACCCCTGAATATTGTTGCTGTATCAGGTGGCCTAAACAATCCATCTAAAACTGAAGCTTTGGTGCAAGCCATTGTTGATGAACTCGGTGATGCGACTCCAATCAATGTGCATTTTATTAAGTTTAGTGAAATTGGCAATTTATTAGGTGGCGCGATTTACCGTAACCAATTGCCACAACGTGTACAAGATGACCTTGCTGCCGTTGAAGCTGCTGATGCACTGATTGTTGGAACGCCAGTTTACCGTGCTTCATTTACAGGCCTGTTTAAACACTTCTTTGACTTTGTCGAACAAACTGCATTGGTGGATGTACCTGTCTTGCTTGCAGCTTCGGGTGGTTCTGAACGCCATGCTTTAGTGCTTGAACATCAATTGCGTCCATTGTTCAGTTTCTTCCAAGCGCAAACATTACCAATCGGAGTCTATGCAACAGACCGTGATTTCACCCCTGAATATACCATTCATAGTGAATTACTCCGTGACCGCATTACTTTAGCTGTAGCACGTGCGCTGCCGATTTTGGAATGGGCTCCAGCCAAAGGTCAGCGTGCTGAAGTGGTGAAAGCCAAGTCTCAACAAGCCAACCAAAACTTGGGCATTAATAAACAAATCGAGCAAGAAGAAGTCCTTCCTTCTGCAGCTGTTCCAAGTTTGGATGCCGCTGAAGCTCGACTGCATAGTAAAAAGCCAAAAACGCAAGTGGCCTAAACACCACAGCATAACAATTCGATCCCGAGGGTTTGCAAAATGTCAGTACAAGAAAAAAACATTACATTTGCGTACTGGGTACCAAACGTGAGTGGTGGTTTGGTGGTCAGTAATATTGAACAGCGTACCGATTGGAGCTATGACTATAACGTGCGTTTGGCACAAGCTGCAGAAAAAAGTGGCTTTGATTATGCGCTGACTCAAATTCGTTTTACCGCAGGTTATAACGCAGAAAATCAACACGAATCGGTTAGTTTCAGCCATGGAATTTTGGCCAAAACTGAAAAACTCAAAGTCATTGCAGCGATTTTACCCGGCCCTTGGAAACCGGCTCTGGCTGCAAAACAATTGGCGACCATCGATCATCTTACCAATGGCCGTATTGCAATCAATGTTGTAAGTGGTTGGTTCCGTGGAGAGTTTGATGCGATTGGTGAAGAATGGCCCGAGCATGATCAACGCTATGCGCGCTCTGAAGAGTTCATTCGTAGCCTAAAAGGTGTTTGGACGCAGGATAACTTTAGTTTTGATGGTAAATACTATCAATTTAAAGACTACACTCTATCTCCGAAACCGGTACAAAAACCGCATATTGAAATCTTCCAAGGTGGCAGTTCACGTGCAGCACGTGACATGGCATCACGTGTTTCCGATTGGTACTTCACCAACGGCAATACCCCTGCTGAGTTGAAAAAGCAGATCGATGATATTCGTGAAAAAGCCAAGGCCAATAACCATCAGGTCAAAATCGGGGTGAATGCCTTCATCATTGCCCGAGATACTGAGGAAGAAGCCCAAGCGGTGCTTCAAGCTATTATCGACAATGCCAATACTGAAGCGGTCAATGCCTTTGGCGATGCAACTCGTGAAGCAGGTGCATCCACAAAAGAAGGCGAAGGTAACTGGGCAAAATCTACTTTTGAAGATTTGGTTCAATATAACGACGGCTTTAAAACCAATCTGATTGGCACGCCACAACAAATTGCCGAACGCATTGTGGAACTCAAAAGTGTAGGTGTCGATTTGGTTCTCTCAGGTTTTCTCCACTTCATTGAAGAAGTGGAATACTTTGGCGAAAAAGTGTTGCCACTGGTTCGTGAACTGGAAGCTCAACAGCAGCAAGTTGTGCAGGCTAAATCAGCATAATTGTTGATGGAGTCACAGCTCATGTAATCAGCATAATAATCACAATCGGCTCACTTCACTTTCCTCCCCTAAGGCTCGGCTTAGGGGATTTTTTATCTCGAGTACCATTTAAAGACATGCTCTGATTCTAGAAAATGAGCTGACCTGTAGACAAAGAAAAAGCCCGACATCCTGTCGGGCTTTTTCTATATGGATACTTAAGCATGACTCCTGTCTTGCTTCACAGTCCTGATGGTGAACACTTTGTTATTGTTTTATGTTCCGGAACATCCTGTTCCTGTATGAGTTCATCTTAGGTAAAATTTAAAAGTGCGCCTAGCGTCAAAAACTTCGTTGCTTGTACGCTTAAGCTGACAGCATTGTGCGCAATCGGTTAAGTTAAACCATAGATATTGTATGGTTTTTTTATAGAAATCGATTTTTTAGATAATTTCATTACCAATAGATACCCCCGTAATTCTGGTGATATTTCCAACAAAACGAGGCAATAAACATGCAACTGGTTTGGTTTCGACAAGATTTAAGACGACATGACCATAGCGCACTGTGGCAGGCGACACAGTCTGGTCAAACGGTTGCATTTATTGCGCTTTCTCCTGAACAATGGGCAAGGCATGATGATGCCCCCATTAAAATCCATCGCTATCTTGCCCAACTGGAACTTTTGCGACAGCAATTGGCTGAACTAAATATTCCACTGATTATTCAGCATATTCCCCATTGGTCAGACATCGCCACTGAGCTATTAACCTTATGTACTCAGCTCAATATACACACTGTTCATGCACATATTGAACATGGTGTGAATGAGCTTAAACGAGATTGCGAAGTACAACAGTTATTAGAACAGCAGCACATCTCTGTTGAGCTGTACCATGACCGCACCCTGTTTCCTGTTGGCAGTATTCGCAATCAATCTGGACATCCTTATCAAGTTTTCGGTGCATTTAAGAAAAATTGCTACGAAAAATTGAGCATCAGTTTGCCTACTTGTTATCCCGCTATTAAAGCCCAAGCGGCTCTCGAACCGCATCCGCTGTGGCAAAATCAATTTGATTTAAGTCCTTTTTATCCCACATCGCTGTTAGCTACTCAAATCGAGCTTTGGCCGATTGGAGAAGATCACGCACTACAGTGCTTAGATGAATTTATTGAACAACATCTGCATCGTTATGCTGATGATCGGGACTTTCCTGCGCTCAATGGAACCAGTCGAATTGGCATGTATTTAAACTTGGGCATCTTGTCTATTCGCCAATGTCTGCAAGCCCTGTTTCGTGAACAAGGCGGCTATTTCCAGATCGACCACAGAGGACAACAAACTTGGCTCGATGAGCTGCTTTGGCGTGAATTTTACCAGCACATTTTATTTGACTACCCGCAAGTTTCTCAGCACCAGCCGTTTCAAACCAAAACCTTAAAAATAAAATGGCGCCATGCACCACAAGACTTTGCTGCGTGGCAATACGGCCAGACGGGCATTCCGATCGTCGATGCAGGGATGCGTCAACTACTGGCTACGGGTTGGATGCATAATCGGGTGCGGATGATTTGTGCCATGTTCCTCAGTAAGAATCTACTGATCGATTGGCGGTTGGGGGAACAATGGTTTATGCAGCACCTTGTCGATGGTGACTTAGCAGCCAATAATGGCGGTTGGCAATGGTGCGCCTCGACGGGTACAGATGCTGTACCTTATTTTCGGATTTTTAACCCGATCAGCCAATCTCAGAAATTTGATCCGAACGGAGATTATCTACGTCAATGGCTACCTGAGCTGGCAGATTTGGATGCAAAGCAAATTCACCAACCCTTTGCCAAAAATCCTCAATTGGAATTGAACTACCCTCAGCCGATCGTTGACTTAAAACAGTCTCGCCTAGCGGCAATTGAAACATTCCGAGCATTGTAGGCCATTGCCAAAATCGAACTGCGACAGATCAAAATGCTGTACTGAAATGGTCACTCTAAGGCATAGCCGAGCGTTCGTTTTGTCCCTACAATACAGAAAACGCAAATCATTTTAGAGACGCTCCCATGTATACAGGCATCGTGCAAGGTTTAGAAAAAGTCTTAGAGATTCGTCAAAGTAATGGCTTCACAACCTTGGTGATTTCAAATCATCAGAATTTTTTTCATGATGTCTTTATCGGGGCAAGTGTGGCGATTAATGGCGTGTGTTTAACGGCTACACATATTGATTTGGCAGCCAACCAAGTGCATTTTGATGTCTCTGATTTGACCAATCAACTCACCACATTAAAAGCACTCAAGGCCGGTGATGAGGTCAATGTCGAACGCTCAGCCAAAGTTGGAGCAGAAAATGGTGGTCACAATCTATATGGTCATATCGAAGGCACAGCCACGATCAAAAACTTAGAGCATCGCGGGGAAACCTTTCATCTCGATATTCACATTCCGGCAGGCAATATTAAATATTTTTTTCTCAAAGGTTTTATTGGGCTCAATGGTTGTAGTTTGACTGTGAACCGTGTTGATCGTGCCAGCAGTGAAATTTCAATCGATCTTATTCCTGAAACACTGCGCCTCACTACATGGAAAGATGTCCAAGTCGGTGATGCCGTGAATTATGAGATTGATCAAACAACGCGAACCTTAGTCGATACCTTAGAAAATATTCATCAGCGTTAAGATCGACTGAAATTACATTGCAAAAAAGCCTCCAAAACGGAGGCTTTTTATTGGCTCATTTGCAATATACGTTTAAGAATAAAAACTTGGATCTGGCACTTTGGCTGTGAGCACCCATTCACCGACCTCCTGATATTTATAATCAATCGGATCGTGTAAGGTCTGGGTACGTACATTGCGCCAGAAGCGATCTAAATTTAGTTTGGCAGTTGTGGCACGTGCGCCCATCACTTGGAAAATATTTTGCGTAATGTATAGCGAGCTATTGGTGGCTGCTATTTTGGCTGTTGCAATCGCAATAGAGACTTCTCCACGTTGTTCCGCCGTCAAAGCTTCACCAATCTCCCAAGCCCATTGCAAACTCTGAACCGCTTTATCTGCCAATAAACGTACACTTTCTAATTGCACATAAAACTCAGCAAAATGCTTTTGAATAAATGGGTCATTCACAGCATTTTCAACCAATGATTTTGACCATGCTTTTTGGTTTTGAATCGTCTGTTTTGCTGTTTCAAAAGCCCCTTCTGCCACCCCTAAAAACATATGCACAAAGATCAACTGTGCAATCAACGGACGTAAGCTTGAATACGGTGTACTCAAAGGCCCCGGGTTCAGTAGTAATTCATCTTTGGAAATTTTAACTTGTTCAAAATGGCTACTTCCACTGTCGGTTTGACGTTGTCCCATATTGTCCCAATCGCCGAGAAAACTGACGCCTTCACGTGCTGTAGGAATCACCCCGATCAATAATTTTCCATCTTCATTGAAGCCAGAACACAGCAAAATGTCTGAATCCATAGAACCCGAACAGAAGCTTTTATCGCCATGAAAGACGTATTCGTGTTCAGACAGTTGCGTCACTGTAGTACGACGGTCTAAGGGGTTTAAGGTATTGCCCCAAAATAAATGCTCACGTGCAGTCTGTTCAAACCACGGGCCATATTGCTCGGGCTGCGCGAACAACTGCACGGTTGCAATCAATAAATGATGAAAACCATAAACATGCGCCAATGAGCTATCCACTTGAGCAATGGTTTGAATGGTTTTAAAAATCGTCTGCCAATCTGCACCCTGTCCACCGTATTGCTGTCCAATGGACAATGCAAGTAAACCACTTTGACGAATCAAATCACGTTCAGCTTTGGGATTTCCCCCCTGCTTATCACGCTGAGCAGCCGTCGTGGCAAATTCTGCCGCCAGTTTTTGGGCAATATCGATCGGATCTTGAGTCAATGGAGTTGAAGCATTCATATGTCTGTCTGATTATTCTGTTACAGTTTTAGCTTAACAAAGTAGAGGCATTCAGCTTATCTCAATGCCTGCAGTCTATATCTGTAAAATCTATATCTAATGAAATCTAAGTCACCAACATTCAAGCGACTCATGGCTTGGTCTTTGTTATCCGTCGTATGTACGATGGATAAAATGCATCATGAACGGCCCTTCATCCTAATCAACTTTTCTAGGGGAAAGGACGTTCAATATTGCCTTAATAACCCATCGCATGAGCGATAGTGAACTTTCATCAGAACGCTATCACTCACGCTCAAATGGTTCTTATGACTTCGGATAAACCGTAGCAATCAAATGTTCAACCACTTGAGGTTCTGCCAAGGTCGAGGTATCACCTAAAGAGTCCAATTCATTGGCCGCAATTTTTCTTAAAATACGGCGCATGATTTTACCAGAACGGGTTTTCGGTAAGGACGGCGCCCAATGCAGTGCATCTGGCGTTGCCACTGGTCCAAGGACTTTGCGTACCCAAGCCACCAGTTCCTGACGTAACTCATCCGTCTCTGCTGTCCCTGCTTGTAAGGTCACAAAGGCGCAAATCCCTTGCCCTTTAATATCATGTGGCATACCCACCACAGCAGACTCTGCCACAGCATCATGTGCAACCAGCGCACTTTCAATTTCAGCCGTTCCCAATCGGTGTCCTGAAACGTTCAAGACGTCATCCACACGACCCGTAATCCAATAGTAGCCAGACTCGTCACGACGTGCGCCATCACCTGTAAAATACGTCCCCGGATAAGTGGAGAAATAGGCCTCAATAAAGCGCTCAGGATCACCCCAAATGGTTCGCATTTGTCCCGGCCAAGAATCCTTAATCACCAAGTTACCTTCTACGGCGCCTTCAAGCTCATTGCCTTCAGCATCGACAATCGCAGGTTGTACACCAAAGAATGGACGCGTCGCTGAACCCGGTTTTAAATCGGTTGCTCCCGGCAATGGCGTAATCATGAAACCACCCGTTTCTGTTTGCCACCATGTATCTACCACTGGGCAGCGGCTTTCACCTACCACGGTGTAGTACCAATTCCATGCCTCTGGGTTAATGGGTTCACCCACTGAACCTAGTAAACGCAGACTACTGCGGTCACTTTCTCGGACAAAGGCATCCCCTTCTCGCATCATGGCGCGAATTGCAGTCGGTGCCGTATATAAAATAGTGACGTTGTGTTTATCGACAATATGTCCGGTCCGAGCCCAACTTGGATATTGTGGTACACCTTCAAACATCACGGTCGTGGTGCCATTCGACAATGGCCCATACAACACATAAGAGTGTCCCGTAATCCAACCAACATCGGCAGTACACCAAAACACATCATCTTGTTTAAGGTCAAAAACTTCACGGAAGGTACAATTCACATAGGTTAAATAGCCGCCTGTGGTATGCAATACACCTTTCGGTTTTCCTGTTGAACCTGATGTATACAAAATAAATAGCGGGTCCTCGGCATTCATGGGTTCAGGTGGGCAGAGATCATTGACCGACATGATTTCCATGTGATACCACAGGTCACGCTCAGGCTTCATTTCAATCGGGTTACCTGTACGGTGCACCACAATGACATTTTGAACCGAAGATGTGCCTTCAATGTCGAGTGCAAGATCGACATTTTCTTTGAGTGGAATGGGCTTACCACCACGCATCCCACAATCCGCAGTAATCACGACTTTCGCCTGACTATCATCGATACGACTTGCCAATGAGTCTGGTGAGAACCCGCCAAAAACCACGCAGTGTACTGCTCCAATTCGGGTACAGGCCAACATAGCAATAGCCGCTTCGGGCACCATTGGCATATACAGCACCACACGGTCGCCTTTGCCCACGCCATGTTTTTTCAGCACATTGGCAAAACGGCAAGTTTCATCATGCAGTTCTTCAAAAGAAATGATTTTATGCCGTGAAGGATGATCACCTTCCCAAATAATGGCCGGTTTATGTGGATGTTCTTTTAAATGTCGATCGAGACAGTTGGCACTGACATTCAGTTCACCATCAGCAAACCACTCGATCTTAAAATCATCTTGCTTAAAATTTGTATTTTTAACTTGGGTAAACGGTTTGATCCAATCGATCTTTTGCGCTTGCTCCGCCCAAAACTCATCTGGTTGTTCAATCGATTTTTGATAACGCTCAAAGTACTCCGACTCGTTGATGCGTGCGGTTTTTTTGAAACTGTCAGGTACTGGATAGATCTCTTTCATATTGTATTTTCCTTGATCTGATTCATCTCATCACGAGATGCCATGCCACATTTCTACTTTTATAATTCCTGCATCACAGCAGTATGACGATTAATTTTTAATCGCAGCAATCATGCTTTGGTCGTATTATTCTTTCCCATTTAAAGCACATCTATAACCAAAATTTCAACAAAAACATGTTTTAATTCAGTATCTGACCAGTTCAATTAAACCTATACTGCAAAGGTAATTTTACTCAGCACTCCGCTTTTTCATTCTTTCATATACGTTGAGTTGATCCGATCATGAACACCAATGACTCTTCTTTCTTTTCCCGTCAGACGACCACTACATCGGATAATCCCCTGAAACCTGATGGACGTTTTGGTCGACTGAGCATGATTGGTTGGTATGGCTTTCTCAATATCATCAGCTTTTTTGCCATAATCGCTTTAAGCCTTGCCGTGGGTATTTTTAACATCAATACCATGGCGTTAAATGAGCAATTTGTTGGCATATTCACCGGGGTATCTGGCCTCGCCTATTTGGCAATTATTATTCTCTATATCTATTTCTATTGTGTCTTTGTCGTCCGTCGACTGCATGACCTCAATAAAGCCGGTTGGTTGCTACTGCTTTTATTTATCCCCGTGATCAATCTGTTCTTTATCCTATATTTATTATTAGCCTCAGGTACACCGACCGTAAATCAATACGGCGCGCCACGCCCTGCTGCAGTTTGGGAAAAAATTCTGGCATGGTTGATGATTTTAATCAGTGTCTTGTCGCTCTTGGCTACAGGTAGCATCACCTCGTATATGATGGGTAGCGGTGAAATTGAATCGCCGACAGAAATCATTCAACAAGGCACTGAATATTTCTAAGCCACTGACCGAATCTGAGCCTGTCTGAATTTTGATACATCTGTTCGCAAGCCTGTAAATGAGGGTTATTTTCGCCACTAATTTCAGGCAAAATAGCGAAAAACCGGAACATTTGGAAAACTCGTGGCTGAAAAAGAAAATGCCCTGAGTGATGTCACTCAAGGCACGACTCAACTTTTGCAAGAGGCAACAGAAAAAACCGCACAAACCGTGCTGGAACATACCTCTAAATATAATGACGCATACTCAACGATCGATAAATTTGTCGATGGATTTTGGGAACGCCTGCCATATATTTGTATCGCATTAATTGTTTTTACGATCTTCTATCTACTGTCTAAGCTCTTTAGATTCTTTGTTCGTAAAGCGCTCACTGACCGTTCTTACTCAAAACAAAATCTAGTTTTGGTCCTGAACCGTGTGGGTAGCTCAGCCATTATGTTCTTCGGTTTCCTAATTGCAATGGTCATTGCGATCCCTGGTTTCACACCGGGTCAGCTCATGAGTGCATTGGGGATTGGTTCGGTCGCAATCGGTTTCGCGTTTAAAGATATTTTCCAGAACTTACTGTCGGGTATTTTGATTCTCCTCGGTGAACCTTTCAAAATCGGTGACGACATTATTGTGTCAGGCATGGAAGGTACGGTTGAAGATATTCAGATCCGTGCAACCTTCCTACGTTCTCCAGATGGTCGTCGTATCGTGATTCCAAACGCGACGGTTTACACCAGTGCGGTAACGGTGAATACCGCTTATCAGCGTCGTCGTTGTGAATTTGTGGTGGGGATTGGTTATGAAGATGACATTCAGAAAGCTAAAAATATTGTTTTGGCTATTTTGGACAAAGACCCAACCATCTTGAGCCAGCCTGCATTTACCGTAAACGTGAATGCTTTGGCTGATTTCTCGGTCAATCTGAATGTCCGTTGGTGGGTAGATACCACTGAAACCACCACTGCAAACTCAATCAGTGAAGTGCAAGAACACGTTATCCAAGCATTCAATCAAAATGGTATTTCAATTCCTTACCCTGTACAGGAAGTTAAAGTTTACCGTGGTGATCAAGCTGAGACAGAAGCTTCAACAGCTAAATAATCGCCCTAAAACGTACGGAATCACAGTTTCTGTACGGATAATTCGGTTGCCTAAGCTGACTGCTTGGCAACCGTTTTTTATGAGTAAATCGACCTCATAAGGGATAAATCCACCTTCAGGTCCAATGATGATCGTACATCCATGTTGAATCCCTGCAGGCATCACATCTTCGACATAAGGGTGCGCCACATAAGCGGGATAGTCCGATGAAATCATGCTCGGCAAAACATCCTCCACAAAGGGTTTAAAACGTTTATACAGTTCAATTTTGGGCGCAATGGTGTCACCTGCCTGCTCCAAACCCAACGTCACATAGTGATCGAGCTGCTGTAAAAATGGTGTCTGCCAATAGCTTTTATCCACGCGATAACTGTGCAGCAAAATGATTTTTTCTACACCTAAGGTGACGGCATCCATGATCAGACGGCGCAACACTTTCGGACGAGGCATTGCCACAATTAAAGTCACCGGATGCTTTGCAGGTACTTCTTCTTCTTGTAAGGGTTTAAGTTGAATGCGCTCATCACTGATACTGATGATTTGGGTTAAATAACGCTTTCCTTCCCGAATCCCGACTTTGAGTGTATCGCCCACTTGTACATCGACATGGGTTTTTAAATGCTCAATTTGACGTTTGGCGCTAATACTCCAAAGTTCAGATTCAGTTTGACGAGGATCAAGCAAGACGATGTTCATAAATAACCATATCAATTCACGCAAAGCATATGTCATTGAGGACAGGCGACATGGATGTCGCCTGTGCGCTGAGGTACAGGAAGTACCTTCAGCGTACAGAGGATTTTTGCTACTTTTAATCCTTTAAAAGTAGATTATGCCTACGAATAGGATGTTCAACGATCACCATAAAATAAGGCCGTGATAAAACTTGCCTAATAAAAATTAATGTATCGCAAAATTAAAACTTAAAGGTACTGATCAATCACTTGAATATGTTGAGCCAATGACCCTGTATTCTTTTGCATAATCTGCTGCGCTGCAGCATTCAAACACTGAGCTTGAAGCTTATCTTCGATTAACTCAAACAACACCTGAGCAGCCTGTTCTGCATCTTGCACTACTCTCACGCCTTGAGCAGCAACGAACTCATCCACAATGGTCTGGAAATTAAAATAATTCTTACCCAAAACTGTCGGCACATTTAACGCGATGGGCTCCAAAATATTATGTCCAC
Source organism: Acinetobacter sp. ANC 5600 (assembly GCF_002018395.1). NCBI lineage: Bacteria > Pseudomonadati > Pseudomonadota > Gammaproteobacteria > Moraxellales > Moraxellaceae > Acinetobacter > Acinetobacter sp. ANC 5600. Next base: position 436,450 of record NZ_MVKW01000003.1, read on the forward strand.
CGCCCGGTTCATTTAAAGACCCGCCGACAAAGCAGGCCTGACTCATTGCCAGCCAAAGCCATAACTCACCCATACTGTCTGCTAAATACACTTGTGTATCAGGCAAAATGGTCTGATTAAGGCTGCGGCGCTGTGTGCGTAAATTCAGTTTCTGCGCTTCTACAAAAACTTCATCAAAGCGTTCAGGATGCCGTGGTACGACGATACATAACAGCTCAGGCTGTTGTTGCAAAATTGGCTGCAGCGCTGCGAGTAGTTTTTGTTCCTCGGGCGCATGCGTACTGGCAATGGTGATGATTTTACGCTCTTGCAAAGCCCAATCTTGACGCAACTGCGCTGCTTGTTGTACAAAGCTATCAGGCGCATGAATATCAAACTTGATACTACCGACGACTTGACTGGTATGGGGGTTTGCACCCAACTCAATAAATCGTGCTAAAGTTGCCTGATCTTGCGCCAACAATTGTTTCAAACTCTTTAGCATCGGCTGCGTCAAACTCGGGACTTTGCCATAACCCTTCGCCGATTTTTCAGATAATCTGGCATTAATCAATAAACACGGAACGTTGGCCTGATCGGCTTCAATCATCAAATTTGGCCAGAGTTCAGTTTCGACCAGAGCCAACATTTTCGGTTGATATTTTTCGATAAAACGACGGACTAATTTTTTTTGATCTGCTGGCAGATACACGGCCTGAAATAGCGATTCATACGGTGCTTTTAAAAATAATTGTTTCGCACGCGCTTGTCCGGTTTTGGTGGTATTGGTAACTAAGACCGGATGACCTACTTTGAGATAATGTTCAATCAGCGGCTGCGCAGCGTTAGTTTCTCCGACGGAAACCACATGAAACCAAATTGCATTACGGTTTTTAACTGGCTGAAATGGCCCAAAGCGCTCAAGACACTCTTGCTGATATAGTTGGAAATCTTCAGCACGTTTTTTGATGCGCCATTGATATAGCGGCTTAATCAGCGCCAAAGCTGCGTTATACCAAAAAGGAGTAGTCAAATTATTACGCTCAAAAACGGTTTGAATCGGCAGAATATATCAGAGCATTATCCACATGTTAATGGATAATGCGTATTCAAGTGTCGATTAATAGGTTGAACGACCTGAACCAAATTTATTTTTCATGCTTGGATAATCAATATAGCCTTCGGCAACATCTGTTCCAATCATGTTTTCCAACTGCAATTCATTCAATGCAGCATTCGCCATTAAACGTTCAAACAAATCTGGATTGGCAATATAGGCTTTACCAAAAGACACCGCATCGGCTTTACCTGAGGCTAATAAATCTACAGCATCTTCACGGCTTAAACGCATATTGGCAATATATGGCACACCATTTGAGCGCTGTTTCAGATAATCACTAATACTGTCATCCGCCAGATATTCACGGGTAAAGAAAAATGCAATCTTCCTCTGCCCCAACTGCTCTAAGGCATAGCCAAAGGTTTCACGTGGATCATGATCGCCCATGTCGTGTTCATCACCACGCGGCGCAAGATGCACACCTACACGACCTGCCCCCCACACGTCAATCAGCGCATCCACCACTTCAAGCAATAAACGTGCGCGGTTTTCTACAGAACCACCATACTCATCTTCACGTAGGTTGGTTTTGCTTTGTAGGAATTGATCGATCAAATAACCATTGGCCGCATGCAATTCCACACCATCAAACCCCGCTTCTTTGGCTTTGATCGCAGACTGTTTGTATTGTTCTACAATGCTTTTGATTTCTGCAATCTCTAATGGACGTGGCACGACATATTCACGTTTTGGGCGAAGCAGACTGACATAACCCGCCTGTTGTACCGCACTGGCAGAAACTGGTGTATCACCATTCAAAAGATCGGGATGTGAGACACGTCCGACATGCCACAATTGTGCCACAATTAAACCTTGCTGTTCATGTACGGCTTGGGTCACCAATTTCCAGCCCTGAACTTGAGCATCGGTAAATAAACCCGGCGTCTGCAAATAGCCATTAGCTGCTTCTGAAATGACTGTTGCTTCTGAAATGATTAATCCAGCACTTGCACGCTGTGCATAATATTCAGCCATCATCGGCGTTGGAACACGGTCAATGGTTGCACGACTACGGGTTAGTGGCGCCATTACAACGCGATTTTTGAGGTGTAAATCACCCAAAATGAGAGGAGTATTAAGTTCAGCCATATATGTCTCGCCTGACACTTCAAATGCGAAAAATGATTTAAAGTGAGTTCTGCAGATAATCAATATATTGCTGAATGAGTTCTTCATTGCGCGAAAAATACGACCATTGACCATATTTCTCGGCTTGAATTAAGCCCGCCTGTTGTAACACAGACAAATGATTAGACATCGTAGACTGCGAAACATTACCGAGTTTTTCGATATTGCCAGCGCATACACCACGATTAAAGCCGCCACATTGTTCTTCTGACAAAAACTGTTCAGGTGTTTTCAACCATTCCAAGATTTGACGTCGAGTCGGATTGGCAAGTGCTTTAAAAATTAAATCAATATCCATAATTTAAACGGGTTTAATTAAATAAAAATTTGGACAACAAAGTTCTATTCAGCATCTTGAATACACTATATCGTATTTTTTCGATTTTTATATCGATTTTTATAGATATATTAATCAAAAACAGATAGAACTTTGTTTTCTATATAAATTTAAATTACAAACCTTGTTTGAGGCTGGCTTCAATAAACTTATCTAAATCGCCATCAAGCACTGCACCGGTGTTTGAACTTTCTACACTGGTACGTAAGTCTTTAATACGCGAGTCATCTAAAACGTATGAACGAATTTGGCTGCCCCAACCGATATCTGACTTGGTGTCTTCCAACGCTTGTGCCGCATCATTACGTTTTTGCATTTCAAGTTCGTACAATTTTGCACGTAACTGTTTCCATGCATGGTCACGGTTGGCGTGCTGTGAACGTTGGTTCTGACATGCCACCACAATCCCTGTTGGAGCGTGAGTTAAACGTACCGCAGAGTCTGTTTTGTTAATGTGCTGACCACCCGCACCAGATGCACGATAGGTATCAGTACGAACATCAGCAGGATTGATTTCAATTTCAATATTGTCATCAATTTCAGGCGATACAAAAACCGCTGAGAATGAAGTATGGCGACGATTACCCGAGTCAAAAGGTGACTTACGGACTAAACGGTGTACACCAGATTCTGTACGTAACCAACCATATGCATACTCACCTTCTACACGGATCGTTGCAGACTTGATCCCTGCCACATCACCATCAGACTCTTCCATCACTTCTGCTTTAAAGCCATGACGTTCAATCCAACGTAGATACATACGCAGTAACATCGATGCCCAGTCCTGTGCTTCAGTACCACCTGAACCTGCTTGAATTTCGACATAGCATGGGTTCGGGTCCATCGGATTACTGAACATACGACGGAATTCTAATTTCGCAAGTTCTGCTTCCGCTGAAGTTAACTCTGCTTGTACATCTGCGAGTAAGCTTTCTTCTTCTGCTTCAACCGCAAGATCCAACATCGCTTGGGCATCTTCTAGTTGAGTTGAAAGCCCTTCGAGCACGTTAATGACGTTTTCGAGTTCACCTTTTTCTTTTGCCATTGCTTGCGCACGGCTTTGATCATTCCAAATTGCTGGGTCTTCCAGCTCACGTAGAACCTCTTCTAAACGCTCTTTTTTCAGATCGTAGTCAAAGATACCCCCGTAATGTTTGACCACGGTCGTTTAAGTCTTTTAGCTGTAATAGATACGGATTAATTTCCACGTGAATTACTCTCAATCAAAAAATTTGGCTTAAATAGCCGCCTATTATATCACAGAGAATTTGCACAGTTTCAGCCAGATTGAGCATCCAAATCATTGACTTCAATGCACATAATATGAACAATACGCTCGCATTACTATTTATTACATTTTTTTTACAACAATAATGTTTCGAGGGTTTTATGAAAAAGACATTACTTGCACTAGGATTAGCTGTTATCACTTCATCAACTTTTGCTTATGATGCGCAAATTGATGGTGGCTATACATATACTGATTGGGATGATGACTATACAGATTCAGATCATTCTGTTGATGTAAAAGGTACATTGTACTTTGAGTCAGTAAAAACTGGTAATGGTCCGTTAAATGAAGCCGCATTCCTTGGGCATAATAGCAACGTCTATGCTCAATATGCTTTTAATCGTAAAGAAAGCGTTGATTACGCAATTTTTGATGGCGTTGAACTTGGTACTGAAACTGATGAACAAGATGTACATTCAATTTCGGCTGGTATCGAATACTACTATCAACAATTTTATGTAAATGGTGAAATTGGTACTTCTCGAGTTAAGTACAAAGAAAACTATAAATTCCCAAGTTGGTCAGGTTCTGATAAAGACGACTATGATGTAACGACTTATCGTGCATTGGTTGGCTTCTTACCTGTTTCTAATTTACTTTTAGCTGCTGGTGTTGACGGCGTTAAAGTTGAAGATGGTGATGACGATAACCGTTTTGCTGTAAAAGCAAAATATGTTGCTCCTCTTAATAATGGTCAATACATCAACCTAGAAGCAGATGGTGCTTTTGGTGATTTAGATTCTGTTACGATTGGTGCAGACTACTACTTCGACCAAGCTTTTAGCATTGGTGCATCTTACAACATCGAAGATGATGGTGATGAAGACACGGATTACTTCGCTATCCGTTCAAAATACTTCCTTAACCCGAACCTAGCAATCGGTGGTCAAGTTGGTTTTGGTGACGACGTTCAAGCGTTCAACATCAATGCAACTTTCCGTTTCTAATTTCGTTTGAATTAGGAATGTGCATAAAAAAGCACCTCAAAATTGAGGTGCTTTTTTCTTTTGGATGTAATATTTACTTTAAAAAAAGTCGAGTTATTGACCAAATAATCTACAAATTCATAATATCTACACAGTTTTAATAAAACAAAACATTAATAATAATTATATATTTTTCAACATCTTAAGTAATTGAAATTACATAAAATTACCGAATACACAGTTCTGCAACTTTGCAGCGATTGACCATCTTTAAAAATTCTCTAGACTAAAACTTGTAACAAAAAATGTATTAAATTTAGCCAAACAATTTAGAGGGGTAGTTTCCATGAAAAAACTCGCAATTGCTTCAGCACTTCTTTCTGCACTTGCTATTACAGGTACAGCTCATGCTTATCAAGCAGAAGTAGGCGCTTCAGCTGGTTACATCGACCCAGATAATGGAAGCTCTGGCAGTGAATTTGGTGTAAACGGTACTTATTACTTCAACCCTGTTCAAACGCGTAACGCTCCTCTTGCAGAAGCTGCATTCTTAAACCGTGCAAGTAATGTAAATGCACATGCAACTTTCGCTGACCGTGGCGATGTTGACGACAATACTTATGGCGTTGGTATCGAATACTTTGTACCAAACTCAGATTTCTATGTATCTGGTGATGTAAGCCGTAATAATGTCGAAGTTGACACTCCATTCGGCACAGTAGACAACGATACAACTTACTACGGCGCTGAAGTCGGTTATCTTCCTGCACCAGGCTTCTTAGTTGCAGCTGGTGTGAAAGGTTGGGATAACGATGAAGATGATGGCGTAGATCCAACTTTACGTGCTAAATACGTAACAACTTTAAGCAATGGTAAAGACATCAACCTTGAAGCGGGTGCAGCATTCGGTGATCTAGATGAATTCAATCTAGCAGCGGATTACTTCATCGACAAAACATTCAGTGTTGGTGCTGACTACTACAACAACGATGTCACTGATCGTAACGAAGTAGGGATCAATGCACGTAAATTCTTCAACCAACAAGTAAGCCTTGAAGGTCGTGTTGGTTTCGGTGAAGTTGGCAACAATGACTACAATTCATTTGGTGTAGCAGCGAAATACCGCTTCTAATCCATTGAATTCAAAACCATAAAAAACCGCTCTTCTGAGCGGTTTTTTATTTGCCTGTAAAAATAGAATTTATTGAGCCAAGTGTAGAACTCTCAATTGAACACTGACATTTCCTCTAAATTCATTTTTATCGAGTTCGTAGACCAAGCGGATTTGATCTTGCATAGGATTAAATTCATACTTTTCTGCCGCATTAAATGCAATTGCGTCCACCATTAAGCCATTATCTAAAGCAAGTTTTAATTTCAGATGCACATCTTTCAACCAACGATAATCTAAAATTTTAAATAGACCTTCATAGACCGGTGCAGGAAATTTTTGTCCCCATGGACTTAAATTTTGCAGAAGATCGACAGTTTCGACATTAATGGCTGAATCAGGCAATTCACCATCTGTCCAAATAGTCGCCTGAAATAAACTTTCATCTTGCGCAGCGATCAGTGCCTCAAAGGCAGTTTTAAATTCAGAAAAATGCTGCTTTTGAATGGTTAGTCCTGCCGCGGCAGCATGCCCACCAAAATGACTCACCAAATGCGGATGTAATTCAGCAATACGCTCAATACTGTCTCGAATATGAATACCTTCAATCGAACGCGCAGAACCTTTAATATGTACGCCATCTTCATCTGCGGCAAAGACGATTGCAGGTCTATGGAATTGTTCTTTTAAACGCCCTGCAACAATCCCAATCACCCCTTGATGCCAATGCTGTTCAAACATGATCAAGGCTGCAGGTAGATTATCCTGATCAAGCTGAATATGTTCTAACTCAGCCAGAGCTTCCTGTTTAATCTGCCCTTCGACTTGGCGTCTTTCAATATTGAGTTGATTCAACTGCTGCGCAATCGGATAAGCCGTACTTAAATCCGCCGCAATCAGACACTCAATCCCAATATCCATGGTCTCCATACGCCCAGCGGCATTGAGTCGCGGGCCGACCACAAAGCCCAAGTCCTGTGCTTTTAACTGTGCAGGATCACGACCAGCGATATCCAATAATGCACTGATCCCTGGACGACATAGTCCTTGCTGAATCCGCTTCAAACCAGCATCGATCAAAATCCGATTATTCAGATCTAGACTTGCAACATCGGCATAAGTGCCTAAAGCCACCAAGTCCAAATATTGGCTGAGGTTGGCTGTGGATTTAGCATTTTTTTTACGCATACTGGCCAAATTGGCCAACACATAAAATGCAACACCTACGCCAGCCAAGGCTTTACTTGGAAATTCACATCCCAACTGATTCGGATTCACCACCGCTTCTGCTTGTGGTGTTTCCTTCGTAGTCAGGTGATGGTCTGTAATGATCACCTGCATACCATGCGCCTGTGCCTGTGCTACACCAGCATGGCTCGAAATACCATTATCGACTGTAATCAGCACATCTGGGGTAAAACTCACGAAGGCTAAATCGGCAATGGCGGGTGTCAGGCCATAACCATACTTAAAACGGTCTGGAACCAGATATTCAACATCCGCGCCCATGTCACGCAGTGCCAAGACCATCAATGCAGTACTGGTTGCACCATCGGCATCATAGTCGCCCACAATGACAATTTTTTGCTGTGCATCAATGGCTTGGTCGATCAACTCTATGGCTTGCTGCATGCCTTTTAAGGTCGGGGCATGTAAATGCTTAAGCTTCAATTCCAGTTCTTGCGCGGAAGAAACCCCGCGACGTGCCAATAAATCCGCAATAAACGGCGCAACGCCCTGAATACCTTCAGGGCGCGTCAAATAGGGTCTTTGTTGAATTAAAAGTTTAGACATTTATGGCATCAGTCGCTGTAGAACCCATTGACCATCCTGTTGTTCATAACTCAAGCGGTCATGTAAACGATTCGGACGGCCTTGCCAAAATTCATAATAATCCGGAACTAAACGATAGCCACCCCAAAACTCAGGTTTCGCCAATACGTCTTTGCTTTCCACTTGATCATGCAAATTTTGGAACCGCAGTTGTAATTCTTCACGACTGGCGATAACACCACTTTGTGGAGTGCTAATGTGTGCTGCGATTTGGCTGTCACGCGGTCGTTTATGGTAATAATCCGTCGATTCTTCAAGAGAAATCTTTTCCACACGACCACTGACCCGAATTTGACGTTCCTGCTCTTGCCAATAAAACAATAATTCTGCATAAGGATTATCGAGCAGATCATTGCCTTTTTGACTGCCATAGTTGGTGTAGAAGTCATAACCTGCATGGGTCGCACCGCGCAACAAGACCGTCCGCACGTGCGGACGACCTTGGGCATTTGCCGTAGCCAAAGACATAGCATAGGGTTCATGCAGTTGTGCTGCTAAGGCATGGTTAAACCATAATAAAAACTGCTCATGTGGATCACGGTTCACCTGATCTTCATGCAACTCACCTTTTTGATAAGTTAAACGCAGTTCACTTAAGTCCTTAATCACATCATTCATGCAATTTCCCCTCTTGATTTAAGCTGCATTGGCACGAACAGCATCAGCCAAATGATTTGCCAAAGCGGTGACTTCTTCAAGGTCATTACCTTCAACCATGACACGAATGACCGGTTCTGTGCCTGATTTACGAATCAAGATGCGACCACGCCCTTTAAGCTGAACTTCAGCTTTTTCAAACTCGCTCACCAGTGCAGGTACAGCGTAGGGATCAAACATCGCAGCCAAGCGAACATTTACCAGAACGTTAGGTAATAACTCAAAACCTTCCACCAATTCATGTAAGGCTTTACCTTGCTCAACCATTACCGTTAACACCTGAAGTGAAGCAATGATCGCATCACCTGTGGTGCTCTTGTCCAAAGTCAAGATATGACCTGATGGCTCACCGCCCGTTACCCAACCCTTTTCTTCTAGGCCTTGTAGAACATAGCGGTCACCAACTTTGGCACGAAGCAACGGCACTTTGGCTTGATCTAAAGCAATTTCAAGCGCCATATTGCTCATTACGGTACCCACGATACCCGCAGGTTTTTGACTCGCTTGAGTGGCTAAAATATAAAGAATATGGTCACCAGTAATTTGCTGACCGTTTTTATCGACCATAATCACGCGGTCGGCATCACCATCAAAAGCGATCCCTAAATCTGCCTGATGTTCAACCACTGCTTTTTGTAAAAACTCAGGATGTGTCGAACCACAGTCTTTATTGATGTTTAAACCATCCGGTTCGTTAAACAGCGCAATCACTTTTGCACCGAGTTCACGATACACCGAAGGGCCGACGCTATAGGCTGCACCATTGGCACAGTCCACCACAATTTTTAAGCCTGTCAGGTCAAAATGGTACGGGAAGGTTGATTTACAAAACTCGATATAACGACCATTGGCATCTTTTACACGCACACTTTTACCTAAGTTTGCAGGGTCTTCGATCACCAAGTCATTTTCAAGTTCTTTGTTAATGGCTTCTTGAATTTCATCCGGCAATTTTTTACCTTCGCTCGAGAAAAACTTAATACCATTGTCAAAATACGGATTATGCGACGCCGAGATCACGATGCCTAAGCTGGCATGTAATGCACGGGTTAAATGGGCAATTGCGGGTGTAGGTAATGGACCCAACAAGTGAACATAAACACCTGCTGCGTTTAAACCGGCTTGTAATGCTGACTCTAAAATATAGCCCGATAATCGGGTATCTTTACCTAGTACAACGATGGGCTTTGCTTTTTTACTGTATTGTTTTAATACTTTACCTGCGGCAAATCCTAGTTTTAATGCAAATTCAGGGGTAATAGGCAATTCACCGAATTTGCCACGAATGCCATCTGTACCAAAATAACTCATGTTGTACTCACTTCTTAATGGTGATCTTAATCATCACTTTTTACTGCAAATACTTTACACCAAAAACAAAAAGGCCGTCATATTAATGACGGCCTTTTCGGCTAAAAGCTACTAAATATCAACCAACACGGTAGTTTGGTGCTTCTTTAGTAATAGTCACGTCATGTACGTGAGATTCAGACATACCTGCCGCAGTAATTTTGACAAACTGTGCATTTTTACGTAAGTCATCGATCACCGCAGAACCGGTATAACCCATAGATGAACGTAAACCACCCATCATTTGATGAACGATGTTACCCATTGGGCCTTTGTAAGGTACGCGACCCTCAATACCTTCTGGTACAAGTTTTTCAGCGCCTGCTTTTGAGTCTTGGAAATAACGGTCAGCAGAACCTGTTGCACCTGCCATCGCACCCAATGAACCCATACCACGATAGGCTTTGTAGTAACGACCTTGGAAGAATTCAACTTCGCCCGGTGCTTCTTCTGTACCCGCCATCAATGAACCTACCATGATGGTACTCGCGCCTGCACCAATCGCTTTTGCCATATCACCAGAGAAACGGATACCACCGTCTGCGATCAATGGAATTTGATCTTTTAGTGCATTGGCAACGCTGTCAATCGCAGAGATTTGCGGCATACCAATACCAGCCACAATACGTGTAGTACAGATTGAACCCGGGCCAATACCCACTTTCACTGCATCTGCGCCAGCATCTAATAATGCAAGTGCTGCATCACCAGTCGCGATGTTACCGCCAATCACTTGAACTTGTGGATAGTTGGCTTTTACCCAACGTACACGTTCAATTACACCTGCAGAGTGACCATGTGCTGTATCAACAACAATCGCATCAACACCCGCTTCCACCAATGCTTCTACACGGCTTGGTGTTTCTGCACCTGTACCAACTGCAGCACCAACGCGTAAACGACCTAAGTCATCTTTGCAACTGTTTGGATAGTTTTCAGCTTTACGGAAATCAGTAACCGTGATTAAACCTTTCAGTTCGTTGTTGTCATTTACAACAAGGACTTTTTCAATACGGTGTTTTTGAAGTAATGCTTGGATGTTTTCTTTTGATTCGTTTTCACGAACAGTCACCAAACGATCATGGCCTGTCATGATGTTACTAACAGGTTGCTCAAGATTGGTTTCAAAACGAGTGTCACGACCAGTAACAATACCCACCACTTGACCGTCTTTCACCACTGGTACACCGCTGATGTTATTTGCTTGAGTTAAAGCAATCAGCTCACGTACAGTCGTTTCTGGTGTAACGGTAATTGGGTCTTTCACCATACCTGCTTCAAATTTTTTCACGCGGCGAACTTCTGCAGCTTGTGCAGCAATATCCATGTTTTTATGCAGGATACCGATACCACCATTTTGCGCCATTGCAATCGCCATACGTGATTCAGTCACAGTATCCATTGCAGCAGAAACAAGTGGAATATTCAAATTGATGCCACGTGTGAAACGTGTCTTAAGAGAGACATCTTTTGGGAGAACAGTAGAATAGGCAGGGAGTAATAAGACATCATCAAAGGTTAGGGCTTCTTGAACGATGGTCAACATAACAGTCTCGCTGGTAATTTCCGTGAGCCATTATATACAAATTTCCGTTCAATTTTCATTTTAATTGCGGCAATTCTTTACGGAGTTTTTAATATTAACCATCGAATATGCTGTTTTCAGCAAGAATACTCTGGGGGTTGGTCAGCATCCAGTGCAATATAGGCAGAATCCGAAGATTCTACCTCTTAGATTTCAATAAATTTATTCTGGAAATAAAGCCTTAACTGACTTGATCGAAATCTTCGTCATTTTCAGCGTCATGCAGTGGAATACTGATCAATGGAATCATTTGATGCGCGATGCGTGCTTTATTACATTGCTCATCGGCGATTTGAACTTCTTTACAAGATGAACTACGTGCCTCATACATGTTACAACTCACCTGTTTGCCTACTTCTCCACCCAAAGCAATACAACGTGGATTTGCCTGATTCGTACCCACCATACATGAATACACCGATGTCACAGGTTCCGTATAATGTTCAGGCATATTTAGCCCTTCTGCCCAATAAAAAGAAACGCGATAGTGGGCACAACATGCTCCACAGGTTAAACATGCATCCTGAGTCGGTATTTGAGACAACATTTTTATCTATTCTCGTCATCTAAAAGCTTATTTTATGGACGAAAAATATTAAAAAATGTTATCTGCAAACTCAATTATTTTTTGAAATTTTCAAGTCATTATACTGGGCAAGTAAAAACTGTCTCATCCATTAAATCGACACCACATTGTAAGGTTTCGATCCAATCTAAGAATTGGTTGATCTGTTCTTTACCAATAAATGGCGTGCCGTGCTGCGGTACGATCATTTCCACATCCATCGTCCGTACCATGTTGACCCACAGACGGATCACTTTGTTTGAACACATATAGCGCTGATGGAAGCCTTTCATTTTAGGAATATGAGCGGCAAAATTTTCTAAAGGTTTAGAGGCATCATCCACCATAGATGCGCCCATATCCCCTGAGAATAAAATTTTGGCAATCGGGTCATAAAATTGGAAGTTACCAACCGAATGTAGGAAGTGTGCAGGAACAGCCACCAAATGGCTGTTGCCTAATGGAATCACCTGCCCATGATCTGGCAGTTCGATCAGACGATCCAACCAGTTGCCTTTCATGCGGTCACTCATGAATGCAGAGTTTAAATGTGGTAAGAAACGCGCCCACAGTTTAGATGCCACCACTTTGGCGTCGGTATAAACCAACCAACGTGGCATCGAAGTAATAATGTCAGGGTCCTGATGCGAGGCCATCACATAGTCAAGATTGGTCAAACGGGTATATTTATTCAGTTCCATAGTCAGTGGGACATAGGTCAAGTCACCACCCGGATCGAGCACCGCTGCGCGCTCATTATCCAAAATCAGGAACTGGTTCGCCTGTACGCCCTCGCCTTTTACCAAGCTGGTAAAGCTAATACATTTATGCTTTCCATCATCATAAAGTACCTGTGATGTTGTGCGTTCGAAAGCCATTCCCATTCCCCAAATTTTTTATCAAAAAATATATATTCTATAGGTGAATAACATATATTTATTTAGGGAAACTTACAATAAATATTCAGTCAATATTATCTGAAATATCAGTGAATTGGGTCTCATTTATTGGCAAATAATCCTGAGTTTTTAACTCAGGATTTCATGTATTTTTAATATGGTGAGATCATTATTTAAAATAAATAGTGTTGTGCCAACGCAGCCAAACCAATCACCAAGAATACCAAGGCGCCAATTTTATGAATCAGTGAAATCGGTAGTTTTTCTGCTAGTTTGTTGCCAATAAATACCGCAGGCGCATTAACCAACATGATGCCTAATGTCGTCCCCAAAGTCACCCAGCCAATACTGTCAAAGCGTGCAGCCAGTGCAACAGTGGCAATTTGGGTTTTATCTCCAATTTCAGCCAAGAAGAACAAAACGAAAGTGGCGCCGAAAACCCCATATTTTTGCCACTTATTGATACTTTCAGATTCATCATCCAATTGATCGGGGATCAACATCCACACCGCCATGGCAATAAAGCCCAGAGAAACGATCCACAATAAAACGATTGGGCTTAAAACGGTGGTAATCCATTGACCCAGCACAGCAGAAACCCCGTGGTTCACCACAGTCGCGAGGAAAATTGCAATTAAGATCGGAACGGGTTTACGAAAACGTGCAGCAAGCAGTAAGGCAAGTAGTTGTGTTTTATCGCCCATTTCTGACAGGGCAACAACAGCAAGGGAAATGAAGAAAGCGGTTAACATGGTGCATTTCTCTGGCTAGCAATAACATATACCGATGACTTATCCCTCCTGCTAGCCAATGTGCAGAGTGATAAATCAAAGGTCTTGCCAACAAAAGAAAGCTACGAAGAGCTCATTTGGTTCTTTGCTATGATGACCATGCTCGTTTTAGAACAAATATGTTGACCATCACCTTTTTACTTTGCGTAAAAAGCGGCTACTCCCCAATGAAGTAATGCTATTCTAGCGAGGAATGCATGTTTTCGCAATTTTAATTTTCGATGACTCAATTTGATATGCAATACAATAATCAAAAATTTCAAGAATTTATTCAACACTATATACATGTGCAGGATGTATTAATTATTGCAGGTGGTCCATCTCAGCTCAATTTCGACTTAACCACCATTCAGCCCTCAAAAAAGCTGCTAATCATTTGCTGTAATCAAAGTTTTCTTCAACTTCCTCAGGCTCAAATTGCCCATCATTCAGACTATGCATGGTGGTTGCAGTATCAACCCATGCTTAGTGCATTCTTTCAAGGTGACATCATTAGCGGATGTGGTTTAGGTCACAACCGTCCATATCCTGAACATGAAGTGATTAACTTTAAAACCGTGCGTATCGATACGCAAGCGGAGTTATTTCATTCACCGTACTTTGTTTATGGTAATAATTGCGGCCTTCAAGCCTATTCACTCGCACATCTCTTTCAACCGCAGCGTATTTGGCTGATGGGCTATGACTTTCAGCATCAACACGGTCAAACACATGCATATCAGCATCAACATGTGCAAGAACTTGAGCATTATGAAAAGTTTTGGGGCTTATTTTTAAAAGACTTCCAACGCTTTGAACATTTACGACATAAGCTTTGGTCGACAGCGCACCCGCATCATACGCTTCCACTCACCTATAACCTCAACGCAAACTCAGCATTAAAGCTCTACCCCTCACCCATTGAGCTTCCTGACTGGCTTCGTCAGCCCACCACCACGACACCATAAAAAAACCCTGCCAACGCAGGGTTCATTTTGAAACTTAAACAGGTCAGATTAGATCAACAAAGTTCGGATATCTTTGAGCAGCTTCGTCAGTTTATTGGCAAAACGTGCAGCGTCCGCACCATTAATTACACGGTGATCGTATGACAATGACAGCGGCAGCATCAAACGTGGATCAAAGCTTTCACCATTCCATACTGGCTGCATGGTTGCAGGTGAAATACCCAAAATCGCCACCTGTGGCCAGTTGACCAACGGTGTAAATGCCGTGCCACCAATTGAACCCAGACTGGTAATGGTAAAGTTCGCACCTTGTAGATCTTTTGGCGACAGTTTTTTGTCACGTGCTTTTTGACTCAGTTCACCCAGCTCAATTGCAATCTGCTTAATCGATTTTTGATCTGGATTACGCAGTACAGGCACGGTCAAACCATCAGGCGTGGCAACGGCAATCCCCATATGGATTTCATTACGTAACAATACTGACTTGCCATCATCAGACAAATGACCTGCAAATTCACGCTCTTCTTTCAACAAATAAGCCACTGCTTTGATGATGAAAGCCATAATGGTTAAGCCAATACCTTCTTTCTTAAAGTTAGCTTTTAAATCATTACGCCAAGCTTCAAGATCAGTAATATCCGCTGCATCGAACTGCGTCACTTGCGGGATAAAGTTGTTTAAAGACAATTGCGGAATCGACACTTGTTGTAAACGTGTCAAAACTTTCTCTTCGACACCACCAAAAGCATCAAAACTTGGCAATTTCGGCAAGCCTGAAACCTGTGCCACAGCTTGCGCTGCTGGCGCAGCTTGCGGAGTGGTCAAACGGGTTTTCACATAAGCGAATAAATCTTCTTTCATTAAACGCTCATGCGGACCAGATGCTTTGACTTCTGCTAAAACCACACCCAATTCACGTGCAAGCTTACGAACGGCCGGACCTGCATACACTTTGGCATTGGCAGCATTTTGCTCTTTGGTGAGCTTATCTGCGCCTTGTGGTTGCGGTACTGCTGCTTCAACTTTGCTTTCAGCTTTAGGTGCAACTGTCGCAGGCTGTGCTACAGCTGGTGCAGGTTTCGCTGCTGGCGCGGGTGCTGCAACAGCTTGACCTTCAGCTTCAATCGTCACTAAAGCGACGCCTTCAGAGACACTTTGCCCTAACTGAACATGAATCGCGGTGATTTTACCAGCTGTAGAGCTTGGCACTTCTACCGTTGCTTTGTCTGATTCCACCACGATGATGCTTTGGTCTTTTTCAACCACATCACCCACAGCGACTAAAATTTCAGCCACTGCTGCTTTATCAACACCTAAGTCAGGCACTGCAATTTCAACAGGTCCAGACGCTGTAGCCGTAGACGGCGCTGGTGTTGCTTCTGCAACAACAGGTGCAGCAACAGGCTGTGCAGTTTCTTGCACAGCAGCCGATTCAACCGCAGCAGATGAAGCCGCCGTTTTCACCGTTAAAATCACTACACCTTCTTTCACTACATCGCCAGCACTGATCGTGATCGATTCGACACGGCCTGATACAGTACTTGGGACTTCGACTGTCGCTTTATCTGATTCCACCACGATAATACTTTGATCAACATCAATCTCATCACCAACAGAGACCAAAATCTCACTTACCGTAGCTTTTTCTACGCCAATATCAGGGACTTGCACATCGACACTTTGCGACTGAGGAGCATTGGCTGCAACAGGTGCTGCTGCAGCTTGTTCTGCTTCCACAACCGGAGTTGGTTCTGCTGCTTGGTCTTCAGTTGCATTTTGTACTGGCTCAGCGGTAGCAGTACTTTGACCTTCTGCTTCCAACTCGATCAGCACAGCACCTTCAGCAACACTGTCACCTAGATTAACTGCAATGCTTTTCACCACGCCTGCCGAAGTGCTTGGCACTTCAACAGAGGCTTTGTCAGACTCTAACAACACAATGCTGTCATCAACGCTAATGGTGTCGCCGACTTTCACTAAAATCTCAGCGACCGTTGCTTTATCTACACCAATATCAGGAGTCGTAATTCGCATGATTAGTTCTCCTCTTTGTAGTCAGCCACAGCATGCAGTTCCGGCGTTTCCTGCGGAGCCCATGCCACTGGACGGTCAGTATCTAGTTCAAAGCTTGAGATGGCATCTTTGACTAAACGCGCATCAACTTCGCCTTCATCCGCGAGTTTTTTCAATGTTGCTACCACAATATGTGCGGCATCAACACCAAAATAGCTACGTAAGTTGCCACGTGTATCTGAACGACCATAACCATCTGTGCCTAATGCAACGAACGGACGATTGTCTGGAAGATAAGCACGGATTTGTTCGCTATAAGCACGCATGTGATCGGTTGCCGATACCACAATACCGTCTTTTTCACGAAGTAATTGAGAGATCCAAGCTTCTTTCGTATCTTCAGCCAATGGATGTAGGCGGTTGTATTCTTCACACGCCATACCATCACGAGCTAATTCGTTAAAGCTAGTGACGCTCCACACATTTGAATGAATTTGATATTCATCACGAAGGATTTTCGCTGCTTTAATCACTTCACGCAGAATCACACCTGAACCCATCAACTGAACCGTTGCTTTCTCATCTTCTTCGAAGAGATACATACCACGTTTAATGCCTTCTTCAGCACCTTCAGGAATAGCTGGATGTTCGTAGTTTTCATTCATTACTGTTAAGTAATAGAACACGCGCTCTTGGTTCACGTACATGCGTTTTAAACCATCATGTACGATCACTGCTAGCTCATAACCAAAACATGGGTCATAAGAGATACAGTTTGGAATCGTATTTGCCAAGATATGTGAATGACCATCTTGGTGCTGTAAACCTTCACCATTCAGTGTTGTACGACCCGCAGTTGCACCTAACAAGAAACCTTGCGCCTGTGCATCACCTGCCGCCCATGCAATATCACCAATACGTTGGAAACCGAACATCGAGTAGTACATATACATCGGAATCATTGGCAAGTTATTGGTTGAATAACTGGTTCCTAACGCAGCCCAAGCACTCATCGCACCCGCTTCGTTAATCCCTTCTTGTAACATGTGACCATCTTTGGCTTCACGGTAATGCATCAACTGTTCTTGGTCTTCAGGGGTATATTTTTGACCATGCGCAGCATAGATCCCTAACTGACGGAACATACCTTCCAAGCCGAAAGTACGCGCTTCATCTGGCACAATTGGTACGACACGATCTTTAATGGCTTTTTCTTTCAATAATGATGAAATCAAACGTACCATCAACATGGTCGTCGATTGCTCTTTACCGCCACTGCCTTTGAGTACCGCATCAAACACAGACAATTCAGGAATCGCCAGCTGTTCACTTTCTTTACGACGTGCAGGTAAATAACCACCCAATGCCTCACGACGCGCCTTCATGTATTTCAATTCAGGCGAGTTTTCACTCGGACGATAGAATGGCACTTCTTCAAGCTGTTCATCGGTAAATGGCAAGTTGAAACGGTTACGCACGTATTTCAACGACTCAAGCTGCATTTTCTTGATTTGATGCGTCTTATTGACTGCTTCGATCTCTTCCGACAAACCATAACCTTTGACTGTTTTTGCCAAGATAACTGTTGGCTGACCTGTTTCCTTCATCGCTTCGGCATAAGCCGCATACACTTTGAATGGGTCATGACCACCACGGTTCAGGTTATCAATATCTTCATCGCTTAAGTTGCGCACCAACTCTTCAGCTTCAGGATACTTACCAAAGAAATGTGCACGCGTATACGCACCACCTTTCACTTGATAACGCTGGAAGTCACCATCGACCGCTTCTTCCATCACCGCTTTTAAGGCACCTGAATCATCTTTTGCCAGTAGCGGATCCCAATGACGCCCCCAA
This sequence comes from Acinetobacter sp. ANC 5600, assembly GCF_002018395.1. Classification (NCBI taxonomy): domain Bacteria; kingdom Pseudomonadati; phylum Pseudomonadota; class Gammaproteobacteria; order Moraxellales; family Moraxellaceae; genus Acinetobacter; species Acinetobacter sp. ANC 5600. The sequence goes on from NZ_MVKW01000003.1 coordinate 454,842, forward strand.
ACCACCTTAATTACGCGCCAGCCTGCACCACGGAACAATGATTCAAGTTCTTGAATAATTTTACCATTACCACGAACTGGGCCATCAAGACGCTGTAAGTTACAGTTCACGACCCAAATCAGATTGTCGAGCTTTTCACGACCTGCAAGTGAAATGGCACCTGTACTTTCAGGTTCATCCATTTCACCATCACCGAGGTAAGCCCAAACTTTACGATTTTCTTCTTTGATCAGGCCACGATTCATCAAGTACTTTTGAATGTGTGCTTGATAGATCGACATGATTGGACCTAGACCCATCGATACGGTTGGGAACTGCCAATAATCTGGCATCAAATATGGATGTGGGTATGAAGGCAAACCTTTACCCCCCACTTCGCGACGGAAATTATTTAAGTGTTCTTCAGTCAAACGACCTTCTAAGAACGAACGTGCATAGATACCCGGTGCACAGTGACCTTGATAATAGATCATGTCACCGCCAAAGCTGTCGCTATTGGCACGGAAGAAGTGGTTAAAGCCCACGTCATATAAAGTTGCAGATGATGCAAAACTTGCCAAGTGACCACCTAAGTCATCACCTGTTTTATTGGCACGCAGTACCATCGCTAAGGCATTCCAGCGGATCAGCGCACGAATACGGCGCTCCATATCCGAATCACCCGGCATAGGCGGTTGTTCTTCAACTGAAATGGTATTTAAGTAAGGAGTATTTAGTCGCTGAATGGGAACGTGCTTAGCAATCGCTTGTTGATAGAGTTTTTCAAGCAAAAATGCAGCGCGGTCAGTTCCCATGTGCTGTAAAACTGAATCAAATGCGTCCTGCCATTCTTGGGTTTCTTGCGCATCTGTATCGCCATAAAACGCCATACTTCACCTATCCTATGTGCTAAATATATGGCTCTATTAGTACCATATTTTGGCTAGGCTCAGTTATCGCCACAAATGAATACGAAATAGCTCTGTTATTTATTTACTAAATACTCATTGATTAACAATTACACAAATTTACATTTTTGGGTCAATTTTCGCCATTTTTCATACAGACAATATTTTTTAAAATGATAATTTTATAGTTATTAGCGATAAATAAAAAAGCCATTGTCTGTAGAGGTTCAGACAATGGCTTCGTATATAGATGTTATATGTGCTTATGGCAACATCGCTAAATACGTTGATGGGTTTTTACGTTGACCATCTTTCACTACTTCGTAATGTAAATGTGGGCCAGTACAACGACCAGTACAACCAACGTTAGCAATATGCTCACCCGCAGCAACACGGTCGCCTACACGTGCTATTAAGCGTGATGCATGTGCATAACGTGTCAGGTAACCATTACCATGGTTAATTTCAACATATTGACCATAACCTGTGCCCCAACCTGACTTTGTTACAATGCCTGGACCCGTTGCATAAATAGGTGTGCCACTAGCCGCAGAAAGATCTAAACCTGAATGATTTTCTGCACGGCCACCCATGGTACGACCACCATAGTTTGAACTTACACGCTTCATGTCTGGAAGTGGGTGGGCAATTAACCATGAATATGGATTATTTGAACTTGCTGAATAGTTTTTAGAGGAATTGCTTGAACCGTATTTTTTTGCGATTGTCGCATTGTTGAGCTCAATTGATTTTTCACGAATTTTAACATTCAACTTAGTTTCTGCTGGAATATCAATATCATTGCTTTCAGAGTAAGCACCTTGAGACAAAGTGCGAGTTAACTGTTCAATACGATCTGATGATGAATCTGCTTGATTTAATTCAACTAAATCTGCAAAAGCGACTGAAGCGGCCGAAGCAGCCAATGAAAACGCCAATAAAATACGTCGTAAATGCATAAAAAACCTCTATAAACTGTTCTCTTTTGTTCCTTGTGTGATTTCGTCCTTGATATCAGCCAAAAGGAGCGCATAAGATTAAGACATAAACATGTAGGAAATATGTATGTCAGAACCTGTCAACGTCTTTCAACCAACAAGAAAACACATAAAAACAGGAAACTTTTCGTTTCTCTCAACGCAAGTTGCTGCATGGCAGAAGCTTACGAAAATTGTCCAACCGCTATTGCCCCAACCGGATCAATGGCAAGTCGTTTGTTATATAAATGGTGTACTTATATTAACTGGAGAAAATCAGGCACTGATAAGTCAGTTGGCCTATTTACAAAAGCAATATATTGCACAGTTATCACAAATATACGAATTCAAGGATTTACACAAGATTCAAGTTCGTTTGAGAACTCCGTCTCCAACGCCCCATTCCCCTGAAAAAATTTCAAGAACCCTCAGTACAGAAACTCAGGATTTACTCCGTAGTGCTGCTGACTTTGTGAGCGACCCTAAGCTTAGCCAAGCAATGCTGCGTTTGGCAAGCAATAAAAAGTAACTACCGAGTTGTAACAGATAAATTTGAATATTCAGAATGTGACAGACTTAACACTTGCAAATGATACAATATAACATCACTATTATAAGACAATGACTTATGTCACATTCACATAACTAATTGGGCAATCTTTAATGTCATCAAATGTTACAATTTCATAGCTGTCTGGATCACTTTTGACATTGCGTAATAACTGATTATTTAATGCATGACCCGACTTATAGGCATCATATTTCGCAATAATTTGATGACCGAGCAAATATAAATCACCCACGGCATCTAATATTTTGTGACGAACAAACTCATCTGAGAAGCGTAAACCTTCTTCATTGACCACACCATTGTCATCTACGCCAATGGCATTTTCGAGACTTGCCCCTAAAGCCAAATTATTGGCTTTGAGGTAATCCAAATCTTTCATAAAGCCAAAAGTCCGCGCTTCACTGACTTCATAAACAAAAGTTTCGGTTGAAAAGTCGATAGTTGCCGACTGAAATTCTTTCTTAAATGCAGGATGGTCAAAATCAATCGTAAAATTTAATTGGAAACCATCATGCGGTTGGAAGGCAGCACGTTTATCATCGATCAGTGCTTCGACAGGTTTGCGTATTTTTATGAATTTTTTAGGTGCATTTTGTTCTTGTAGTTCACCTTGCATAAGCAAATAAATGAACGGGCCGGCACTCCCATCCATAATGGGCACTTCAGACGCCGACACTTCCACGATCAGGTTATCAATCCCTAAACCAGCAATCGCACTCATAATGTGCTCAATTGTGCCCACCTTGGCATTTTCTTGCACCAAGTTAGAACACATGAATGCTTCTTGAATCAGCATAGCATCGGCTGGAATATCAATCGGTGGATTTAAGTCGATACGACGAAACACAATCCCCCCATCGGCATGATGTGGCACAAAGTTTATCATCACTTTTTGCCCACTATGCAGTCCGATGCCACTCGCTTTCACGATGCGTTTCAGGGTACGTTGTTTCAACATGTGTCTTCTATCATCAGTTCACAAAACCGCTATACGTTAGCATATTTAGCCATTGATAAAAAACAAAAAGGTAGCTGATCAGCTACCTTTTGTAATCAACAGACATTTAAGTCATTGAATTTATGTTATTTACGCTGCTGATTTTTCAAATAGTCTTGAATACTCATTGGCGTAGGGCGTGAATTGGATGCTGACGCCGCTGCTGCAGCTGGAGCTGCTGCTTCATTGTGCTGACGTTGAATCGCTGGCACATCATCTTCATCTACAGGTACTTGTGCAGAAGCGACTGTACGCGTTGCTTGTGCGACAGGGCGTTTCACTGGCTCAGCAGAATCGGCAGAATTACGAGTTAAACCCGTTGCGATCACCGTTACGCTAATTTCATCACGTGCATCTGGATCAAATACCGTACCGTAGAACACTTGACCTTCATCAAGATCCACAATTTGGTTCACCACATCAGTGATTTCTTCAATTTCACCGAAGGTTACGTCATCGCCACCTGTAACGTTAATCAAAATGCCTTTTGCATTCATGATGGTCACGTTATCTAACAATGGGCTACGGATCGCTTGTTCAGCAGCTTGACGCGCACGGTTTTCACCACGACCAGAACCTGCACCCATCATTGCATAACCACGTGTACTCATGGCAGTTTTCAAATCGGCGAAGTCAAGGTTGATATGACCTGGACGTACCACCAAATCAAAGATACTACGCACCGCATTTAACAATACATCGTCTGCCTTTTTATAGGCATCTTTCATTGAAATATCGCGGAATACTTTAAGTAGACGTTGGTTCGGAATAATAATCAGAGAATCAACATGTTGCTCAAGTGCTTCAATACCTTTCTCAGCAGATTGCTGACGACGTTTACCTTCAAAGTTAAACGGAGTCGTCACCACACCTACAGTTAAGATACCCATTTCTTTGGCAATTTCAGCAACAACTGGCGCAGCACCGGTACCTGTACCACCACCCATACCTGCAGTCACAAACACCATGTCCGTACCTTCAAGGTGTTGGCGAATCAACTCACGGCTTTCTTCAGCAGCAGTTTGACCCACTTGTGGATTTGCACCTGCACCCAAACCACGCGTACTTTGCTCGCCGAGTTGGATTTTAAATTGTGCATTCATGCGGTCGAGTGCTTGTTTGTCTGTATTGGCACAAACAAATTTTACACCCTCGATATCTGATTCCAACATGTGTTGCACAGCGTTACCGCCAGCACCACCTACACCGAATACTGTGAAACGGGCTTGACCGTTGCTGTCGCTTTGATCATCTTCTAAAAATTCAAATGAGGCCATGCCTAAAAAATTCCTAATCCATAATTGGCAGACACTTCAGCCCGTATACTGCCTTGATCTTAATAAAAATTGTTTTTTAGAATGCTGTCCAAGTTCCAGCTTGTCAAGTACAAGCAATAATCCGTACAACTTCCCAACAATATTCCCAAATATTTCAACTTAAAAGATCGACTTCAAGGTGTCATTGAAGCCCGACCATGCACGTTTTACCCGATTCAATACTGAAAGTTTTTCCGTATCTTCTGGCTCAACGATCGTATCTTGTGTTTCACTTTGACTGAAAATTAACAGACCTGCGGCAGTCGCGTATTGTGAACGACGTAAAGCGGCTTGCTGTTGATCATCAGCATACACTTGCATAGGTGGATTACCTAAATGTGCAGAAACACCTAACATCCGACGCGCAAATGTCACCATCCCTTCAATTTGGCAGGCATCACCTGTGAGTACAACACCATGGTATAAACCATGAATCGCACCATGATCCACCAACTCATTACGCACTTGATTAAGAATTTCTTCATAGCGCGCAATAATGATTTCGGTCAGTTCAATACGGCTAATGGTTTGTGGACCATCAATACCTTGGAACTGAATCATACTTTCAGGTTTAACCACTTTCAGATCAACACAACCATACAACAGCTTAATACGTTCAGCTTCTTCTGTTGTGGTTTGCAATACAGCAGCAATATCACGCGTTACATGCTCACCGCCACGTTGCAAAGTGTGTGTCATCGCCAAGCGACCATCTAAATACACCGCAATATTGGTCGTACCAGCACCAATATCAACCAAGCACACACCATATTCTTTTTCATCTTTAAGCAAACTGGCTTCAGCTGTTGCTAATGATGAAATGACCATGCGTTCAACACCAATATTGGCACCTTTTAATGCACGATCCAAATTCTGCATGGTGCTGATGGGCAACATCATCAAATGATAATGTCCTGTCATACTCCGTGCTGACATGCGAATCGGGTTTAACACCCATTCAGGTTCATCATCTAGTTCAAAACCTAAAGGTACAGCACTCACCAAATAATGGTCAGACGTTAAATGACTGGCTTTGGCCAGTTCTAAAGCACGCACCACTTCATTGGTGGTAATCGCATGGTCATTATTTTCAATTGGAGTGCGACCAGAGGCATAAAAACTTTTTAGTTCAGCACTTGGAATGGAAATCCACGCAGAATGTACGCGACATTCCGCCATATCTTCGGCTTCCTGCACTGCATTTTTAATTGCGGTAACAACTTTATCGAGACTGACAATTTTCCCTTTATTCATGCCGCGGTTACGAGCGGTCGCCATCCCTACCACTTGGATATTGTCTGGCGCGTGTACCTTACCAATCAAAACTGAAACTTTGTGTGTCCCAATGTCAATCGCAACAACCGAGGGAACAGCTTCATTCATTATTTACTACTACCATTCACATGTTTGTTTAATTTATGGCTCAAAGCCTCTACTTATAAAGCCGATCATTATGGCTTTACAGGCGCTGCATTCGCAATGCCTATGTCATCACTGGTTACAACAAACTGACCATTTACCGACTTTGCTGGCACAGAGTTTTTCCATTGAATCGCTAAACCATTTCGGTAGCGCAAATCGATGGCAGAAATTCGTGGCCAAACAGGTTTTAAGTCACTGTGTGCGAGATAACTTAAACGCTGCAACTTACTCATGGTCTGATCTTGATCGACAATCACGCGTAAGCCTGAATCAAACTGCATAAACCAAGTCATTCGTTCGGTTAAATATAATTCTTTTAAACGAATGCCAACAGGTATAAATAGTTGATTAATTTCATTATAGCGACGCATCATCATTTTGGACTGACTCGTCGGCCCATGCAATAACGGTAAATTCTGATGATTGGTCGGGGTTAATTCGGCAAATACATCACCACTGTCGCTTAACAGTCGCCCAGTTCCCCAACGTGCAATCGCTTGACGCGGCATCACCCGTACACGAATTGCATTTGGCCAAGCACGCGATACCACCACGCGATCGACCCAAGAGATTTCTAAAGTACGGTCACGAATGACACGTAAATCAGAGGTAAAATAGTTTTCAGTCATCATCGGCGAAACGTATGATATGACTTGTTGTTTTTCTTGGGCGCTCCGCACACCCACCACATCAAGTTCAGCCACACGTGCATCCGTCATGACTTTATATAGCCCCCAAATTCCGGCAATCAAAACCACACATGCAATAAACAACAACAGCCATCCACCCACATTGGTAAGTTTTTCCTTACGTGTCGGTGGTTTGTCATGTATCGATGTCGTTGCTGCACGTTTACGGCGCATAGACGCAGGAAGTTGAGCCATAATTTAGTGTGCCGCACCTGTCAGGGTTTGTTCCAAAATCGCGACACAAAGATCATCAAAACTATAGCCTACAGCATTGGCAGCTTTTGGCACTAGAGAATGACTAGTCATACCCGGAACAGTATTTACCTCAAGTAACCAGAAGTTTCCTTCTGCATCTTGCATCGCGTCAATACGGCCCCAACCACTCGCACCTACCGCTTGGAAAGCGCGTAAAGATAAAGCTTGTAGACGCTTTTCTTCATCTTCAGTCAAGCCACATGGAATACCATATTGCACATCGTTACGGTTATATTTCGCTTCGTAATCGTAAAAAGCCACATCTGCAGGCGGTTCCAAACGGATCACCGGTAATGCCTGACCATTTAAAATCACAATGGTAAATTCACGTCCGGTAATCCATTTTTCAGCCATCACGACTGCATCATGCTGGGTCGCTTTTGCAATTGCGGTTGCAAAGTCTTCAATTTTTTCAACTTTGCTCATACCAATGCTTGAACCTTCATGCACAGGCTTGATAATAAATGGCAAACCAATTGAATCTACAATTTCTTGTAAATCTGAGTCTTTGCTGACAATACGATAAGGTGCTGTCGGTAGTTCTGAACCTTGCCAAACTTGTTTAGTTTTGACTTTATCCATACCAATCGCCGAGCCTTGAACGCCCGTTCCAGTGTACGGAATGTTTAACCATTCCAAAGTACCCTGAATTTGACCATCTTCACCACCACGGCCATGAAGTACGATAAATGCACGGTCATAAGCCACCAACTCAGTCACACTGCGTTGCTGCGGATCGAATGCTTCGGCATTTACACCCGAACGCACCAATGCTTCAAGTACAGCTTTACCACTATCGAGAGAAACCTCACGTTCGGCAGATTTCCCACCTAATAACACGGCAACTTTGCCGAATTTTGAAGCATTTGACACGTTTATATCCTTAAACTTTTATCTACGGTCTAAACAAACTTTGGATCACCAAGCGGTGATCATTTTACATAGAGATTGTTTTGAGCAAGTTCGATTGAGATTGCTCCAACATTACCTGCGCCCTGTGTTAATAACAAGTCATTTGCTTGTAACACTTTTTTCATTACTGCTTGTAAGTTGCCTTCTACTGGATCGATGAGAATCGGTTCAACTTCACCACGTAGACGAATGCTTCGAGCCAATGCACGACTATCTGCACCCACAATTGGTTTTTCACCCGCAGGATAAACTTCCAATAACAAGAGTTGATCGACTTGTGACAAGACATCGACGAAGTCATCAAAACAGTCACGCGTACGGCTAAAACGGTGCGGTTGGAACATCATCACTAAACGACGATCTGGATGACTTGCACGTGCCGCTTTAATGGTCGCTTCGACTTCTTTTGGATGGTGACCATAGTCATCGACCAATTTCACCAAGCCATCTTCAACTTCAAATTCGCCTTGTACTTGGAAACGACGACCTACACCACTGAAGCTTTCTAAGGCACGCGCAATCGCAGCATCAGAAACACCTTCATCCGTTGCAATACCAATCGCTGCCAAGGCATTTAAGATATTATGAAGACCCGGCAAGTTAATGGTTAAACGTAACGGCTCACGGTCTTTACGCAAAACTGTAAAGTGTGATTGCATGCCTTCTTGAGCCACATCAACAGCACGAATGTCATTGTCTTCATTGAAACCATACGTCACGACAGGACGACCAATACGCGGCATAATTTCACGGATGTTGGCATCATCACCACACATCACGGCTAAACCGTAAAATGGAAGACGCTGTAAAAATTGCACAAAGGTATCTTTCAATACATCAAAGCTACCGCCATAGGTATCCATATGGTCAGCGTCGATATTGGTAACAATCGTTGCCATCGGCTGTAAATGCAGGAATGACGCATCTGATTCGTCCGCTTCAGCCACGATATAACGGCTTGCACCCAATGCAGCATTCACACCAGTACGATTTAACAAACCACCAATGACATAAGTTGGGTCTAGATTTTCTTCTGCCAACATGCAGGTCACAAGACTGGTTGTCGTAGTTTTGCCATGCGTCCCCGCAACGGCAATACCATGACGGTAACGCATTAATTCACCCAACATTTCTGCACGACGCACGACAGGTGTACGAGTTTCAATCGCCGCTTTCACTTCCGGGTTTTCAGAATCAATAGCTGTTGATACCACGATTACATTGGCGCCTTGAATATTTTCAGCAGCATGACCGATGAAAACTTGAATGCCGTTTTCTTCAAGCTGAGCCGTGGTTTTCGACGCTTTAATATCTGAACCTGAAACTTTATAGCCTTGGTTTTTCAATACTTCGGCAATACCGCACATGCCCGCACCACCAATCCCAATAAAATGGATGTGTTTAATACGGCGCATTTCTGGCACTTTAATGAGCTTTTTCGCTTGATCGGCAGGCGTTGATGGAGACATAGATTACTCGAATTTTACAAATCTTGAATTAAACCAACCACGTGCTGTGTCGCATCGGGTTGTGCCTGTTGTCGAGCCTTAACCGCCATTTCCATAAGTCGTTGGCGATTCATCAGCGGCTTCAACAACGCTGTTAAACTTTCTGCGGTCATGTCCGCTTGTGGGCAAATTTTTGCGGCATTGATATTGGCCAAGAATCCGGCATTTGCAGTTTGATGGTCATCCACTGCACTTGGCAGAGGAACAAACACGGCTGCTACACCCGCTGTCGCAATTTCAGTGACGGTTAGCGCACCAGCACGGCAGATAATCAAATCCGCTGCAGAATAGGCTGCTGCCATATCTTCAATAAACGGCTGAACTTCAACTTGTATATGTTCAGGTGCGTTTGCATAACGAGCCAATGTGCTTTCAGCATTATTTTGACCACACTGATGATATACACTCAGGGGCTGTTCTAATTGCTGCAAAGCAGCCGGCACACATTCATTTAAGGCACGTGCCCCCAGTGAGCCCCCTACAATTAAAATCCGTAATGGCAAACCAGCTTTTTCACGCTCTTGGTAACGCCATGACGGATTTAAAATTTCTGTAATTTCTTTACGTACAGGATTACCTGTGGTCACGATTTTATCTTGTGCAGGAAAGGTATTTGGAAATGCCTGACACACCGTTTTCGCCACACGCGATAATTGCGTATTGGTAAAACCTGCCACCGCATTTTGTTCATGGATAATAACCGGAATACCCAATGCACGAGCGGCCAAGCCACCCGGCCCAGCCACGTAACCCCCAAAGCCTGCAACTGCATCAACTTTGAGTTGTTTCATATAACGCATGGCACTCAAAGTAGCTTTGAGAATTTTAAACGGTGCCATCAGCTTACGCACGACTCCATTGCCGCGTACGCCTTGGATATCAATTTGATAAATTGGAATATGATGATTTTTAAGCAGGCGATTTTCCATGCCTGTTGGCGTTGCGAGCCAAGAAACTTCACAGCCTTGTTGTTGCAACTCTTTAGCAACAGCGAGCGCTGGAAAGACGTGACCACCGGTTCCGGCAGCCATCATCATGACATGTTTCGGCTTTACTTGCGTTACTTCGGTCACTGTCTAATTCTTCAATTCTAAAAAGAGGCTAATGATATTCGATTTTAAGCAAACAATTGTAATCACAAACGCATGACCGTGAAAGGTAATTTACTTTTTTTCAACAGGCGTATGATTGTTTTTTTCTACTATTTTAAAAGTTTAAACTAGTTTTATTATTAATCTATGAGAATTGAAAAAAAATCAGACAATTTTTCACTTTAATTGCATTCACTTACATTTTTTTTGCTTTTTAAGCTCCCCTCCCCTGAGGGCAGGACAAAAAAAGAGCCCGTGGAGGACTCTTTTAAATCTAGTGCAAAATTAAGCTTTTAAACCTGCCTCAAGGACATCGAATAAATCATCGGCAATCGAGGTGCCAAATTGCGCATCAATTTCACGTACGCAGGTTGGACTGGTGACATTAATTTCAGTCACGTAATTACCAATCACATCCAGACCGACAAACACTAACCCTTTTTCACGAAGGAATGGCCCAACTTTGGCTGCAATGGCTTTATCATTTTCGGTCAATGGACGCGCCTCGCCCAAGCCACCTGCCGCCAAATTGCCACGCACTTCACCATTTTGCGGAATACGCGCCAAACAATACGGTACGGGCTCGCCATTGATCATCAAGATGCGCTTGTCGCCATCCACAATTTCGGGGATATAACGCTGCGCCATAATCGGCTGTGTGCCGTTGTTAGTCAGGATCTCAATGGTTGAACCAATGTTTACGCCATCTTGGTATAAACGGAAAATGCCCATACCACCCATGCCATCTAATGGTTTCACGATCACATCGCCATGTTCTTGTAAAAATTCACGAATCAGACTTTGCTGTGAAGTCACCAAGGTTGGTACTTGAAGTTCAGGGAATTGTGTCGCAAACAATTTTTCATTGCAGTCACGTAGGCTTTGTGGCTTGTTAATAATCCATGCACCTTCGCGTTCAGCCTGTTCCAAAATATAGGTGGTGTAGACAAAGTTCATGTCAAACGGCGGATCTTTACGCATCAAAACCACATCATAAGCAGCAATCGATTCTTTTTGTTTTTCGCCGAGTTCGTAATAGTGGTTGTAGTCTTCAAAAACTTTTAGCGGAGAAATCAAACCAAAGGCTTTGCCTTGATCGATATATAAATCTTGCTGTAATGCATAGCCTAGCTCATGTCCACGACGTGCTGCTGCCCATAGCATCGCCATTGAGGTATCTTTTTTTAGGTTTACATTTTCGATGGGATCCATCACAACAAGTACACGCATTATTCAGTGCTCTGTTCATTATCAATTTATGAACGAGTATAGCCGAGATTTTTCTTTTGTTTATTCTGATTTTACATGTGTATGTATGGATTCGTGTGATGCAGGCGATAATTCAAAACATTTCTATCATCTGCCTTATCTCTATAACGGAAATAAGCCGTGAAAGCATTATGGTGTTAGGCCTGCGTAAATAGATGCCAAACAATTGAGACAGATATTCATCACACCTACATCTCACTCATCACTATTTTTGGTGAAAAAACACGTGCTTTTTATTTTTTTAGCTATTGTGTTAATTATTGTAAATAAAAAATAGAATTCATTGATGATCAACATTGAGCAGATGGCTATCATTCTTGATGCTTTACCAGACCCTGCATTTGTCATATCACGTAGTGGAAAATACGTTGCAGTTTTTGGCGGGCGCGATAATCGTTATTACCACGATGGTTCCGGTCTTGTTGGTAACTATATTTCAGATGTGATCAAGCCAGATAAAGCCAACTTGTTTATGCAACTGATCGACCAAGCTCTAGCGTCAGGAAATCTACTCATCGAAGAGTACGAATTGAGCAATAGGGATGTAAAAGGTCTGCCTGATTATGGCCCTGAAGAGCCCATTTGGTTTGAGGTGCGCATCCAAGCCCTCAGTTTTTCGGTAGATAAAGAAGACGTTGTACTTTGGGTCGCAAGTAATATTTCAGCGCGTCACAACTTGGAAATCAAGCTGAAAGAACTCAGCCATACCGATCAGTTAACCGGTCTTTTCAACCGAAGAAAATTAGAGCATGACTTAGCATTACATTATGAGTCATACCTACGGCATTCCATACAGACCTCGATCTTGATGTTCGATCTTGATAACCTCAAAAAAATCAACGACAGCAAAGGTCATCATGTCGGTGATGAGGCAATCCGAGCAGTCGCAGATATTCTTCGTTTAACGCTGCGCAAGACCGATTGCGCCTGCCGCTTAGGTGGAGATGAGTTTGTGGTCGCATTACCCAATACGGGCTGCGAACAAGCCATTCAATTTGCCAAACGGATACATGAACATTCCAGAAAAGAATTAAGTCGGTTTTCAATAGATAACGCGCATGTCACCGTGAGCATAGGAGTGACAACCATCATGCCTGAAGATTGTACCTACGAAGATACAATTAAACGTGCTGATCTAGCGCTGTATAAAGCCAAACATGGCGGGAAAAATAGATTTGTCGCGGCCTAAGCGTGCGGCAGAAATAAACCAAATTTCACTGTTTATTTAGTAATTTGATATTCAAACCGTTGTGATTGCTCAGCATGAGCTCTCTCCCCTTTTCAACATAAGTTCAGTTTAGATAGGTGCCCGATATGCAGCAAGCCATTGTTGATTTTGCCTTGGATGATGAAAATCATTGGTATGCTATTTTAGCTTGTGGCCATACACAGCATGTCCGGCATGATCCGCCTTGGCAAAACCGTCCTTGGGTTTTGACGGAGCAAGGACGGAATGAAAAGTTAGGGGTAATGTTGGAATGTAAGAAGTGTGATGAAGAGGGTTTCGTATAAGAGATTTTATGTTAAATACCAATAAAGTGGAAATTTACATCCATTTAACTTTATTTTTAATATATAAATCAAATACATAATTATAAATTATTCACGATTTTAAATATCCTACACTTTAACTTGTACTTCTTCTTTCAACCACGTTACTTTTAGACAATGCTGGAAGGAAATATGCCATGAAAAATATATTGGATAAGCAAAGAGAGTGCTGTGAGTTTTATGATAAAGAATTTAACCCAGTAAATTTAAATCAGTTGGTGGTTGTATCAAAAGGAGTGCTTACCAGCAATAGCGCTGTTGAAGGGGTGAGATATAAATCTCCAACTCATATGAGTGGATGGTGGTTAACAACAGATCAATATGATGGTGATTTTAATACTCTAGAAAATGTCCACTTTTCTCATATAATCCACAAAAGGCCTGACCTAGCTATTTATATGGCACTACCTTATGGCTATAGATTTATTTTAGGTACAGAGCAAGAATATGTATGGTTAGATGAGGCCCTTAGTCATGAATAAAGCGCATCATTAAATCTTTCTGTGCAGATTTAATTTTAATTAGATCAATTTAATAATTTACTTTCATATAGATACAAAAAAGGAAGCTATCGCTTCCTTCTTCAAGTTCATGGCTTAGCTTAGATCCCATACTTCACACGGTACGCTTCCATTTTCGCCAAGGCTTCAGTTTCGCCTTTTGCATCTAAGAAAGTCATTAAATCTTTCATAGTGATTAAAGCATGTACAGGAATTTCTAACTCTTTTTGTACTTCTTGAATCGCAGACAAATCGCCCTGACCTTTTTCTTGACGGTCTAGCGCCACCAATACGCCCGCAATTTGTGCACCGGCATTTTTCAGAATAGTTACTACTTCACGAATCGCTGTACCCGCAGTGATCACATCATCAATGATCCAGACTTTTTTACCTTCAACAGACGCACCAACCAATACACCGCCTTCCCCATGGTCTTTCGCTTCTTTACGGTTAAAGCCCCAAGGTACGCTCACACCATGGTTCTGTGACAGTGCGACAGCCGTTGCTGCTACAAATGGAATACCTTTATAAGCTGGGCCAAAGACCACTTCCACATTATCGCATTCTGTTAATTTAGCTGCATAGCCAGAAGCCAATAATGATAAGGCTTCGCCATCGTTTAGTAGACCCGCATTAAAAAAATAAGGACTCACACGACCCGATTTTAAAGTAAACTCACCAAATTTAAGCACACCACGTGATAATGCCAGTTCGATAAAAGCTTGTGGATTAAATGCCGCTTGCGCTGTCATGAGGTGCTCCATTTTTTTAAGTTTGAGGTTAAACCTGAGCATGATACCAAAGAGTAGCTATCCAAGTGATCAAAAAATTTTACGTGTCGTTTCAATTAATGTGAATGGCCTGCGTTCCGCTGAAAAAAAAGGTATTTTTGACTGGATGGCAACTTCAGATGCCGATGTCATCTGCATGCAAGAAAGCCGCATTACCCATGAACAATGGACCGATAAATTTAAACCCGAAGGTTGGTTTACACACCTTTTCCCTGCAGAACGCCCAGGCTATGCCGGTACTGCGATTTATAGCCGCCTACCTTTTGTTTCAGTGACAGATGGTTTAGGTTTTGAATTGGCAGACACTCAAGGCCGCTTTATTTCTGCTGAGTTCGATTTAGGACTTGGTCAAACTGCACATATTTGCTCGCTCTACCTGCCTTCTGGTTCATCGGGTGAAGAAGCTCAGGCGCGCAAAGACCTATTTTTAGGCGAATATCAACAAATTTTGAAGCAATGGCGTGCTGAAAATAAGTCAGTGATTGTTTGCGGTGACTACAACATCGTACACAAACGTATTGATATTAAAAATTGGTCTGGGAACCAAAAGGCTTCAGGCTGCTTACCACATGAACGTGCATGGCTCGATCATATTTATGATGAGCTTGGCTATGTCGACACCTTCCGTGAGGTACGTAAAGAAGCCGAGCTTTACTCTTGGTGGTCTAACCGAGGACAAGCGCGTGCCAAAAATGTGGGTTGGCGTATCGACTACCATGCATGTTCACCAGACTGGAAAGAACGTACAGTCAATGCTTGGATATTTAAAGATGAATGGTTTAGCGACCACGCCCCTGTGATTATTGATTATAAAATTTAAGCTTCCAACAATTAATTGAGTGAACAATTGTTTACTCAATTAGAGCTTATTTCTCACATTACATGACGAATTTGTGGATTTATCTCATAACTTGAACATAGCATTATGGTCGCACGGCAAAGGGACATGTCAGGATGACATAAAAGGATTGGACGCCGAAGGAAGTATAAAAACAAACTAAATGATTTAGCTTGTTTTCAAGGATGTGACAATGGACGTTGGATTGAGACCCGCATGATCAGGATGATTAAATGCGGGTTTTCTCTTATCTAGTCCCCACATCTATAGACTCAAACATCCCCCAAATAAAACAGCTAAAAATTCGATCTGCACAGCATTTTCTTATTCTCGCTTTCTTTCTACTTTTGACTGTGCAACCTTAAGCTGAATTTTCTTGTTATTGCATCGCTTTCTTTTCTGAGCATCGTTTTGTTCTGTAGGCTATTCTAAAAGACCAAAATGTCGTTTTGATGACAATACCCAATATTTATTACATGCGACTTTTACAGCAAAATATTTATTTCTCAATCCACATCACGATCGAGCTTTGAGCATTGATGAATTAGCCTGTAGGATAATGCTGAATTGTATTTTTTATCTTATTGTTTGAATAATTAAGGACACCTGTTCATGCTTAAAATTTATGGCATCAAAAACTGCAATACCATGAAAAAAGCTTTCGACTTGCTCAACGAATTAGGCCTAAGCTACGAATTTCATGACTATAAAAAACAAGCGATTGATGCTAAAACCGTAAAAAAATGGCTTAATGCCAAAGGCGCTGATGTGATTCTCAACAAAAAAGGCACAACATGGAAAAAACTGAGTGAAGAAGAGCAACAGACAGCCTTAGCCAGTGAAGAAAATTTGATTCAGTGTTTAACAGCGCATAGCAGCATGATTAAACGTCCTGTACTCGATACAGGTAGCGATTTATTGGTTGGCTTTGATGAAAGCGCTTACCGTGCATTGAAATAAATTTTTTTATCACACTCATGCACGGCTCTAGTTCAATTGTGGCTGAAAATAGGCTATAAAAAAGCCTGACATTGTCAGGCTTTTTTTGTTTGAATCATGTCAAATTAGTTGGCGCGAATCCATGTTTGGTTACGACCTAAAGCAGCAACGCCAATAAAGCCGCGAAGCTCTAGTTTTTTGCCACCATCAGCCAATTGACCTTTTAACTTGTAAGTTTTACCTGATTGAGGATCCAAAATTGAACCGTCTTCATAGCTTGTACCACCTACATTTTTAAGACCTGTCACAATACGTAAGCCTTTTAATGATTTATTGTGATATGGGCCTTCACATTTTTTACAAGCGTTCTCTTCACCTGGTGTCAAAACTGACTGAATGCTCGCAGAAAGCGTACCATTTTTTTGCTCAGTGAATTTTACAATCGCTTTTGGCTGCTTGGTTTTATCATCAATGGTTTTCCAAGTTGTACCATTTAGCGGATCTGCAGCATTTGCAAATGCGGCTAAACTCATCAATCCTAATGCTAGTGCAATTTTTTTCATTTTTGTTTATTTCCCTGGTCTGATATAGACGACATTAGTATCCAAAAGTCACAACAATTTATCAATTTTTGTATGTGACCGTTTAGTGTAACCTTGTAATTTGTGTTGGTAAATATGCTCACACGATTCCAAAAATAGAAAAAGATGGAAAGACAATGAAGATATCGCCACTGACGAAACAACTGATTACAGAAAGCATTTTAAAAACCACAATTCGTGGGCCGAGCCAATTCAATTTACCGCCCAATACTTTAAGGTTTGCTTTGGAACAAATGTGTCGTGCATTTCCCCAAAACCCGGATGTACAAATTCGTCCTATTCGCTTAGCCGGCTTAAAAGCCGAAGAAATCAAACCACAACAGGCATCGACCCAACTCATTTTTCATATTCATGGGGGCGCATTTTTCTTGGGTTCGATGAACACGCATCGGGCGTTTCTGACTCAAGTTGCGGCACGCACGCAAATGCAAGTGTTACATTTGGATTATCCTTTATCCCCTGAAGCACAGTTCCCTGAAGCACTCGATGCCCTTTTTGATGTGTATGCGGTGTTATTAGATCAAGGGGTTCAAGCCAAAGATATTATTTTGTCAGGCGACTCTTGTGGTGCAAACTTGGCGCTTGCCTTAGCCCTTAAAATTCAACAGGACCAACTTCCACAAGTCAGTGGTTTGGTGTTGATGTCACCGTTTTTAGACCTTACGCTGAGCAGTGAGTCTTTGCGTTATAACCGTAAGCATGATGCGCTGTTAAGCATAGAAGCCCTCGAAACCGGCATTGATTATTATGTACCACGCTCGGTCGATCGAGCTGATCCATTGGTCTCGCCTTTTTTTGCAGAGCTCAAAGGACTACCTCCGATTCATATTCAAGTGGGTTCTAAAGAAATTTTATTGGATGATGCGCAGCGTTTTAAAGTCAAAGCAGAAGAAGCCGGCCTAGATGTCGAATTCAAGTTATACACTGGCATGTGGCATAACTTCCAAATGTTTAGCCCATGGTTTGAAGAAGGACAGCGTGCGCTGAGTGATTTAGCCGATTTTGCACACCGACTAGATCAGGACTAATCCCTGAAAACTAATTCCCTAAGAACAGATCAAAGTCACCATAAAAAAAGGTCAGCAGATGCTGACCTAAGAGGGAAATGTCAATCTATTAAATGGCTTGAATTTGAGTCTGAGCTGTCGCCATTGCCTGTGCTTTCATATCTGGTCCCATATTGACACCTTCGGCACGAATCACATCAATATCGCTGACACCTGTGAAATTAAACACGGCTTTTAATAAACCTTCTTGATAATCTACAGGGCTGTTATCGCCATACACACCGCCACGACTGCTGGCAATGTAGACTTTTTTGTCACCTGCCAAGCCCACTGGACCTTGTTCTGTATATTTAAAAGTACGACCTGCAACACTGATACGGTCAATCCATGCTTTCAAAGTTGATGGCAAACCGAAGTTATACATAGCAGCACCAACCACAACCACATCGGCATCTAAATACTGTTGTAACAGTTGCTCGCCTAAAGCCGATTGTTCTGCATTTTGACCCATCAAAATTTCATTGCTGAGATGTGGAATCTGCTGTACTGCTAAATCGAGATATTGAACCTGTGCAGCATCCCCATGTTTTTGCTGTAGCTGTTGTACAATTTCAGCGCTAAGTTGACGCGAAACTGAAGCGTCGCCCATGATGCTTGAATCAATATGCAAAATTTTCATGACTAAAACCTAAAGCTGTTGTTATTAACTTGAGCCTAGTGTAATCACTTTTCATAAATAGAATAATCCCGATCCTTATGACACTATGTTTTATTTTTAGAACAATCTTTTTAAACTCGTAAAAAAATTTAAAATTACTGAGCGGTTCTTGACCGTTATCAAGTGTAAATTTTCATGCTAATGTAAGCCTATAAAATGATATCTATATAAACTTTAAGAAAAAAACTGATAACTCGAACAGGGCAATGACACAGGATGACGGTGAAATCAAGCATACGTGACATGATCCTTCGCAATAGAATCGCCCAGTATTTACTGGAAGATGAAGTGGTCATGAATTGGAGCATCCTGAAAAAGTGTATGCTCATGCTGATGCTTGGCTCAGCCATTCATCTGCTTTGGATCATTTGGAAATTTTATGTTTATGTCACGCCAGAACTTTGGCAGTGGGTTAACCTTGAGCTCATCCACTCTCAATTGTGGACTAATATCGTCTTTTTTTGCTTGATGGTCCTACTGATTTGGCCTTGCTATGCTGGAAAAGAAAACCCAAAAATTCAGCTTGTTTTACCTTATCTTTCGGTCGGCTTATTCGTCATTTCTTTATGTCGTGATGGTTATTTAATTGGTGTCATGAGCCCAGCCACCATGATCTCCTATGTGAGCCTAGTGACCGTTGGATTAGTGCTATTTACACGAAAAATCGTCTATAGCATGCTGATTCCAGCCACGATTTTTTTATCTATTTGCATG
Source organism: Acinetobacter sp. ANC 5600 (assembly GCF_002018395.1). NCBI lineage: Bacteria > Pseudomonadati > Pseudomonadota > Gammaproteobacteria > Moraxellales > Moraxellaceae > Acinetobacter > Acinetobacter sp. ANC 5600. The sequence goes on from NZ_MVKW01000003.1 coordinate 474,396, forward strand.
TATTTAAGTATTCGCGGCATTATTCCCTACGCCCCGATTTTTCAACCTCATGCCTATGGCTATCAAAATAGTTTTTGGCTCTTCTCAATGATCTTTTTCATTGTTCCTATTTTATTAACCTGTCTGGCTTTATTTGAAATCTTACTGAGCCAATGGCGTCACCGTGAGCATTTGATTCAAAAACTCAGTCAAGTCGACCCACTGACCAATTTATTTAATCGACGCAGTATCAATCAGTGTTTGGAACAGCTCGATAGTGCTAAAACAGATACATATGCACTGGTCTTGTTGGACTTAGACCATTTTAAACGCATCAATGATGAATACGGACACGATAAAGGCGATGAAACCTTGATTCTCGTCAGCCAAGTATTAAACCAACATTTACGCGGTAGTGATGTAGTTGGGCGTTTTGGCGGGGAAGAGTTTATTTTGGTGTTAAAAAATTCTAACTTAGAACAAGCGATTTTCATTGCAGAGCGCTGTCGAAAAGCCATTGAACAGCTTGAAATTTGGGGGCATGACGGTCAGTCAATTCATGTGACAGCTAGTTTTGGCATTGCAATTTCTACGCCTGAATTGGTACCGCAACAATTGCTGACCCATGCTGATCAGGCGCTATATGCAGCTAAAGCTGGGGGTCGTAACATGGTCATGGCCTACACCGAACAACAAAGCTTTAGCCATTTGGTTTAAAACTTTTATATAGCTCAGATGCGGCATTAAGCTTTTAACGTGGATACTGTTCCATACGGCGGACTGGCTGTTCCAGTTGAGCAGCCGTGATCCATGCCACCACAGAAGGATGCTGCAAAATCTTTTGCATATAACGCTGTGTGTTGTCACTCACAGGTAGCTGGAAGGTCTGTAAACGTGTCACTACGGGTGCAAAAAATGCATCGGCAATACTAAATTCACCGCATAGAAAGCCATCCACCGCAGGATGACTCGACCAAATCTGCTCGATTCGAGTCACTTCAGCACGCAATTCAGCATGTTCAGACCATAATCTCTGACCATGACGACCATAATCCGCCTGCAGATTCATACTGCATAAGCTACGCAATTGCATAAAACTACTGTGCATTTCCGCGCAAATACTCCGTGCCCATGCACGTTGTGTAGCATCTTTTGGCCACAGTGGAAGCTCTTGAAACTGCTCTGCCAAATATTCACAAATCGCCAATGAGTCCCAAATCATCATACCGTCATGTTGCAGTAGGGGCACCTTGCCATTGGCATGTAGGGCTAACATTTGCTGCTTGAATGCTCCGCCATCTGCTTCTTCAGAAAAAGGAATCAAGATCTCTTGAAAGGGTAAATTAAACGCGTGTAACACCAACCACGGTCGCATAGACCACGTCGAATAGTTTTTATTGGCAATATATAATTGCATCATTTTTATTCTCCACGCGATTTAAATTTTTCCAATTGCGCTAGCAATTCTTTCTCGCTAAAAGCACCCGTCAAACGCAGTCCACGTATCTCTTGATGCGCTGTATCTAAAAATAAATAGGTCGGTGGCCCTAAAATATCCCATTGATTGAGCAGTACTTGATGGGTTGCATCATACTGACTCAAATCTAACTTAATTAAGTAATACGGTGCCAAAGCCTGTTGTACCGCAGCCGATTTTAAAACTTTATGTTCAATCGGCTGGCAGGCCACACACCAATCGGCATAGACATCAATAATCGCGGATTGACCTTGAGGAATTTCACTTAACAAACGTTGAAACTCTTCCGCTGTATGTGCCACATGCCAAGCACTTTGTTGTTGACTTTCTTCGACTAAAAAACGTTGGCTGTGTTGATATTGACTGTACACAATATAAGGTACAGCTGCACAGAACACCAAGATATACAACCATTTGAGCTGAGTACTGCGCCATAAAATGCGCCAAAGCACATAAGCGCTAAACACCAGCCCCAGAGCAAGGGATAACCACTGTAACCAAGCTTCACTGATCAATGGTCGAATAAAATACAAAGCTAATGCCAACATGATGAAAGCAAAGAGCACCTTGATTTGATTCATCCACAAACCCGCTTTAGGCAATACCCGTGAGCCAAGGACACTGGCCAACAATAGCGGGGTCCCCATGCCAAAGCCGAGGGTGAATAACAATAATGCACCCTGCCACTGACTTTGGGTTTGGGAAATGAATAATAATGCACCTGCCAACGGTGCTGTCATACAAGGACCGACTAGTAATGCTGAAATCATCCCCATGACTCCAGCGCCAACGAGACTACCACCCTTTTGCATCGACTGAGCTTGGTCTAAGCGATTGACCCAACTGCGTGGCAATTTCAGTTCAAATAAACCAAATAAATTCAGAGCAAAAACTACAAAGAGCACGCTAAAGGCAATTAAAGTCGAAGGCTGTTGCAACCAACGCTGGAAATTCAAACCTGCAGACGACGCCACCAAGCCAAGAATGGCATACACCATCGCCATACTGGTGACAAAAGTCAGTGCAATCATCCACGCTTTTAAACCTCGGCTGTCGCGGACAATCAGTGAGGTTAAAATCGGCAGCATTGGCAATGAACAAGGGGTAAAAGCCAGCAAAAAACCCAGTCCAAAAAACAGCAAAAGTCCATAAAATATGGAGCTTTGCGCTAATTTTTCAGACCACATTTGGTCAATTGCTGTATAGCGATCAGAAGCCAGTGCAGCATTATCTGCCCGCTGCTGATCTAAACGATTCGCCGTAGGCTGTTCGGCATTATTTTCTGCTGCAAAGTCGAGTAAGCGTTTACTTGGAGTGGCTAGATTTTGCTGTGTGACCAAGCCAGAAGCATCCGTTTCAAAGCTGATGTTCTGTGGTGGATAACACACCCGATCCTTGGCACAGCCTTGCCAACTGACTTGATAGGTCTGCAGTTTTTGAGTCGGAATTTTAAAACTCAACTGTTGGTAATACACCTGCGTATGACCATAGTTATCGTCTTTTAAATCCTCAGCAGCAGGCAAATCCAAAGCTAAAACTTGATTGCCCTGCTTCACCTCTATTTTGTGCTGATACAGATAATAATGCGCTGGAATATCCCAACTCAGCTCCGCCTGATCTGCACGATCGGAGACGACCGAGAAAGGAAAAGCATCTTCAGCTGAAAGTAATGCATCCTGAGCAGAGACGCCCATACTGAACGACAGCACAGCCGCTGCCGCAACATAAGTCCATTGTTTCATTCAGCTGAATTCATCCTCAGTCTGTATTTATACGTTTTAAAATTTAGGATTCTTTTAGAACAGGTAAGATACACCTAAACCTGACTGATAATTTTTATGACCGCCAGTGAGTTCTAGACCAACGCTCGCATCCAACTGCATACGATCTGAAACGGCATACGTCAAACCTGATGCTAATGACACTTCCTGATCGGTACTCTCTGCTTTGCGATAAACCAGCTCAGAAAAACCCGATAAATTACCCGCTATTTGATATTCCAATCCAGGAATAGCACTCACAGCCCAATCACCATCTTGAACTTCATAACGCATGGTTATTGACGTACCAATCATATCGCTATAATCATAAGCCACGGCTGAAGTCAGACTATAAATGTCATCTTCAGCACTAGAGCCTTGATTGCCTGTTGCAATAATGGCTTCAGCAAGAATGGCCATCGATAATTTCTCATCATTCAAATCAATGGCTTTTTTCAGGCCAATGCTGACATCACCCAAACCATTTTCTTCAACTGAGCGACCCGCAACTTTGGTTTTAGACCATGCAGGACCTTGCCAACCCAATTGCAATTCCAAATCTTTTGCCAAACCAGTACGGAATAACATGTCTGCATTTAAAGTGGTGTTTTTTACTTTTTCACCATTGTCATCACGACTTTCACTATAGCTCGCTGCTGGCAAACTTTGTTCCCACGCCAAACGACCGACAGGGGTAATGCCTGTGCCCATACCCGCGCCCGGACGGTCAAATGAAAAATCCGCCGCAAATGCAGACAGGCTCAAACCGGATAATGTTGCAATGCTTAAAACTTTAAATACAGTCATGTTTTTACTCACAATTATGCTAATTCTTTGGTCATTTTTGCGCCATGGCTACGCAAAAGCTCCAAGGTTTGTTTTTCTTCTTCCAATGCTTCTGACCAATTTACCGCGTCAAAATCACAGTCAAAAAATAATTCACTAATCGACGATAAAATGGTTAAACCATCGCTATCAATCATATTTGGATTCACTTTTTCATCCAATAAGCGCTGTACCGCAGGGACACATGCTGCACTCGCGGCGTCCCATAATGGACCATAAATTTCTTCAGCATCCCATAAATGCACATTGGCTTTGGCTTGAATCAGCGCTTCCAAGATTTGCATATGTACGTCTAAATGTTGTGCTTTCTGTTCAGCTGTTAAGGGTTGACCTGCTTCATACGCTTCGCAAACCATTTCCCACCATTTAAACAAACCATCAGACCATACAGAAACCGCAGGTCCTTTTTCAAAGTCGATAAAATTTGGATTAAGACCATCTGCCAACAGGCGTTGCACCTGTGCAAGATCTTGTTCTTCTAACGCTTGCACAAAAAGCTGTTGTTGCGCTGTTAACATCTGGAAAGCTCACTTCAATTTATTTTGATCTATTATGCCGAATAAAGCTGCGTTTGTTTGAATTTCATGTAAAACAAAATACAAAACACACAAAAAAAGCCCCGCAGGGCTTTTTTAAATTTTGAGACTTATTCGTCGTCTACGCTGTCATCTGCTTCAGCAAAAGCAGGTTGTGTACTGCGTGGGTTCTCTTTCTTTTCGAACACATGTTCAAGACTACGTTTAAGTCGATCAATTGCACCGTGAATAGCTGTATCTACATTATGACCACGATGGTTGACCACGACAGGCTTCAAACCTGCTGGACGTGCTTCAATCATACATTTGATGTCGTCGCTGCCGCCCTTATCCCCATTTTCATCACTTAAATGCACCGAAAAGTGGGTAATGCGTTCACTATGGCGCTGAAATTCTTCATTAAGTTCTGCACGAACGTATGTAATTAGTCGATCACTGTTTATAATGTTTTTATCTGTACGGATTTCAATGTTCATAATATCATCCTCATATCTATCTGTATTAGCTATAAAAATTTGTGCAAAACTTATTATCTTGGCACGTTACATTTGCTGTAAATGTTACAGCAATGACCATCTTCAACTTTGTATGGAACGTCGTCCTCCACATTGAATGATGAACACTTTAGAGTCTGCAGATCCGTGTCCTTATACTTCGAATATCGGTCTTAAGTTAGAATTTTGCAAGTGCTATTTTGATATTTTTTTAATATCCATACAAAAAGTAAGACTTTATTGTAAATTTGCATTGTTTTAATTGATTTGGGTCATATTTTTGTGCATTTCCTCGACGTCCACCTTCTATTTGCACAATTCCATTCAAACTCAAAATCTCGCTTTTACCGTCATTGATCATTCACAGCATATTTCCCCTTCAAATTACAAAACAATTTTGCCGTTGAGTAAAATTTGGCTTTATTTTTGCTTAATAATCTGTATGCTTTCAGTGCTTCTCGGGGGAGATATTTTTTAATGAAACTTACACAAATCGTTGCATCATGTGCATTAGCATCTGCTGCTGCTTTCACTCAAGCTTCACCTATCGTATGGCAAGATTTCAGCTTAACTGGCTTATATGGTGAAAACTATGAAGTTGGTACTGAAGACCGTACAACGATCACAGCCGAATATGCAGCTAAACTGAAATATTCAGATGTATTCTTCTTCGTTGACCAACAATTGGATGGTAACGATGATCAATCAACTTATGCAGAATTTGCGCCACGTCTAAGCTTAGGTGAAGTTTCTGGTAAAGACCTTTCTATGGGTCCAATCAAAGATGTTCTTATTGCAACGACTTGGGAACATAATGCGGGTTACGATCACCACAACTCTGAATTTAACAACTTCTTGTACGGTGTAGGTTTCTCTCTCGATATTCCATATACACAATATGCGAATGTGAACTTCTATAAAGCAGCAAACGACAAGACTAAAGATGATTATCAAATGACAATCACTTATGCCGTGCCGTTCAAATTAGGTTCAGAAGAGTTTTTAGCAGATGCCTTCCTAGACTGGTCTACTGCTGAAGCAGACCATGCAAGTGAATTAAACTGGACATCTCAGTACAAATGGAATGTGGGTAAACACATTTCACCAAAAACTAAATTATATGTTGGTATCGAACATTCTGTTTGGAACAACAAATTTGGTATTAAAGGCGTAGACCAAAACGATGTCAGCGCATTGGTGAAATACCACTTCTAAGTTCGACTCAGAACGCTATGAAGAAAAAAGCAAGGTTCATCACCTTGCTTTTTTTATGCCTAAGTTTTTAAATTGACTTTATTTTTATCAGAAAATTGCGCATGTCTTTTCTCATTCGACCTGCAACTCCACAAGACTTAGCAGCCATTCTCGCAATCTATAATCATGAAGTTCTCAACGGCTTTGCGACATGGAATGATCAAGCTTATACCTTTGACTCTTTTCAACAGAAATTGCTGGATTTCCAAAAGCAAAATTTTCCTTTTGTGGTGATTGAAGATCAAGATCAACAGCAAATCGCCGGTTATGCTGACTATGGTTCTTTCCGTAATTTTGCTGGCTATCGACATACTGTTGAGCATTCTGTTTATATTGACCCAAACTATGCTCGACTGGGTCTTGGTCAGCAATTATTAGAGCACCTAATTCAGCATGCCAAAAGCCAAAATATGCATGTCATGATTGCAGGCATTGATCACGGCAATAGCGCCTCGATTGCCCTGCACAAAAAATTAGGCTTTAAGCAAACAGGTTATATGCCTGAAGTGGGACAAAAGTTTGGTGAATGGCGTGATCTCGTCTTAATGCAACTTCAGTTATAGCCCGTGTTGAGGCTGTGTTTATGGTAATTTATCCAAACGAATACCATCTTGAATTACACTTAGCACCGATAAGTTATGACGCACCGCATCACGATAAAGGTCTTGTAACTGTAAAAAAAGCAGTTTTAATTCGGCCAATTTGAGCTCTTGCTCAGGTGCGTTTTCTGCAATCGTGACCAAATAACGTTTTTTGATTTCATCCACGCTTAACTGTTGTAATGCCTGATGGATTTCTGCAACGCGAACTACAGTATTGTAATGCACTGCAAGGCTCAGTCCCGGTCGTCGCTCTGACAATGGATGTTCTGCCTGAATGGCATAATTCAGTGCAGCAGCTGAATCACTGTTCATGCTTAATAATGGATTCAACTCTTGCCACGCTTCCCCTAAAAAAAAGGAGTGTTGTACAAAGGGTGAATCCAAGACATCTTGAGGGGTTTCTGCTTCTAAAATCAGTGTTTCCAAATCATTCGGTGGGATCAAATATAATATCGCGTCCATATTCTTATCTTCTTGTTATGTCGTACATTTAGATTAATGTAATCCACACAAAAATAAAGCAGATATTTTGTATATTCGGCCGCATTTGATCGAATACTGATGGATGCCCATTCGCCCTTTACCCAAGTTTCAGTACTGCACTTAGCATCACTTAAGCACGACATGCTGAAGCTTCAAATGACAATACTGAGAACAACTTAAGCTTATGGTTTAAAACAAAAAAAATTTATGCCACTCGTTTTATTGATGCCACTGCCATGACCAGCAACGATTTTTTGAGCGTAGTAAATTGAATTAAAAGAGTAACGAGCTTGCTTAATACAAGCCCGCCACACATCGCAGTCAACAAAATGTTAAATCGCCACCAATTCCCGAATGCCTTTTTCAGGCATTTCACTACCGACACCTTGTGCAATCACTTGCCCCCGCGCCATCACAGTATATTCATCTGCCAGTTCTTCTGCAAAATCATAAAACTGTTCAACCAAAACAATCGCCATTTCTCCGCTATCGGCTAACTGACGAATCACACGACCAATGTCTTTAATAATCGACGGCTGAATGCCTTCGGTCGGTTCATCTAAAATCAATACCCGTGGTTCGGAAGCGAGCGCACGGGCAATCGCCAATTGTTGCTGCTGACCACCAGATAAATCTCCACCTCGACGATGTTTCATTTCATCCAATACGGGGAAAATCTCATAGAGAAGTTCTGGCACTTTTCGGGTTTTAGTGCCTTTAAATTTTGCCATCCCAATCAAAATATTTTCTTCAACGGTCAAGGTCGAGAAAATATCCCGTCCTTGCGGTACATAAGCCAATCCTTCGCGTACACGTTGCTCTGGACTCAGTTTAGAAATATCTTTGCCATCCAGTAAGATCTGCCCAGACTTGATCGGTAAAATACCCATTAAACATTTTAAGAGGGTGGTTTTACCCACACCATTTCGCCCGAGCACCACCGAACATGCGCCCACGGGAGCGGCAAATGTCACATCTCTTAAAATATGACTGCCGCCATAAAACTGATTGACGTCTTTGACTTTTAACATGGTCTGCTCCTTAACGTCCGAGATATTTTTCAATGACATCTTCATTGGCTTGGACTTCGGCCAATGTACCCTCGGCCAAAATCGCACCTTGCGCCAACACGGTGACTTTTTCACTGATGGTGTCAATAAAGCTCATGTCATGTTCAACCACGATAAGGGTATGGTTCTTTTTCAACTCTAAACACAGCTCTGCAGTGCGCTCTGTTTCAGCATCGGTCATCCCTGCTACAGGTTCATCCAGCAAAATCAACTTTGGACGCTGCATCAGTAGCATGCCTATTTCTAACCACTGCTTTTGACCATGTGACAACAGCCCTGCCGGTTTATGGATCAATTCTTCTAAGCGGATTTGTGCTAAAGATTCATCCAAGGCATTTTGCGCATCTGGATCAAGCTTGCTGAAAAAACTCTTTTTCACCCGTTTATCTTTAGGTGCAGCCAATAACAGGTTTTCCATCACAGTAAAATTTTCAAATACGGTTGGCTTTTGAAATTTACGACCGATCCCGGCTTCTGCAATTTGCTCTGTGCTCATTTTTGCCAAATCATAGGTTTGCCCAAAAAAAGCCGAACCTTCTGCTGGGCGAGTTTTCCCCGTAATCACATCCATCAGCGTGGTTTTTCCTGCACCATTGGGACCAATGATGCAGCGCAGCTCACCTTCTTTGATATATAACGACAAATCATTTAATGCACGGAAAGAATCAAACCAAACGCTGACTTTTTCTAAATACAAGGCAATCCCGTGACTGAAATCCGCACCCTGCTCCTTTGGTCGTCCATAACCTTCAACAGCATGACCGCCATGCGGTTGAACCCATTGATCATTCATTCGCTGCGCTCCTTTTTAAACCGCTCTAATAGCCCAATCACGCCTTTTGGCAGAAATATCGTTACCACAATAAACAGCGCACCTAAAATCAATAGCCATGCCTCTGGATAAGCCACCGTGAAATAGGTCTTCACCCCGTTGATTAAACCTGCACCCAATATCGGGCCAATCAGCGTACCGCGCCCCCCTGCAGCCACCCACACCGCCATTTCAATCGAATTGACAGGGTTCATTTCACTCGGGTTAATAATGCCGACTTGAGGGACATACAAAGCACCTGCAATCCCTGCGATTACAGCGGACAACACCCATGCAGAGAGCTTGTACCATAAGGTGCGGTAACCTAAATATTGCAAACGGTATTCACTGTCACGAATTGCACCAAGTACACGACCATAGGGTTTATTCATCAGGTGGCGTAAACCGACAAAACAGACCAGCAAAGTCAGTGCAGTGAGGAAACACAAGATTGCGCGCATTGGTGCAGAGGTAATATCTAGACCTAAGATGGTTTTAAAACCGGTAAAGCCGTTGTTACCGCCAAAGCCGGTTTCATTGCGGAAAAACAGTAGCGCAGCGGCAAAGGTCATGGCTTGGGTGATAATCGAAAAATACACGCCTTTAATTTTGGAGCGGAAGGCAAAGAAGCCAAAAATGAAGGCAATCAATCCCGGAACTAAAACCACCAAAGCCAATGCCCACACGATATGTTCAGTGCCCATCCAGTACCACGGTAGCTCGGTCCAACTCAAAAAGCGCATAAAATCGGGTAAGCCATCGCCTGCCGCTTCACGCATGAGATACATGCCAAAGGCATAGCCGCCCAAAGCAAAGTACAAACCATGCCCCAAACTTAAAATGCCGGCATAGCCCCAAACCAAATCTAAGGCCAATGCCACCAAAGCGAGACACATAATCTTGCCAATGAGCGTGACCCAATACGCAGATAAATGCAGTGCTGAATCGGCTGGCAATACATGTAGCCAAGGCAAAATCAGCAATATGGCAAAGCACACGGCAACCGCCATACCGCTATAAGGTTTATTCGATAATAACGAAGTGATTTTCATGCGCTTACTCCACAAAACGGCCTTTGATAGCAAACAAACCTTGTGGACGTTTTTGAATAAACAAAATCACAAGAACCAGTAGAATAATTTTCGCTAAGACCGCACCCATGCCGATTTCCAGCACTGTGCCACTGACACCTAGACCTAAGGCCGCCAGTACTGCACCCCATACTTGACCAACACCGCCAACCACAACCACCAAAAACGCATCGATAATATAGTTTTGTCCTAAATCAGGACCGACATTGCCGACTTGTGCTAAGGCACAACCTGCCAAACCTGCAAGCCCTGAACCTAAACCAAAAGCCATCATGTCAATGCGGCTAGAACGGATACCTACGGCCTGTGCCATTTGACGGTTTTGCGTCACGGCACGAACAAATAAACCAAAGCGGGTTTTATTCAGCAAGTAAACCAGCAACAACAGTACCGCAACGGTAAAGCCAATAATGGCAATGCGGTTATAAGGCAGCATCAGGCTCGGTGTCACAGCGATCCCTCCTGACAGCCATGAAATATTCGACACCTCAACGTTCTGCGCACCAAAAACCATGCGCACCAATTGCATCAAAATTAAGCTCACACCAAAGGTGGCTAATAGTGTTTCCAATTGACGGCCATACAAGGGACGAATAACGGTACGTTCAATCAACATGCCGATCAAAGCACTGACAATAAATGCAGCAGGAATCGCGGCAATGAGGTACCAGTCGACATAGCTACTGAGATGACTCTTAAACAGGCTTTGCACCACATACGTGGTATAGGCCCCGATCATGATCAGTTCACCATGCGCCATGTTAATCACGCCTAGCAGACCATACGTAATGGCTAAGCCCAACGCCGCAAGCAATAAAATACTGGCCGTGCTCAGTCCAGAAAAGACATGTCCAGTCCATTCACTGGCCTGAATACGGGTTTTAATATTGCTCTTGGCTTCTGTCAGTGCGGCTTTTAACTCGGGATGCAGGTTGGCTTGTTGTAATTCCTGTTCCACCATCGCCAATACATCGGGACGGTTAGAATCTTGCAGCACTTTAGCCGCCTGTATTTTTTGTAATACATCGGGATTTTGATAATCCAAGCGTGCTTTGAGCTGCGCTAAACGGGCTTTAACTTTGTTATTTTTTTCATTTAAATACAATTGATTAATATTTTTAACATCCAACTCAGCCAAGTTATTTTCTAAAATATCGATCGCATCTAAACGCTGGTTTAAATCATCCGATTGCAGCTTTTCTTTCGCTTGCGCAAACGTTAAGGCTTTACGAAGGGTATTCACCAAGGTGACTTGAGATAAATCGGCAGGCCAATCCGTCACGGTTTGCAAATCTGGATAGCTCAATAATTTTTCGTCAGTTTCTAAAATATAGGTTTGACCGCTTTGACCACTATATAACTGATCTTTTTCAACCAATGCGGCCAACTGATCTAAGGATTCAATATCGCCCGGCCATTGATTGAGTAAGCTGCGTCGCTCGGTAAAACTCCCGCGAACAAATTGCTGAATGGCGTCACCTTGCTGCACAGATTGCACCGTAGGCACCACATCCGCTGCTGTTTCTGCATGCACGATTTGCAGACAGAATAATTGACTCAGGAATAGAAAAAGGATCGGAAAATTGCGTAATTTTTTCATCTTATAAGCATCCCTATTGAGTAATAGAACAACCCCATTTAGGGATCACATCAAAAAATGCCTGTTACACAATGGCAGCAGGCATTCGGATTGAATTATTTAGGGATGTACGGACTCCATGGCTCTGCAGCAATGGTTTTTGCGGTTTTGTGTACCACATCAAACTGACCATCGGCACGGATCTGACCAATCATGACTGGTTTATGCAAATGATGGTTCGACGCATCCATTTGCAAGGTATAGCCCGATGGCGCTTTAAATTCTTGGCCGGCCATAGCTTCACGCACTTTATCGACATCTGTGCTTCCTGCTTTTTCTACCGCTTGTTTCCACATATTGATGCCGACATAGGTAGCCTCCATCGGGTCATTGGTCACAAATTTATCGGCATTTGGCAGTTTGTATTCCACGGCATACTGCTTCATTTTATTGGTGAATTCAGTATTCACTGGATTTTTCACTGACATGAAGTAGTTCCACGATGCCAAGTGTCCGACCAGCGGCTTGGTGTCGATACCGCGTAATTCCTCTTCACCTACAGAGAACGCCATCACTGGAATGTCCGCAGCTTTGATGCCTTGGTTGCCCAATTCACGATAGAACGGCACATTTGAATCGCCGTTAATGGTCGAGATCACAGCAGTCTTTTTCCCTGCCGCAAACTTCTTCACATTGCCCACAATGGTTTGATAGTTGCTATGACCAAATGGCGTGTATTCTTCCATGATGTCTGCATCGGCAATGCCTTTCGACTTTAAGAATGCACGTAAGATTTTGTTGGTGGTACGTGGGTAAACATAGTCTGTGCCCAACAGTACAAAGCGTTCTGCCTTACCGCCCTCTTCACTCATCAAGTATTCAACAGCAGGAATCGCTTGCTGATTCGGTGCCGCACCTGTGTAGAAAATATTTTTAGACTGTTCCTGACCTTCATACTGAACGGGATAGAACAATAAGCCATTTAATTCTTCCACCACGGGTAGAACTGACTTACGAGATACCGACGTCCAGCAGCCAAAAATCACGGCCACTTTGTCTTGGGTAATCAACTGACGGGTTTTTTCTGCAAATAATGGCCAGTCCGATGCCGGATCAACCACCACAGGTTCTAGTTTTTTGCCCAATACCCCGCCATTGGCATTAATTTCATTAATCGCCATCAAGGCCGTATCTTTCAGAGAAGTTTCTGAGATCGCCATCGTGCCTGACAGCGAATGTAAGATCCCGACTTTAATAGTATCGCCACTTGCTGCAGCGGCTTTTGGTTCAGATACAGCACTTTCTGTTTTTTCTTCTGCAGGTTTTGAACAGCCCGTTAAAGCAATCGCCCCAGTCATCGTTGCTGCTAAAATACTTTTAGCAAATACATTGCGTTGAAACATTATTCACACTCCCAACCTAAGCTTGTAAGTCACATTTTTAAAATGCATTTGTTGTCTTTCATCACAACAGAGCAATTCAATAACTGTGCCAAGCCTTATTTTTTATTTTGATTGAGTGCTTTTATTTATTTTTAAATATTATTTTTCATATAGTTACAATCATAAAATCTGCTTTTAATTTTTTATGGGTCGATTCAAATACCATAAAATCACCGCAAAGATGCATACAAACTTGTATCCAACACTTGACCTATAATTGAACAATTTTGCGACGTTTTTCAAAAAATACGGTTTATTAGCACACAAATCATGCAGCTTTTCCTAAATTTAAAGCAAAAAAAACCACTTGCGTGGTTTTTTTCTTATTGCAATTTTAAACCGCCAAATCGGCCAAATTACCCTTCTGCTCCAGCCAGTGTTTACGGTCTGAAGAGCGTTTCTTCGCCAATAATTTGTCGAGTAAACCTGAAGTAAACTGTACGTCATCCAAGTCCAGTTGCACTAAACGACGTGTATTGGGATCCATAGTCGTTTCACGCAGCTGACTCGCGTTCATCTCACCCAAACCTTTGAATCGAGTAATTTGTGGATTTTTGGTTTTGCATTTTTTCAAAATGCTATTTAATTCTTCCTCATCCAGCGCGTAATGAACGTCTTTATTATCATCAATACGGAACAGCGGTGGCATCGCCACAAACAGATGTCCTTCCTCAACTAAAGTATGGAAATGTTTGACGAATAGTGCGCAAAGTAAAGTTGCAATGTGCAAACCATCCGAGTCGGCATCGGCCAAGATGCAAATCTTGCCATAACGTAGTTCTGACAAGTCGTCACTGCCCGGATCAACGCCAATGGCAATTGCAATATCGTGTACTTCTTGCGATGCCAAAACTTCGTCTGAAGACACTTCCCAAGTATTTAAAATCTTACCGCGGATCGGCATGATCGCTTGGAAGTTCTTATCACGTGCTTGCTTTGCAGAACCACCTGCAGAATCCCCTTCCACAATAAACAGTTCTGATTCTTCGAGGGTATGCCCCACACAGTCAGCCAATTTACCTGGTAAAGCTGGACCTGAAACAATCTTTTTACGTTCAACTTTTTTCGCAGCTTTTAAACGGCGACCGGCCTTGGCAATCACCATTTCTGCCAGTTGCATAGCAATATCAGAATTTTGATTCAGCCACAGTGCAAAGGCATCTTTAGCAATATTTAACACCACACTAGAGGCTTCACGGCTTGAAAGTCGTTCTTTGGTCTGACCCGAAAATTGTGGCTCTTGGAATTTTAAAGACAGAATAAAGTTGACGCCATCCCACACATCTTCGGCAGAAAGCTTCATATTCCGTGGTAATAAATTCCGTAATTCACAGAATTCACGAATCGCATCTGTCACACCTGAACGTAAACCGTTGACATGAGTACCGCCTTGCGCAGTTGGAATCAAATTGACATAACTTTCTTGAATCTGTTCGCCGCCTTCAACGTTCCAGCAAATGGCAAATTCAGCACTGGCACGTTCAGCTTCACCAGTCGCCACAAATGCAGGAACAGGAACGATGTCACGGTCTTGCAGCTCATCCATCAAATAGTCGACTAAACCATTTTCAAATTGCCATTCGATCTTTTCGTTGTTGATTTGATCGATATAAATAATCTGCAAGCCTGCCGCCAAAACAGCCTTGGCTTTTAAGTTGTGTTTTAAGGCTTTCAGCGCAAATTTAGGCGAATCAAAATATTTGGCTTCAGGCCAAAAATGCACGGTAGTACCGGTTGCACGTTTAGCGCATTTACCTTCCAACACCTCAAGCGGTGCCACAGGAACGCCATGTTCAAAGGCCATTTTATATAGATTGCCTTGACGCTGAACTTCCACTTCAACACGATCTGACAGTGCGTTCACCACCGAAATACCCACACCGTGTAAACCACCTGAGAATTGGTAGTTATCGGTACTGAACTTACCACCGGCATGTAATTTGGTCAGAATAATTTCAATCCCGCTTTGACCATACTCAGGATGAATATCAACAGGCATACCGCGTCCATTGTCTTCTACCGACAAAGAACCATCTTTATAAACCGTCACAGTAATTTTGTTGGCATGACCTGCAAGCGCTTCATCGACGGAGTTATCTATCACTTCCTGCGCCAAATGGTTTGGTCGTGTAGTGTCTGTATACATACCCGGACGGCGACGTACCGGATCCAGGCCAGATAAAACTTCAAGTGATTGAGCCGTATATTGCGTCACGTTGCAAAATTCCCTGCTTTTTGGTTAAAACATTTCTTCGAGCGCTACAGTATATGCTTTTTTATTAAAATGCATATCTCTTGCGATCAGCCGCCATTTTCTTAAACAATTTAAACGTCAAATGATGTCGTAACTGCCTATTTGTGTATGTTGAATCTAGCTGGTCAGCATTTGTATTGGATCATTTTATTGAGGCATATTTTTGACAGCATCAGATAAAAACTGCAAGAGCATCGGTATTTTTTCTGCAAAATCATCCATGCCATGCGTTCCACCCACCTCAGTGATCAGCATAGCCGTGCCGGCTTGAACCGCACTATAAAAACTAGTGGCATCACGATAATCCAAGGTTTCATCTCCTTGTTGGAGCAAGACCAACAGTTGATCTGCATTTTCAACCTTAGATACAGCCAAAGCCTGCATTTGATTGAGCTGTGCATCATCCAAGCACCACGTTTCAGTTACCTGATAAGGCAATGCCGTCTCACCAAATAAATCACGAAATAATAGCCATGGATAGACCGCGGGATTGATGAGCACCGCAGGAATATGATGCCGCGCCATCAACTGCGTCGCATAAAAACCACCTAAACTACTCCCCACCAAAACCACATCATCCAAACCTTCAATCAGTTCTGACATCTTTTGCATCACCTGTAGCGGTGGCATATTCAAATCTGGCAAATGCACATGCAGACCATTTAAGTCTGCGCAATGGCGCCGCAGTATCTGTCCTTTCACTGAATTTGAGTTACTTTGAAAACCATGCAAATACACAATATTCATCATTTTGATTCCAAATTGATCTTTAAATTGCTTTAAAAGTGGCATATAAGTGCTAACTGCGTCACATTTTCTAAATTTGAATTTTTAGTAAAATTGTCAGACAAAAGGCATTCACCGACAGGTCTGTTATCGGTATTGTAAAAGCTGTTCGTGAGAATTTTATAAAATAAACAATGAAACTTCAGGCTATTCCAGTAATAAATACAATCGAGGGATAGCATTGAATGTAAGGATAGGAACATTATGCCTAGCTTAACACCATTGCATGAAACCTATTGTAAATGGGACCGCACTCCACCCAGTCAAGCAGATGTGCTGGAAGGTTTGGCACAACTCGTGACAATGCGTTTTAGTGATGTCGTGCATGACTTGATCAAAAACATTCAACGTGAAATTTTAATCAGTATTTTTGGAATGAGCGAACAAGGCTCGAAAGCCTTTCATAAGCAGCCGACCATTGCACGGATTTACGAATTTTCTTACAACACTTTTTTCAATTATGGCAATTATTTACTTGCGCCAACGCTGCGTAGCATTATTGAAAAATTCCCACGCTTACACGACAAACCCCTCACTCCGTCTTTACATTTTTTAGTGGGCGCACTGAATGGGGTCTTGGGCGACTATTTACTGAAATATCACAACCCGATGGCCTTACCGATGGTGGTTTACGACCATTATGGTGCGGTACAAAAAGGCGAATTAAACGGTCGTATTACCCTGTTAATTCATGGGCTGTGCATGAATCATCTGTCATGGTCGACAGCCAAATATGGCGGCATTGGTGAAAAATTACTGTCACAACGTGACCACAACACCATGCTGTATTTAAATTACAATACGGGTCGTCGTATTTCGACCAATGGTCGCAGCCTCGCCAATACATTAGAAGATTTGGTCCGTCGTAACCCGGGTATTACCAGTATCGACTTAATTGGTCATAGTATGGGGGGCTTAGTGTCCCGTAGTGCCATTTTTTATGGCAAACAAAATATGTATCAATGGATTCATCAAGTAGAAAATCTAGTCTGCTTAGGCTCACCGCATCATGGTGCTGTGCTTGAACGTATCGGATTTCATCTGCAAGATCAATTGGGGCGTTTCCCCTTGGTCAAAATCGTGGGCCACGTGGTGAATATTCGCAGTAACGGCATTTTAGATTTGCGCTATGGCAGCGTGCGTGATGATGATTGGGAACATAATGATGTCCGTATTGGACTCATGGACGACAACCGTAAACCAGCCCCGATTCCATCGCATATCAATACCTACCTCGTTGCAGGGACCATCGAATATGAACATCGTCGCAATAAAACGCGACATGTGATTGGAGATTACTTGGTCAGTGTGAAAAGTGCGTTAGGAGAACACCCAAATGCACGGTATCAACTGAAAGTGCCAGATTCACATAAAGCAATTTTTTATGGCTTGAACCATTTTGAAATTCAGCATCATCCGCAAGTGGCTGAGCAAATCGTGCATTGGTTCTATCCAAACAATGACGATAAAGCTTGTGATCATATCTATGAATTTATGATGGACTTGGAAAGTGTGGAAGGCATTGCCCTGACCTAAGGTAAACTTCCCCCATGCAGACTCGTATAAAAAAGCCCTCTGTTGAGGGCTTTTTTTGCTTCATAGAATTAGAATTTATCACGTAAACGTGGCACTGGTTTGCTTGGGTATTTACGTAATAACTGCCAAAGACTGAGCAAGGTTAATACCGCAAAAAACACCAATGACCAAACCGGTAAGGATTGTCCCAAGAAGGTCCAATCCACTTTGGCACATTCACCAGAGCCGGTCAGTACTTGCTCAAAGACCGATTTTAAAGGCAGCGTTTCTACCCAATAATCCAGTCCCGGACCACAACTCGGTATTTTATCTGGCGGTAAGTTTTGCAGCCAAATATGACGCGCAGCCACCCCAGCAGACCATAGAATTGACAGTGTCCCCAACAATGCGTAAATTCGTTTACCCCAATTCGATGCTGGATTGTGAATCAATGCAATCAATGAAATGATGCCAAGTCCAATCAAACCAATACGTTGGAAAACGCACAACGGACAAGGTTCTAAGCCTTGTACATGTTCTAAAAACAGCGCAAAAGACATACCGATCACGCTGGCTAAAAACAACAAACCACTCACGAAGCGGAAACTCCATTTCATGGTAAATCCTCTTAAAATTTTTTATCTGAAGTTTTTCAAATATTCTTCAAAACTCAAGGTACAGTCTTGCTCAAGTTGAGCCTGTTTTTCTAAAGACTGCTCAGCAGCTTGTGCAAAATATGCAGCAGCTTCAGGGCTCAAGACATGCTGCTCATACACTTCAGCATGTTGTAAGGCCATAAAGCTACCAAAGCCCCAAGTTCCACCTTGTTCTAAAGTATCGCTAATCATACGTGCCGACAATGTTTCATCGACTTCATCGATGCGTGATTGCATCACAGCCATTGCCTGAGTGTAAATATCTGTATTGTAAGAATCATCCAGCAATTCAGCCAACGGTTGCATCGCAGCAACATGTGTACGACACCATGTTTCAATTGGAATCGCTTGGCCTTGCTGTAAAATCACTGCATTTGGCGCACGACCACGGTTCACTACTTCCGCTTGATTTTTCTCAATTTCATTTTGTTCGGCGTCTAACAATGCTGGGCTGTCTTGCAATAAACAGTATAGAGCCACCACTTCAAGCAAGCCTGCCGTGTCTTCATTGATTCCAATCGGGCTATAAGGATTGACATCAACCGCACGTAGTTCAACATAACCTACGCCACGATTTTGCAGGGCTTCAGATGGTGTTTCACCATCCTGCGGCACTTGTTTCGGACGAACCAAACTGTAGTATTCATTTTCAATTTGCAATACATGGTCATTAATTTGAATCGGATCACCGTGTTCATCATTTAAACCTAAATGACTAAATGCGGCATACGGGGTATGCACCGCTTTTTGCAAACCTTCCAAATACGCCTGAATGTCGTTGTAGTGAATCCCTAACTGTTTTTGTGCTGAATTTTGATAGCCAAAATTTCCCATACGCAGTGCCGTCGCATAAGGTAAAAATAGCGTGCCTTTTAAGAGCGGTAACAGCTGATGTTCTCGTCCAGTCATAAAACATTTACACACCGACGGGCTCGCTCCAACCAAAAACATCACCAATGGCGTTAAACGGATAAAATTACGGATCAGGCCAAAATAACGATGACTGCGATAATCCTGTAAGCTCAATGCTTTAAGGGCATCATCAGTTTCGTGTTGTTGCAGTGCTTCAAAGAAATGATCTGGGAAGGATAAATTATAATGCACCCCTGAAATGGTCTGCATCCGGCGACCATAACGCACCCCTAAACCACGACGGTACAAGGTTTTAAAACGTCCTATATTCGAGCTGCCATATTGCGCTAAACGAATACTGTCTTCATCTTTATCCAACATGCATGGCATCGACAACGGCCAAAGTTTTTCACCATGTTCTAAATGCGTATGCGCAACAGCATGAATATCTTGCAGATAGTTCAACGCCTCTGTAATAGTTTCTTTTGGTGGCGTGATAAATTCCATCAAAGCTTCAGAATAGTCTGTCGTAATATGCGGATGAGTCAAAGCCGCACCCAAGGCTTGGGGATGGTCGGCCTGAGACAAGAAACCGTTGCTTTGCATACGTAAGCTTTCACGCTCAATACCGCGCAACATTCCTTTAATCAGCGAAGAATCTACCCAAGTCGGTAAAATGTCTTGAGAGGTCGATTCGGGTTGACTCATTGCTATCTCGCTTAAATGGAAGAAACTACTAAAATAAAATCATCAGTTTATATCAGTATAACGCGATTTGAAGTGGGCATATGACCCACTGTATAGTTTTGAGACAAACCGTGATTTTATTTTGGCAATTTTTTATCACAAACTTACTCTATATGACATTTGAAATTTGTGATTTTATAAACAAATATATGCTAATAATGCTTAAAACTTATGAATTATCAAGATATTCTCGAATTTTGGTTTAACCCAGAAAATCAGCCCAATTGGTTCGCTAAAAGCAATAATTTTGATGTTTTAATCGAAAAAAAGTTTAAAGACATCCATCAAGCGGCCAGTCAAGCAGAACTGTGGCAATGGCGTACTACTGCCGAAGGTCGATTGGCTGAAATTATTGTTTTAGATCAATTTTCTAGAAATTTATTCCGTGACTCTGGCTTGGCTTTTGCCCAAGATGCACTGGCTTTGGCGCTTGCACAAGAAGCCATCGCGCAGGGTTTAGATCTACAATTAAGCCCTGAACAGCGCTCATTTTTATATATGCCCTTTATGCATAGCGAATCGACAAAAATCCATCAAAGCGCGTTAAAATTATTTGAGCAACTGGGCAATCCGATCAACTTAGAATTTGAAAAAAAGCATAAAGTGATTATCGATCGATTTGGACGTTACCCGCATCGCAATGCGGTATTGGGCAGAACATCTACAGCAGAGGAATTGGAATTTTTAACCCAGCCCAATTCTAGCTTTTAATTGACGGCTTTTGGCCAGTATCTCCCCTTGCCATGAACCGATTAAACAGGAGTATGCGCATGAACAAACTCATTATCGCAGCAGCCATAACCGCAGCACTCGGTTTAACTGGCTGTGCCACAACCCCATCAAAACCTTTGACCTTTGAACAACTCGGTCAATATTCTGCGACACCATTAAATGCTCAAAGCTATCGGATTAGCTTCCAAGCTAGACCCAATATGAGCTATGGTACTGCCGAAGAAATCACCTTGGTTAAAGCCGCTCAAACCACCCTACACAATGGCTTTCAATATTTTAAAGTCATGGATGACCCGAGTAATCGGAGTCAAAAACCGCCGCGCCAAGCGGTGATTTACCCAGACCCTATGCCTTATCCATATGGCTATTATCGTCGCCATCCCGGATTTTGGCCAGGCCCGTTTTATGACGTTCCACAGGTGGTCACACTCGATCCAACTCAAGTTTCCTACAGTATTACTTGCTATAAAGATCGTGCCAAAGCCCCTCAGGATGCCTTTGATGCTCGCTTGATTTTGCAGTCACTCGGAGCTAAATATGGTTTAGACAGCCAAGGAAATCCTTTGCCTGTAGCCGCTGAGCCTACCTCTAAATAAGTCAACCCATAGAGACCCGATCATTGATGAGCCCAACTGAACAGCCCGCTGTTTCACCTAGTCTGCAACGCAGTAAACGCTTCGCCACCATTGCTTTGGTGGTGGCGGTGCTGGCGTGGATTGCATTGATGATCGCAGCTAAATTACTGCCCGAATATGTTTGGCTCATTCATATTTTGATGCTTTCAGCAGAAGCTGGCGTGGTTGGTGGTTTGGCAGACTGGTATGCGATAACCGTTTTATTTCGCAATCCCTTTGGTCGTATTCCGATTCCTAAATTTTTACGTGACCACACAGAAATTATTCCACGCAATAAAGCGCGCATTGCTGAGTCCATGGGCCGCTTTGTTCAGGAAAATTTTCTTTCACCACAAGTGGTTGAAAAAAGTTTAGCGGAGACGGATCTCTCTCTTGCCGTCGGGAAATGGTTGGCCAATCCGCACAATAATGCGCAAGTGACTCAAGTCATTCAGCAAACGGTACCGAAAATTTTCGAATTTGTCGGTCAGGAACAAATTGGACGATTTATCCAAAATAACAGCGTGCAATGGGTACGCAATACGCAAGTCAACCATCTTGCCAGTGAAATGCTACGAGCAGTTTTAGAAAATGACTTCCATCAAGATGTCCTGCAACGTGGACTGGATTTAGCCCATGATTGGATGCTACAGCATCCTGAACAAACCCGTGATTTATCACGTCAGTTGTTTAAAGAACTTGGGGTATGGAAGCTAGCTAAAGGCGCCAGCTGGATCGGCATTGATGTACAACAACGCACCATTGATTCACTGGTCAGTCGTGTCGAGTCGATGCTTGCCGACCATGAACATCCGTGGCGCCGTAAAATCGAAGACATGGCACAGCAGCTTATGCAGCAACTGGCGGACAATCAGAGTGTTGCCAGCCAACGCCTGAACAGTACCAAAGATGCCATGCTCGATAGTCCACAAATGTTGAATTTTATCAGTGGTGCAGTGGTGATTTTATGCGACGCGATTCGTTCTGATTTAGAAAAACCCGACTCTGGGATTGCACAAAACCTACGAGTCGCCATTCAACAAGTGGGCGAAAATATTGTCTCTAATGTCGCTGTACGCCAATTGCTGAATGAAAAAATGAGTGATATTGCCATCAATCTCTCCGATCAATATAGCGAAAAAGTTATTCGGTTTATCAGTGAACGTATACATGAATGGGACTCACGTGAAATGATCGATAAGATCGAAAACGAAGTCGGTGGCGACTTGCATATGATTCGAGTCAATGGTGTCGTGGTCGGTGGTTTTATTGGCCTTTCACTGGGGATTATTCGTGCCTGTGTAGAATGGCTGCTTTAGCCGCCTGCAGCAGTCCTCCTCAAAGGAGATTGGCCGCAGGTTTGAGCTTTATGTGTAGAACCGTTAAACTTTGCCGATCCGAAAATTTAATAGAACAATAAAATCTATGCACTTACCTGCCATCTATACACTACCATTCATTCTAATCATCAGTAGCTTAAGCGCTTGCCAGACCATTTCCAAAACCAGTAGCACAGTCAGCGACAAAGTGATGGGCATGCTCGGTAAAGAAAAAGCCCCTGAAATCGATAAAAAAGGCACTGTCGATATCAGCAAAAGTACCCAACAACAGTTAGAAACCCTACTGACCAATATGCCGAAAAATCAGTGGATCTATATTGAAAATGATCAACAAGGCACATCTACCCTCAAAAATAAATCGGCAGATAATTTCACTTTGAGCTTCAAATTAAATTGCAAAATCAGCACTCAGCGCCCAACTTTCAGTATAAGCAACGCGGATGGCCAAGAGATCCTAAAAGCACATGATACAAATGTGGGGCAAATTCAAATTCTGCTCGACAATAAAAACTTTGGAAATCCGTTTGAGACAGCCCATCAGCAAAAGTTCCAAAGCTTTAAAACCGCTGTCGCTCAGGCCAAAGTCATTAAAGTGTTTAATGCCTCAAAACTCTATACCTTCCAAAACAACAAAGCCGAATTACTCTCTAAAGCAGTAAGTTGTCGCGATAGCCTATAAATATTTAAAGCGAAATGCAGTAAGTCACCGTTTTACTCAACTGTGACTTACATGCAGGCTTATTTTGCAGGTGGCTGTGGCCCTGACATATCAACCAGCAGGCCTGTAAACTTTCGAACAAATGGCAATAAAATCAGTACAATGGGAAAAGCAATTGCCCATGAAATCATCCAATTATGCAGCCATAGAGTCATAAATCCCTCAAACCAGCCTAAATTTCTGAGCATATTAATAAACGAAATAATGCCGCTCATAAGACAGGATAAAATAAACGGCACGATAATCAGCGCCCAGCGTGCAGCTAACTTCGGCACATTGCCAAAAATTTTAGGGGTGGGTTGTGACATGTCCATATACTCAAGCAGTGATCCTGAATCGCTAAACTACTTATATCGTTTTACTTCGATATAAGCAATGCTTCCACTTTTATCGAATATTTTTTATTCGCAACAAATGGGTTCACCTAAAGAGTCTGAAATTTGCTATATTTACCGTTTTTCTGCGACATTTATTTTTCGACTGATTATGAATACGGCAATACAAGCAGCGCTCGATCATGCAGTGCAATCCCTTCAAGCTGAAGGTGTACTCCCAACTGACTGGAACAATACTAGCAATTTGACCCGAACCAAAGACCGAAGCCACGGTGACTTTGCGTCGAACATTGCCATGATTGCCTCTAAAGCTGCAGGTATGAAGCCGCGTGATTTAGCCGAAAAAATTCTGGCAAATCTTCCAGAAGTCGCAGATATCAGCAAAGCAGAAATTGCAGGTCCTGGCTTTATTAACTTCTTTTTAAATGCTGACCAACGTTTTGCTGTCTTAGACCAAATTCAAGCTCAGAAAGATCAGTTCGGTCGCACACAGGCCAATGCTGAAAAACGTGTTCAAGTGGAATTCGTTTCAGCCAACCCAACGTCTAGCCTACACGTTGGTCATGGTCGTGGCGCAGCTTACGGTATGACCGTTGCCAATCTCCTTGAGGCAACAGGTGCTAAAGTTGACCGTGAATACTATGTCAACGATGCTGGCCGTCAAATGGATATCTTGGCGACATCGACTTACTTGCGTTATTTAGAATTGACCGGTCAACAACTGGTCT
This sequence comes from Acinetobacter sp. ANC 5600, assembly GCF_002018395.1. Lineage (NCBI taxonomy): Bacteria > Pseudomonadati > Pseudomonadota > Gammaproteobacteria > Moraxellales > Moraxellaceae > Acinetobacter > Acinetobacter sp. ANC 5600. The sequence continues at coordinate 499,097 of NZ_MVKW01000003.1, forward strand.
TCCCTAAAAATGCATATCAAGGCGACTACGTTAAAGAAATCGCACAAAGCATTATCGACAAAGATGGTGATGCTTATGTACGCCCTGTTGCCGACATCTACAAAGATGTTCCAGAAGATGTGCAATATGCTGCTGAACTCGATAGCGAAGGCAATAAAGTCGTTGTTTCAGGCGATAAAGAAAAACACATTGATGGCCTAATTCATAATTCACAAAACCATTTGGCTGCGGGTTACCGTGTGTTCCATCAAGCTGCGCTGAAAGCCATTCTCGATGACATTAAAGATGACCTCGGTGAATTTGGCGTGACTTTCAATCAATGGTTCAGCGAAGCAACCTTGACTGAAAAAATTGATGAAGCATTACAAATGCTCGATCAACGTGGTTTCTTATACGAAAAAGATGGCAACATCTGGTTCAAATCAACTGATTTTGGTGATGAAAAAGACCGTGTTGTGAAACGTCGTAATGGTCAAACTACATACTTCGCATCCGACATTGCTTATCATTTAAATAAACTACAACGCGGCTATACCGATATCATTGATATTTGGGGTTCAGACCACCACGGTTATATCGCACGTGTGAAAGCAGCGATTGATGCGCTTGGCTATGATTCTAAAAAATTGACGGTGCTTTTGGTTCAATTTGTGAGCCTATGGCGTGGCGGCGAGATGGTTCAAATGTCATCTCGTTCAGGTCAATTCGTGACTTTACGCGACTTACGTAAAGAAGTAGGCAACGATGCTGCTCGTTTCTACTATGTCATGCGTAAATCAGAACAACACATTGACTTCGACTTAGACCTTGCTGTGTCTCAAAGCAAAGACAATGCGGTGTACTACATCCAATACGCACACGCACGTATCTGCCGTATGCTCGAAAAAGCCGCTGCGACAGACGTTCAATTCTCTGCTGAAGCTGCACGTCAATTTGCAGCTAAACTTGAGTTAGAAGCTGAAACTGAAGTTCTTGCTAAACTTGCGGCTTACCCTGAAATTGTGGTTCGTGCAGCAAACAGCTATGAACCACACCAAGTGGGTAACTACTTGAAAGAGTTGGCGGCGTTGTTCCATGGTTGGTACAACGAAAATAAAGTCTTGGGTGATGATGCAGAACTGACTCAAGCGCGCTTATTACTGTCTGTAAATGTACAGCAAGTTTTACGCAATGGTCTTGAATTATTGGGTGTGAGTGCGCCTGAATCAATGTAAGCAATTCTTAGCATACGTTAGAATCCGTCCATGTATGACCATATACATTGACGCCAATACAGGCTCTTTATGAGCCTGTATTTTCATGGATATTCAGTCATCTTTTTATGAAAAATTGAAGATGTTGAAATTGTGAAAATTAAACATAAACAGCATGACAGTCATGTAATATATAATAATCAGAACTTGGTTTTGGGTCAGTTCCCACTAGGTTCGTAACAATTACAATTAAAGAGGTTTCCTCGTGTTTGGAAAAACGCAACGCGGTGTATCAGAGCGGCCAAATCAGCCTAAAAAACCATTGATTCCTGCATGGTTAGGTACACTTGTGATCATTTTAATCGTGTTGAGTTTCTTGGTGGCCTTGATGTTATGGAAACCATGGGAGCCGGTAAAACCGAAAGGTCAAATTACCTCTGAACACTACCAAGAAGAAACCAATAAAGATTACCGTTTTTATGATCTGTTGCCTCAGCAACAAGTCACCCCGATTCCAGATCAAGCTGTGCCTGAAACAGATACCAAAGAAACCGTGGTGATCGTTGAAGCACCTGAAACGGATACCACTACACCGACTGAGCCGGGTATTGAAGCCACAGAAACAACACCTGCCCCTGCAAGCTATATTTTGCAAGTGCGTAGCTATGATGACCCTGACCAAGCCGATGCCCGTCGTGCAGAAATTATTTTAAATGGCTTATCTGCCGATGTGATCCAAAGTAATGAAAATGGCAAAGTTTGGTATCGCGTCGTGTCTGGCCCCTATGATTCACAAGAAGCTGCTGTGATTGCACAGCAAACTTTACGTCATAGCAGTATCGACTCGATTGTCGTAAAACGCTAAATTTTGCAATTAAAAAAAGCGCCTGATGGCGCTTTTTTTTATTCATTCCTTCAATAAAGGGAGGTTAGAAGGGATTCTTTTTTGAATACATCAGCTTAGCTCAAAAACCTCTCCCTAACCCTCTCCTAAAAGGACAGGGAATTCATTAAATGGTATGCCCTAAAGCTTCGCCCATCACCACAGTCGAGTTGGCTTTAAAGGTCGCATCCCATTGCATTTTGTTTTCTTCAAACAACACTACCGCTGTTGAACCTAAATAGAAACGGCCCAATTCTGCACCTTTTTCTAAGAATAAATCGTGTTGATTGAGTTCCAAACGCCCTGTCGGTTTAACTTTACCTGTAGCCACGGTTTCAATACCTGCCACGATCATTGCACCTACCAGTACGACCGCCATACGACCAACTTCTGTATCAAATAAGCAGACCATGCGTTCATTACGAGCGAATAAACCCGGAATATTTTCAGCAGTGGTTTGGTTTACAGAGAATAATTCACCCGGTACATACAAAGTTTCTGTCAATGTCCCTGCAAATGGCATATGTACACGGTGGTAGTCTTTTGGAGACAAATAAACCGTAGCAAACTGACCATTTTTAAACGGCTCAGCCAATTGTGGATCGGCAATCAGGTTTTCAACAGTGAACTTCTGCCCTTTGGCCTGAAATACATCACCATTTTCAATTTTACCCAGTTGTGAAATCGCACCATCTGCGGGTGAAACAACACTGTTGGCATTTGCATCAACTACACGTACGCCTTCTTTTAAAGAACGAGTGAAAAATTCATTGAATGATTTAAATTTCAGGGCATTACTTTGCTCAGCAATCGACATGTCGATGCCATACTGTGCTTTAAATGCGGTAATCACAGCATTTTTCACCACAGGGTTTTCGCTTGCAGCCAATTTACCGACGATACGTGATAATTTGTGCTGTGGAACAACACGCTGAGCTTGAATAAAAATTTGTTTTTTTAACTGAGATGTAAGGCTCAAGACGGCAACTCTCCGGTGATCACAGGACTATCGAGTCGGTTGCCCCACTCGCTCCACGCACCATCATAAGCTCGAATATTCCAACCGAGTAAACGTCCTAGTATATAAGCTAGGCCCGACCGATGATGGGACTGACAATATACCACCACAGGTTCGTTTAAATTGAATCCCAATTGTTCTAAGCGTTGTTGTGTGCGTTCTAAAGGATGCAATTTTAAATGATTTTCTCGGTTAAGGGCAGTACTCCATTCGAAATGTCGTGCCCCCGGAATGTGACCGCCGCGTCGCGCTGCTAAACGTAAGCCTGTATATTCATCTTCGGTACGGCAGTCCCATACTTGGATCTGCTCCTGCTGTACACGAGCCAATAGCTCATCATAATTTGTTTGATACTGAGCACGCGCCTCTGCACTTACTTCAACCAATGGGCTCACGGGTTCAAATTGCTCAATTTCAGACGAGGTCGGTAAGCCTGCCCCAAGCCAAGCATGGATGCCACCATTGAGGAGACTGGTATTTTCAAAACCGAGGCAATGCAAGTTCCAAATCAGTCGGCCAGCCCATGCCCCACCTTCATCGTCATACACCACCACATGATGATCTGGACTGATATTCAGATAGCTGATGAGCTGTTCTAAACCGGCTTGGTCAGGTAAAAGCCCCATCGCTTGTTCTTCTTGACGCACTAACAGTTTCGGCTGCACATGCAGTGCATGTGGAATATGCAATTGGTCATAAACCGAACGACGACTCAAATCGACGATCCGTAGTTTTTCATTACCAAGATGTGAAACCAATTCTTCCGCTTCAATCAGCAGACCAAAATTCAGTGTAGATGCTGTCATCGTTGTTCGTGTTGTATTTTGTGCGATTAAATTCGATCTTAGCATAAGTCATTTTCACTATTATTCTGAATCTTTGCATTCCTTTAGCAATATTTTAGATATAAAAAAGCCGAATCATTGATTCGGCTTTTTTAGTTTTATCTAATGCTGTGTTTAAGCGCTAACTTCAGAGATGTCAAACACCTGACGCAGATACGCCAAGAAAGTATCGTTATCTGTCATGGTTTTACCCGGACTATCTGAAATTTTTGCCACAGATTGACCATTACATTCAACCAGTTTCAGTACGATATTCAGCGCAGTTTGCCCCATATCATTGGTCAAGTTGGTGCCAATACCAAAGCTAACTTGGAAACGGTCTTTGAAGTAATTATGCAAATCCCACGCTTTTTCGATATTTAGACCATCACTAAAGGTCAGCATTTTACTTTTGCTATCGACTTTAAGCTTTTTGTAATGCGCATAGGCTTTATCGCCCCATTCATACGGGTCGCCACTGTCATGACGTAAACCGTCGAATAGTTTGGCAAAGTACAAATCGAAGTCACGTAGGAACGCATCCATACCGACAACGTCCGTTAAGGCTATTCCTAAGTCACCGCGGTATTCCTGCACCCATGTTTCTAGCGCAGACTTCTGGAAGTTACGTAGACGAACATCAAGCGCTTGGAATGCTTGTAGAAACTCATGCGCCATCGTACCAATTGGAGTAATGTTCAAGTCTTTGGCAATCAGAACATTACTTGTACCGCGGAAAATATACGGTGAAGCCTGATTTAATTCTTCAATTACATGCTTTTGCCATGCATAACTATAACGACGACGCGTGCCAAAATCAGAGACCAAGAATGGTGGATCATTTGGATTTTGCCGTGCTTCATACTGCTTCAGCAAGGCAACCTTATGTTGTAAACGGCGCTCACCTTCGGCTAAAACTTCTGGTGTACGAATACGTTGGAAATATAATTCATTGACGATGGCTAAAACAAAGATTTCAAACATCATCGCTTGAACCATTGGGCCTTCTACCCAAATGTCGAGTCGACCTTCATCATCAATACCCGCTTTAATAAAACGGCGTTTAAGCTGAAATAATTCAAGATAATCAACAAAATCGCTTTTAATAAAACGTAAACTGCGTAAATACTGCAATTCATCTTCTTTAAACTTCAACTGACAAAGCATGTCGAGCTGCATGTTTAAATCATCCAAAATTTCAACCAGTGGATAGGCTGTATCATCCAAGTTACGGCAGCGAAAGTGATACACACTATGGGTTTGCGGAAATTTGTGTAACACCACCTGAAGCATGGTGAATTTATACAGATCTGTGTCTAATAAGGATTGGATGATTGGAGACATAAAGACTTTCAGTTTTTTATCAACTCTTTGCATTAAAGCATACTTTATTGATAAAAAGCCGATTGATTTAGTGGAATAACTTATAAATCACCGCGATTCGTCGACTTTTTTCAATTTTTTTGCTGAAGCTGAGCGCGATCAAGCTCACTATTTTTTGAGTAACTGTCGATATTTTTCTTCTTGACCAAATTCACGCGCAAACTGTTCTGCAGTCTTTTGCCCCATTTTTTTGGCATTTGCATCGCAATCCACTTGGCGTAATTGCTTTGCAATCGCCCATTCTAATTTAAACATGGCACCCATCAATGCGGTGTTGCCTTTATTGTCACGTGCGCAGCGGTCTGCACCTTGTTCCAGCAAACGAGTCACAATATTTTGATGACCATAATAGGTCGCCATCATCAGTGGTGTAAAACCCGAAGCATTGCGCACATCGACCGGAAAACCGTGCTTAAGAAATTCATTGATGACTTCTTCATTGCCAGTTTTGGCTGCAGCAAAGAAAATTGCGATCAATTCCTGTTGTGAGGTCATCTGATCGCTTGCAGTTGCTTTAGCGGGGGAGATATCTTCCGCGATTGCCACGTTTGCGAATGCGGAACCAAACGCTAGAAGACTGGCTAAAGTCAAATGTTGCATAACTTTCATGATGAACTCCAACAGAAATCGAATGTAGAATTGAATTAGAAATAATTCATTTCATAAAAATGAATATTTAAGGAGTGCCTATGAAACTCCCCCTAGGGTGCAGGAAAGGTATGGAGCTTCATAGGACTTTTTTGAGGTAACGTTCTAGACCCTAGTTACCAATCCTTAAGACTGATCGAAATTAGTCTTTCAGTTGTGCTGCTTTAGCTTTTACAGTTGCAAGGTTACCGTTTACTGCTTTAGTCATACGTGTACCGTAGTCTGCATCTGCTTTATAGAAGTAAGACAACATGATGTGCTTGGTTTCAGAATCTTTTACGTTGCCAAGATCCGCAGCCAAGTTCATGATTAAATCGTCTTTTTCTTTAGCAGAGTATGAACGGTAAAGCTCACCCGCTTGCTTGAAGTTTTGCTCTTTGGTACCGATCTGTTGAACTGTGCCTGTCAGCGGAGTTTGAACAGCGCGTGCTTTCTCAGTGGCAGCTTTAGGCACTTTACGGCTTGGCTCGTAGTTCACATCAGAATCACGCTCGCTAACATTCATGTAGCCATCTTGGTTGTTGTTGTTTACAGCAACTAATGGACGGTTGACTGGAATTTGCTGGTGGTTCGCGCCTAAACGGTACATTTGAGTATCTGAGTAAGAGAAGATACGACCTTGTAATAGACGGTCTTCTGAAGGCTCGATACCTGGAACTAAGTTACCTGGAGCCAATGCCACTTGTTCAGTTTCATTGAAGAAGTTTTTCGGCATACGGTTCAGCGTTAACGTACCGACTTTAGTTTCTGGAACTAGGTTCGTCGGCCAGATTTTTGTTGGATCAAGCGGGTCAAAATCAAAGCTGTTTAAATCTTTAGGATCTAACACTTGGATATAAAGATCCCATTTCGGGAATTTGCCCGCGTTGATGTTGTTATAAAGATCGTTAGTCAAGTGATTAAAATCTTTACCTTGTTGCTCAGCAGCTTCTTTAACGTTCAGACCTTTCACGCCTTGTTTAGAGCGGAAGTTGAATTTAACGTATTTGTATTCGCCTTTGTCGTTATAAAGCTTGTACGCATGTACACCAAAGCCGTCTTGTTCGCGGTAGCTGGTAGGCACGCCTTGGTTACCATACACATAAGTCAACATGTTGGTTGCCCATGGCTGGCTAGACAAGAAATCAAATACGCGGTTTGCGTCTTGAACGTTGTTGATTGGGCTAGGCTTCATGGCATGGATGAAGTCTGGGAATTTGATCGCATCACGGATGAAGAATACTGGAGTTTGGTTACCCACTAAGTCCCAGTTGCCTTCTTGTGTATAGAACTTGATCGCAAAACCGTGCGGGTCACGTAAAGTTTCTGGAGAACCTTTACCATGAATTACAGTAGAGAAACGTAAGAAAACTGGAGTCTTAGTACCTGCTTTGAACAATGAAGCAATGGTGAGATCAGATAAATCTTTAGTTGCAACGAATTCACCATAAGCACCTGTACCACGGGCATGTACCACACGCTCAGGAATACGCTCACGACCAAAACGTTGTAATTTTTGAACCAATTGTACGTCTTGAAGTAGAACTGAACCATTTGGATCCGCAGTAATCGAGTTTTGGTTATCGCCTACTGGTGCACCATTGTCTTTGGTTAATGGCGCTGCTTGAGTCGCCGCTGTTGCTGTTGCTAACATCGCAACCAATAAAGAACGCTTAAACATCGTCTTAATCTCTCTGTTAAATACCTTTCCTGCCCCGCAAAGATACTGATATTTAATAAATAGATAAAACAGATTATTTTTATAAATTCAATCGCATTATTAGATTTATAAAAAATATACATTTCATTTTCAAATGTTTGAGCCCAAAATTTTCTAAACATCGCTTCGAAAGAATGCTGTCTTTGCTACAATCCCTGCCCTATGTTCAATTTTCTACTCGGAAGAATTTATGCGGGCCTTGTTACAACGTGTTTTGGAAGCCAAAGTGGTGGTCGATGGTGAGATCACGGGTGAAATCAATCACGGTATTTTGGTGTTTTTAGGACTTGGCAAAGCTGACGATTTAGAAAAAGGCAAAAAGCTGATCGATAAAATCTTGAAATACCGTTTTTTTGATGATGAACAAGGCAAGATGGGCTGGAATGTCAGTCAAGCCGGCGGCGGTATCCTCTTGGTGTCTCAATTTACCCTGATGGCACAAACGCAAAAAGGCCTGCGCCCTGATTTTGGCCCTGCCATGCCGCCAAGCGATGCCAAAGCACTGTATGAACAGCTGGTCGATTACACCAAGAGCCAATATGACCATGTACAAACAGGCATCTTTGCTGCCGACATGAAAGTGCATTTGGTCAATGACGGTCCAGTGACCTTTAATTTAGAAGTTGAATAACCACTGAAGCATTAAAAAAGCCCTCAAAAGAGGGCTTTTTTATTACTTAAATTAAATCTCAGCTTTTACAGCGTTGTAATTAATTTTGCGCGTTGCATCATATCTACTGGAATATCTTTCACAAGCATAACTGTTAATGATTGCTCATTTTTCTGTGCAGCAGTTGTTTGATTCGCATCTAATACCGCATTTACATCAGACGGATTCAATGTATACATTGCACCCGTTGCTGGATCAACAATTAACAGACCAATAAGTCCGCCAAAAATAATATTAGCGACATACCAACCATTTACCGTTCCTGTCACCTGTACAGTCTTTGTTTGATAGCCATCTTTTTTAAATGTCACATCATAAGCTGCAGGTTTAAAGTATCCAGTGCCACGTTTTAAAGTAACAGTTGCAGGTGTGATGCCAGTATGTACTTTTTCTCCAGCTTTATTTGTAATCGAAATCGATGCTTCATCTGGCACTGACTTAAACGTTAAAGTTTGAGTTGACCCCGAAATAATGCTTGCACAACCTGTCATTGTTAATGATGCGGCAATTAAACCCGACGTAATTAATTTTTTCATAAAAATACCCCCTAAAAAGTGAGGGTATTTTTACCAAAAAAACGTTAATTTTCAACGAAAATTAAAATTATTTTCCTGTTTTTTCTTTAATAAACGCACGTGCGATTTTGATTTTTTCTTTAACCGGTTTTGGAAGTTTAGGTGGAATTAACTTCGCCACTTGGTTAAACCAAACCAGTAGACCAAAATCACCTTCCATTTTAATACTGCCATTTTGCATCCCCGTCATGAATGCAGTTGGGTCACCTTTCATCAGGGTTTTTACGCCCTGTTCACTGTCCGCAAATTGCAAAATAAAGTCTGCTTTTTCAGCATCGCCTGAAACAGTATCAATCTGTCCATTATTTACAATAATTTGACGCGCAACACCTAAATCCGTGCCGATTTGAATACGGAATTGACGTTCATGAACCAATTCAATGAATTTAGGGCTAGTACGTGCAAGCTGTTTCATACGAAGCGCTAAACCTGCCACGAGTAAATCAAGTGGATCCGTACTGACATCAACTAAAGGTAGTTTTACGACAGGAATTGATGATAGTTTCATGACTTAAAGCCTATTGTAATTGTTGGAAAATTGACTGGCTTCATCCTACCATAACTTGGCTTTTGAGAAGTAAGGCTTTGTATCTCAAATCGGACTAATGCGTTCATAAAAAAATGCGCCCTTAGGCGCATTTTCATTGAAATTTTGTTCTGGCACTTATCGGCTCGAACATTGCTGTTCTTCATCATATACAGGCGTGTGCTCTATACATTGGCGCTTTGCCATCGCACGCTCTGCACGGCGGTCTTCACGTAACAATACTAAAGTGAATACCACCATTGCGGTCATTAATGCCGTTAAATAACTATAGGTCACTGATAATTCAAACATGGTTTGTGTGCCAAATCGAATCACTTCAATGAGTCCCCACACCAGCATCCCCGCCAGCATAAAACTTAACCAGCGACGATAAGGCGAGAAGAAAACAGCAATCACAGCCGCCGATACCAAGCTCAGGCCAACGATTGTTGCTAAATTCGCTGTTAACATAAAAACCTCCGTCATTTGACAGCTGACATCTCTTGTCTTACAGGATGCTGAGCCGTCTCACTACTGTATCTTCAGTAAATAGATTTGGTCGATCTCAATCTCTTGCAAGCATTATGCTGAGTTTTTTGCATAAAAAAAGTCTCGTTTTTTGTCCATGCGACACACCTTGTCGCAACATTATTTTGTCATTACATTTTTTCTTTTTAAAGAATTTCTAGAACAATGATGGCATCTCGTTTCGAGTGTCATTACAAAAAAAACAGCTGGTTTTAGGCTAAAAAAATTAATTTTTCGAATGCTGTTAATCGTTGTTTTTATCGACAATTTTCTTCTACCGTTCATCGGATGAGCTGAATTCTTGGCATAAAAAAACGCAGCCTTTTGGCTACGTTTTTGACTGTGCCTTAAATGGTTTTAAGCACGATTTAAATCTTTATCATGCACCCCAAGCAGGTAAAGAACACCATCTAGACCCACGCTTGAAATGGCTTGATTGGCATTTTGACGCACTAAAGGTTTCGCACGGAAAGCAACGCCTAAGCCGGCTAAAGACAACATTGGCAAATCATTCGCACCATCACCGACTGCAATGGCTTGTTCTAATGAAATCCCCATTTCTTCAGCGATTTGTGTCAATAAGAAGGCTTTGCGAGCACCATCCACAATATGGCCTTTGACTTCACCCGTTACTGCACCATCTTGGACGTCCAGTACATTGGCATGGACTTCATCGATACCCAGTTTTGCTTGTAGATATTCAGCAAAATACTGAAAACCACCTGACAAAATAGCCGTGCGATAGCCCAGTGATTTAAGCGTTGAAATCAGACGTTCCGCACCTTCTGTGACAGTCAGACGTTCTGCAATTTTAGGCAATACAGAAGCATCCATACCTTTGAGCAGTGCCACACGTGCACGGAAACTTTGTTGGAAATCAAGCTCGCCTTGCATAGCACGTTCAGTGATTTCAGCCACTTGAGCGCCAACACCCGCTTCAATCGCCAATTCGTCAATCACCTCTTGCTCAATCAGCGTCGAGTCCATATCAAAGCAGACCAAACGACGATTACGACGGTAAGCATTGTCCTCTTGAACGGCAACATCTACCCCAAGTTCGGTAGATAGACGTAAACATGCTGCACGCATCGCAGTGGCATCCAACATTTGGCCTTTTAAACCAAATTGAACGCAGGCACGGCGCGGACCTTCACTTGATCCATCTAACTCTGGACGGCCAGATAAACGAGTCACAGTTTCAATATTGAAGCCTTGGCTCGACACAATATTTGTAACTGCCTGTAAATGAGACGCCTGTAATTCTGGCGCAAGTGCCGTAACGATATAGCGTGTGCGGCCTCCCTCATTTACCCATTGTTGATATTCTGTTGTAGAGATTGGTTTAAAGCGCACAGTTAAGCCAATATCATGTGCTAAAATCAACATCTCCTTCATGGCTAATGCTGTCGCAGTCTGGTCTTCCGACGAAACAACAATACCTAAAGTCAGCTGATTGTGGATGACTGCTTGTCCGACATCTAAAATCTGTAAGGAATGTGCGGACAAAACCTGCATTAATCGTGTAAATTGATTAGGTTGGTCAGGTCCTAAAAGTGATATAAGAATGATTTCTCGCATGAATTGACTCGGGTCTGAGCTACAACTAATGTAAGAATCATAATCTAAATTGAATAGAAATGCCTTGGAAGTTTACGTTGAATGCGCCTAGACAAGGGCTATTTGCTAGCCTATTAGTAGTTTGTTTTGCTTTGCATACCTTTTTATTGGTATTGGCAACAACCCACCAACTGAACGAAAACCGTGCCAGTCAGGGACAACTGATGACCAGTCAATTGGTTACAGACAGCCTATCTGAGCTTGAGCCGGCCAATACCGTATCATTAGCCTTACTTGCTGACCGCTATGCAACCAACCCGAGCGTGGCTTCCATCCGCATCTTAAATGCCAATAATCAAGTCTTGGCTACAGGCGGTTTGACCAAAACCCGTGACGGTGAAATCTTTGTTCGTGATGCGCTGCAAAACGAAAAGAAAGTCGGAACGGTTGAAATCACTTTAATTAAACCAAGTATTGGTGAAATCTTACGTACGCAATGGGCCGCGATTCTATTTTCATTATTCTTACATGGCTTGTTATGGTTGGCGTATCGCGCTATTGCACGTCCAAGTCGTACTGAATATTTAGCGCGAATCAACAATGAATCACGTCTAAAACACGAAATTCAAACGCTAGCGCAGGCTTTAGAACAAGAAAAACATAATGCCGCTGTGGCGATTGCTCAAGCGCAGCAAAATGCGCAAGCCAAAGCAAAACAGCATAAAGACATGAAACCAGTGGTTCTCGACAGCAACAGCTTGGCATTAAATATTCAATTTTATGATCCGAAACAGCTGCTCGATAGCGTCAACAAAACCGTGTCTGTGCCGTATTTTAATCTCTGCCAAATTTTCTTGAATAAAACCACAGAACTCTGTGTTCAACATTATAAATTGAACAGTTCTGACATCAGTACGGTACATAAGTTTGATGAACATGGCGCAACCATCAGCATGACCGCTGACACTCCAGATGCGCTGCGTTGCCTCACCATGATCAGCTCAGTATTCCAATTGCTTTCAGATGTTTTATATAAACGCTACCGTGAAGAAAAACGTTTCGTTTTACAAACCCGTAGCGCGATTTCAAGCTCTGTCGAAGCCATGCAATTGTCTTCTGTGCAAGCGGCTGAACGTTTAGTCCAACAATTGGTTGCTAAAGAAAGTGCCATTCATGTGCCGACAACTTTGCTCAAAGAGATTTCAGATCATTTCCAATTGGTCAGTTTGCCAAATCCGACCAATGTGCTCACTCGTCATGCATTTATGCTCAATGGGATGGACAGTGATGCCGCTGAATTGGCTCAAAACTTCAGAACTGAAATTTTAAAATCCAAACAGTCAAAAGCCTCGTAAAGGTTTTAGCGCAATCAAAAATCCCGACTTAAGTCGGGATTTTTTGTCTTAAACAGTCGAAATTTTCTGTGCAATCAAATATTTTTGCGCGTTATGCGGTTCGGTACCTGCTTCAACCGCGACTTTCTCCCATTGCCCATTCGACTGCATTTCCCATGCATTTTGATTATCTTCCAAATAGTTAAGTAAACAATCTTTCATAATGCGTTTTTTCAAACGGCTTTCCAAAATGGGAAAACAGGTTTCGACCCGTGAAAATAAGTTACGTCCCATCCAATCAGCACTGGCACAGTACAATCGTTTTTCGCCTGCATGCTCAAAATAATACACTCGAGTATGCTCTAAGAAGCGTCCGACGATAGATCTCACATGAATATTCTCAGACATACCTTTGACCTGAGGAATCAAACAACAAATCGAACGGATAATTAAATCTACAGATACCCCTGCTTGCGATGCACGATACAAAGCAGCAATCAGTTGCGGTTCCGTGAGTGCATTGACCTTCACAATAATTCGTGCGTATTTTCCCGCTTGTGCGGCAACAATTTCCTGTTCAATCAGTTTCAGTAATTCAGTATGCAGGGTAAATGGTGCATGCAGTAAGGCTTTCAGCTTCGCCATCTTGCCCATACCGGTCAATTCCTGAAACATACGATGCACATCTTCGCAAATATCGGGATGCGTCGTCATCAGGCCATAATCGGTATACATCCGCGCATTGCCTGCGTGGTAATTACCTGTTCCCAAATGGGCGTAGCGTAACAGCTGATTATTTTCACGGCGCACAATCAAAATCATCTTGGCATGGGTTTTATAGCCCACAATGCCATACACCACGACAGCCCCAGCTTCTTGCAATATATTGGCCACGGTAATATTGGATTCTTCATCAAACCGCGCCCGAAGTTCGATGACGGCGGTTACTTCCTTGCCGTTGCGTGCCGCCTCCGCTAAAACTTGTACGATGTCCGAATCTGGCCCACTACGATAGAGCGTTTGCTTAATGGCTAATACCTGAGGGTCTTTTGCAGCTTCACGTAATAAGTTGATGACCGGTTGAAAGGAGTCAAACGGATGATGTAACAACACATCTTGTGTTTTTAATACATCAAAAATCGCGGTTTGTTTACGAAAAACTTTAGGAATAATCGGTGTATAGACCGGATATTTCAGTTCAGGTCGATTAAAACTGGTACTGAGACGCGATAAATTGATCGGGCCGTCAATGCGATAGAGCTCCTGCTCACTCAAATCAAATTCATCTAACAAATAATCAATAATGCTTTGCGGACAATCATCTTCAATTTCTAAGCGAACTGCTCGACCAAATCGGCGTGAAGACAATTCATCTTTTAAGGCCACAGCCAAGTCATCCACATCTTCAGCCAGAACCAAATCTGCATTGCGTGTCACTCGAAAGGCATAACAGCCCGTTGCTTTCATCCCCGGGAATAAATCATTAATGTGTTGCTGAATAATGGCGGTCAGGAAAATTTGTGTCTCTGCACTGCCTTCAACCTCGGCGGGCATTTTGATTAAACGCGGCAATGAGCGTGGCGCAGGCACAATTGCCATTTCAATGGCACGACCAAAGGCATCTTTGCCTTCTAGGCTCACAATGAAGTTGAGGCTTTTATTGACCAAGCGCGGAAACGGATGTGATGGATCTAAGCTAATCGGCGTTAAGACCGGTTGAACTTCTTTACTAAAATAATGGCTAATCCACGCCCGATGTTTTTCTAAAATATCTTTAAATTGAATAAAACGAATGCCTTCACTTTGTAGTGCAGGCAATACAGCATGATTGAGGGTTTGGTATTGCTGTGCAACCGTGTCATGAATCACTTGGGAAAGTTCATCTAAGACCACTTCAGTCGGAATGGCATCTGGCGTCCGTGCAATTGCATTCAAATCTCGTTGTTTCATTAGCCCCGCAATGCGAATTTCAAAGAATTCATCTAAATTGCGTGAAAAAATGATGAGAAAATTCAAGCGTTCAAGTAACGGTAAACTTGAATCGAGTGCCTGAGCCAAGACCCGCCGATTAAAATCTAAAAGCGACAATTCACGATTATAATAGGTCTCTGATGAATGCTGAAAATGTTGCATACCCTCTCAATGCTGTTTCAAACAGTCTATATCTAAAGTGGTTGCCGGCATGTTAGGCAGCGGAGATGACACTTATGTTACAAATAGCATTAATCAATTAAAAAAGCATGCAACTCCCTAAAGCCGTGTTCATCAAATCGTAAAATTTATTTTCGACATAAAAAATAGAGGGACATTGCCCTCTATTTTACTGAATTGTTTTTTGTTTATTGCACAGGCTTGTCTTGTTCCGATGCTTTGGGCTCACTCGTCCGCGCTGCCCAATAGGTTGCCAGTGCAGGACCCGAAATATTGTGCCACAAACTAAAAATCGCACTCGGCACAGCGGTCAGAGGTGAAGCGGCAAAATGGGTCGCCGCCAATGCCACACCCAAACCTGAGTTTTGCATCCCAACTTCAATCGACACTGCTTTACAGTCTGCATAGGGCAATTTAAACAGTCGGCTGGCCCAAAAACCCAATAGATAGCCCAAGCCATTATGTAAGGCCACTACCCCAAGAATCAGTAAACCTGATTGCAAAATCTGTGTTCGACTACCCGCAATGATTGCTGCCACAATCGCTACAATTGCCACAACAGAAACCAATGGCATGACCTGTATATAGGCATCCACTCGGTGCTTAAAGACAGTTCGAATCATTAACCCCACAATGATCGGAAATAAAACCACTTGTAAAATTGAAACCAACATCGATGCCGCATTAATTTCGATCCATTGGCTTGCTAACAAATAGAAAATCGCAGGGGTTAAAACCGGTGCGAGTAATGTCGAAACAGAGGTACAGGCAACAGATAATGCGGTATTACCTTTTGCCATATAGGTGATGACATTAGAAGCCGTTCCACCCGGACAGCAACCGACAAGAATGACCCCGATCGCGATTTCTGTCGGCAGTTGTAATAATTTACACAAGAAAAAAGCCAATCCCGGCATCACAATAAACTGTGCCAAAACCCCGATCATCACAGCTTTAGGGCTTTGCAATACACTTTTAAAATCTTGCAGTGTCATGGTCATGCCCATACCCAACATAATGATGCCTAGCATCCATGGGATATATGCTTTTAACCAAACAAATACATCGGGAAAAAACATGGCGAGCGCTGCAAACAGCACCACCCAAATCGCAAATGTTTTCTGCACAAATTGAGTGAATTTTAAGAAAGCCGACATAGGCATCTTCCATTTAAATACAGGGACAAAAAAGGCACACCCTTGTGCCTTTTCTCAACTGAGCCCACTGGGTCATGCCAAAGATAATGCCTGTGCATGCTGCTGCACAATATCTTTCAGGTAAATACGCTTCACCCCATTCGCCAACATGTCTTGCCATGCATGCTGTAAAGAACCCTGTAAATCGATCCCTTTGGTCAAATCAGCAATCACAAAAGTTTCAAAACCAAGCTTACGTGCATCCATTGCCGTCCATGCAACACAGAAATCCGTGGCAATGCCCACCACAAAGACTGTATCAATACCACGTTCGCGCAAATAGCCTGCCAAACCTGTTGAAGTTTTCTGATCTGCTTCCATAAAAGCAGAGTAGCTGTCGATATGCTGATGAAAACCTTTACGAATAATTAGCTGCGCCGTTGGTAAATTTAAATCAGGATGCAATTCGGCATCCTGTGTGCCTTGTACACAATGCGTCGGCCACAATACTTGCGTTCCATAATTCAGCTCTATGCTGTCATAAGGTACATGCTCAGGATGATTTTCAGCAAAAGAAATATGGTCGGCTGGATGCCAATCTTGAGTCAGCACAATATTCGTAAAGTATTGTCCCAGTTGATTAATCCCTGGAATAATTTGATCGGCATTGGCAACAGCCAACTGACCACCTGGGGTAAAACCATTTTGTACATCGACCACAATCAGCGCTGTATTTTTTTGCATATCTCTCCATCCGTTGTCATGCATTGTCGGCGACTCTACTGATTCGCTCATATTTTAAAAGCCTTAGTATTCAGTCCTGTGCGTAAAAATAAAATGACTGTCCTTCCTGACAATACCGATACTTGGGCAAATGCTCAACCAAACGTTGTGCAAAGCGTGGGTAAATACGGGCTTTTCGCCGAGTCGAATCATGAAAATAAAAATATCGCGGTTGATGTTGAAAGATATATTTTAATAAATGGCTGCGTGTCTGTTGCATGACCTCAAATGCATTAATATTTTCAGCAACATCTTCTAGGGTAGGTTCATCGGCAAAGGCTAACCACGCATTTTTTCTCGGCTGTTGGCGATTTCTTTGAAATACAGGTTTGAGTTCCAAGATCAGTTCGTATTGATGTAGATACAAACTGAATTCACGTTGATCAACTTTAAAAATTGCGATCAGTTTTCTTGCTGACATAGCCCCTCTACGTTGATTTTTTATTTTCTCATTCTGCTGCATTTTTACATAAAATACGTTTATTTATCTTGGCTTAAAGCATTAGTGCGACTTCTATTGTCGCCATAAAAAAGCCCGCATGATGCGGGCTTTTTTTGATATAACATGTTCCTTATGATGGAATACGACGTACCAATAACAACATAAATATTGCAGAGATTGCGATACATGGAATTGCCGCGGTAATCACCCCTGCCGCACCAAAACCTGCTGCCAATAACTGACCCGCAATTGCAGGGCCTAACATTGCACCGACACGACCAACGGCTGAAGCTACACCAACACCCGTACCACGTAACTGTGTTGGATACACGATACCACCGAAGGCATACAATACACCTTGGCAACCAATCACGAATGCACCGACTAAAGCTGACGCCATGTACATTTGGGTCAATGAACCTGCACCATTCAGCGCAAATAGACCTGCCAAAATACCGCCGTACATCAAAATGATCACATAAGCTTTCTTCCAACGGTCAGTCAACATACCTAAAATGATCGTACCAATGGTTGCACTCACCATGAAGTAGAACTGCGCAGTTGCACCATCTTTACGAGTGAAACCGAGTTCGGTGAACAACGACGGTAACCAGCTCAACATGATGTACACCACCATCAAGGTGAAGAAGTAGCTCACCCAAATTGAGAAAGTACGTAAACGGTTTTCTGTGTTAAAGAGGTTTTTGAAAGCACCTTGTTGCACTTCGCCATTGGCGGTCGCTTGAACCGCTTGATCTTTGGCTTTCAAGAATTCACGCGATTCGGGCAGGAACCAAATCATCAATGGAATCACAACAATCGGTAATAAACCGCCTAAATAGAAAATATTTTTCCAGTTTGCACCGAAGTCCGTCATTGCAACTAATGACAAGATTGCCGCACCCACAGGCATACCACAGTACATCAAACCGACTGCACGACCACGATTTTGTGGCGTTACTGCTTCAGATGCCAAGGTAATTAAAATTGGCATTGCTGCACCTAAACCTGCACCTGCAAGAAAACGTACAGCGAGTAAGCTATGGAAGCTATTTACCCATACCGTACATAAGGTAAAGATGGCGAACATCCCCGTAGACCAAATTAATACTTTTTTACGGCCCATTCGGTCTGCAATCCGACCACCCAACAAAGCACCAGGTAATAATCCTAAAATACCGGCACTAAAAAACACCCCTAGCTGCGAGCTATCCAGCCCGAAATATTCACGAATCCCTGCTGCTGCAATACCTGCAGCCTGAATATCCAGACCTTCGATTACGGCAATAAGGAAGCAGATTGCTACCGTGACAATAGCATGCTTGTTATCTGACTTTTCCATTGGAGAATCCTTGTTGTCATCAGCGTTCAAATTAAGTCGCATCATCGCTGAGCCTTATAAAGGATATAACTACCAATAAGTTGAAGCCTTTCGTCCAAAATTGGATTACGTGCATGGTGTAATAGTTTTTGTGCTTTAAGTCACAAAGTCGTAAAAACAATTAAAAATTTAAAATAAAAAAATATGAATCGTGCAATGAACAGTCAAATCAAGCGATCTTTTTAAACACTCATAAAAACATGTCTATTTCTATTAGATATAAAAAAGATTATTACCCAAGTTTTTAACAATCATTTGTAATAAAACCCGAGCGAATTGATATAGTTTTTAAATCTTTAGTCATTGTTATTTAATCTTAAATTCTGATTAAAAAGCACGGAATACACATGATCAACCTTTTGCTGATGATTTAATCAATCCCATCAACCATGCCAACCCTCTCGATTGAATAACACATTTTCAAGATTCAGCCCTTGCTGAACAATTTTCAGGCTGCAAAAAAACCGCTATTTTACACTTGATTGTTTTAAGTTTGATTTGTATAAAGAATTTTATGGCTTTGACCAAAGCATATTGTTCTTATGCGTTTGATCAGTCATAATTTGCGTAAGCATTATTCAACTTGGGTATAGCCCAATGAACATGCTACAAATCAAAATTCGAAACCATCCAGAAATCAATATTTCATCTTGTCGGATGGACAAATAGGATAGCTTTTCAAAATGACTCAGCAAGCTCAGACCATTCAAGGTTCAATTGTCGCAATCGTCACCCCAATGTTTGAAGATGGCAGCGTAGATTGGAAGAGCCTCGAGAAGCTGGTTGAGTGGCATATAAAGCAAGGCACCAATAGTATTGTTGCTGTTGGGACTACAGGTGAAGCTTCTACCTTGAGCATGGCCGAACACACTCAGGTGATCAAAGAAATCATCCGTGTGGCGAACAAACGCATTCCAATTATTGCCGGCACAGGTGCAAACTCAACCCACGAAGCAATTGAACTCACCAAAGAAGCCAAAGAATTAGGTGCAGATGCGGCATTATTAGTTACACCATACTATAACAAACCTACCCAAGAAGGCCTGTATCAACACTACAAAGCGATTGCTGAAGCTGTTGATTTACCTCAAATTTTATACAATGTACCTGGCCGAACCGGTGTAGACATGCACAACGACACCGTGATCCGTCTTGCTGATATTCCACAAATCGTGGGCATTAAAGACGCCACTGGCGATGTTCCTCGTGGTCAAGAACTCATTGAAGGCCTTAAAGGCAAAGATATGGTGGTGTACTCAGGTGATGATGCAACGGCTTATCAGTTAATGGGTTTAGGTGCTAAAGGCAACATTTCGGTTACTGCGAACGTGGCGCCAAAAGAAATGAGCGAAGTGTGTGCAAGCGCTTTGGCGGGTGACGCAGTCCAAGCCGAGCAACAAAACAATACTGTTGCAAATTTACATCAAATTTTATTTTGCGAATCGAACCCAATTCCTGTGAAATGGGCACTTCATGAGATGAACCTGATTGAAACAGGCATTCGCTTACCATTAACACCCCTTGCAGAACAATATCGTACTCCGCTTCGTGAAGCACTCATCACTGCGGGCGTTATCAAATAAAGAAGAGCAAACATCATGCAATTACGTTTAGGACTTAGCCTGGCACTTTCAGTATTTACATTAGCCGGTTGTAGTTCACTTGCTTTTAATAATGGCACACTGGACTATAAACAAACCACAGATGTTGAACCGCTGAAATACCCTGAAGGGTCGATGGTTCGTCCTGCAACGCCTTTGTATCCTGCTCCATCTGTTGACCCACTAGCAATTGAGCATGCACCAAAGCTTGAAAATAAGCGCGGCAATCGCTATGCCCTTCCGCGTCCAGCCGCGGAAAAAAATAATGTCGTTGCAGATTCCTCAACAGACAGTACAAATATTAGCCGCCCTCAACTATTGGTGGATGGAAATCAAAATCCACTGATCAAAGTTGAAGGAAATTCTGCTACAATTTGGCAATACACACTTGCTACCCTCAGCAGCCTTAACCATACCATTGTTGGTCAGAGCAAAAACCGTTACGAAGTAACCGTCAAGGTCGATCAGCAGACCTATGTCTTAAGACTTTCTTCTGTAGGTTCAAGCAATAACATCGCTGTGTTCAATGCCGATAACAGTTTTGCAGACAAAGAAAAAGCTGCAGATCTGTTAGCTCAGATTTACCAAAATTGGCCAGCCTAGTCGTACTAGGCATTTTTTCTCGAAAAAGGTTCCCTCATGTTAAAACAAACCTTGCTCTATACTGGTAAAGCGAAATCTGTTTATGAAACAGATAGTTCTGACCACCTCATCCTAGTTTTCCGTGACGATGCTTCTGCATTCAACGGTGAAAAAATTGAACAACTGGATCGCAAAGGTAAGGTGAACAACCGTTTTAACGCCTTTATCATGGAAAAATTGGCTGCGGCTGGTATCGAAACTCATTTCGAAAAACTTCTTTCTCCAACTGAAGTTTTAGTGAAAAAATTAACCATGGTTCCTGTAGAGTGCGTAATTCGTAACTATGCAGCAGGTTCACTTTGCCGTCGTTTAGGCGTTGAAGAAGGTAAAGAACTTACTCCGCCAACTTTCGAATTGTTCTTCAAAGACGATGCGTTAGGCGACCCAATGGTGAATGAATCACAAGCGATTGCATTAGGTTGGGCGACTGCAGAACAACTCGCTCAAATGAAAGAATTGACTTATAAAGTAAACGAAGTACTTAAAG
The DNA here is from genome assembly GCF_002018395.1 of Acinetobacter sp. ANC 5600. NCBI lineage: Bacteria > Pseudomonadati > Pseudomonadota > Gammaproteobacteria > Moraxellales > Moraxellaceae > Acinetobacter > Acinetobacter sp. ANC 5600. The sequence goes on from NZ_MVKW01000003.1 coordinate 520,558, forward strand.
GTCTATTCGATGCAGGCAACATGCTGCTTGTTGACTTTAAACTTGAATTTGGCGTGTTCCACGACCGTATCGTACTAGGTGACGAATTCTCTCCAGACGGCTGCCGTCTATGGGACAAAGACACTAAGAAAAAACTCGACAAAGACCGTTTCCGTCAAGGTTTAGGCGGTGTAGTTGAAGCTTATGAAGAAGTTGCTGCACGTTTAGGTATCGACCTTTCTGATATCTAAATCGTCCATCGATTATAAAAACCGAGCTCTTTAGCTCGGTTTTTTAATGAAATATTACTCGATTAATCTATGATCGAAAAAACAAATGTTAACGATAAAAATCCTCTGTTTCACATTTAGCCATGTTCACACTAAGATACCTACATACCAGGCAGCACCAGGATCTATAAGTTTCCAATGTGTATGCCGACCAGATTTTCCATCTACCCTCTAGGATGTATCTCCCCAAAGACATCCTATTTTTTCAGCCCAGCTCGCCTTGAGTTGGGCTTTTTTTTGCATGAAATAGACATAAAAAAGGGCGCCGAAGCGCCTTGCCATTATGATCATTCAAATCATTGTTGCTGTTGTTGCATCCAACGGCGTTGCTGCAAACGCTCACCTTCGACTTCACGTTTATTGCGTGCAGACTCATACAGCTTAGTGCCTTTCAGTTCAGGCGGCATATAGTCTTGCATGACAAAATGTTCAGGATAATTATGTGGATATAAATAGTCCACGCCATAGCCTTGCTCTTTCATCAATTTGGTTGGTGCATTTCTCAAATGTAGTGGCACAGGTAGATTCGAGGTTTTTTCTGCCAAATCTAAGGCTTTGTTGATGGCCAAATAAGTACTGTTACTTTTAGCACTGGTTGCCAAATACACCGCACATTGCCCCAAAATGATTCGACATTCAGGCATACCAATTGCCTGCACAGATCGGAAACATTCTCCAGCCAGCAATAATGCATTTGGGTTGGAATTACCAATATCTTCTGAAGCAGCAATCAACATACGACGTGCAATAAAGACGGGGTCTTCACCACCTTTGAGCATACGTGCCATCCAATACAAAGCGGCATCTGGATCACTGCCTCGAATCGACTTAATAAAAGCCGAAACTAGATCATAATGCTGTTCGCCCGATTTGTCATAGCGTGCAATATTTTGCTGCGCAACTTTGACTACCACCGCATTGTTAATGATATTTTCTAAATCTGGTTCAAACGTACTGGCGATTAAATCTAAAAGATTTAATGCTTTACGAGCGTCACCTGCGGCAAATTGAAATAAAGCTTCATATTCTTCGATTTGAATATAACGCTCTTTTAAAAACGAATCTTGGTGAATGGCTTGATCCAGTAAGCGCTGAATTGCGTCATTATCCAGAGCATTTAAGGTATACACCTGACAACGCGACAATAAGGCATTATTAACTTCAAATGAAGGGTTTTCTGTGGTTGCACCAATCAGAGTAATTTTGCCCTTTTCAACCGCATTCAGTAAGGCATCTTGTTGTGACTTATTAAAACGATGAATTTCATCAATAAACACCACAGGTGTCAATAAATCTCCACCATCGGCGATGATTTCACGTAACTCTTTCACTCCAGTATTGAGCGCAGATAAACTAATAAATGGTCGGTCAACGGCCTGCGCTAACAACAATGCAATTGTGGTTTTACCTACACCCGGAGGTCCCCAAAAAATAATCGATGGCAAATGCCCTTGGTCAATCATCTGGCGTAACGGTGCATCTTCACCCAGAAGGTGATCTTGTCCAATAATTTGAGATAAATCATGAGGACGCATGCGTTCAGGAAGAGGAATTTGGCTGTCTGACATCTTATTATTTCGTTTCCGGCAATTGGGGACGTTTTTTCTATTCTAACACTGCCTTGGCAGAATCTTTGCTTTATTCGGTATTCAATTTAGGAGGGTGGTTTAATGTCGTTATTTAAGTATCTTGCATGTAAAAAAGCTTAGGCGAATGTTAACTATAATGTAACAAGACTTCCTAGCCCTTATTGATCAAATTAAAGTATCATCGGCAAGATATCCCATTTTAGACTTGCCTGACCCAATTGGACAGATTGTATGAAGCAATCAACAAAGCAAAAGCGAATCGTTCAAGTTCAACAAGGCATTGATCTACCTATAAATTTATTTCAAAAAATGCCCCAAGCCAAGAATATACAATTACAAGATAATCAATGCGCTGAATTACGAGAAAAACTGAATAGTCGTAATCAAATGTTAGATGCTAGTGTCGACTGTATAAAATTATTAAGTCTAGACGGTCAAGTTCTGCATATGAACCGCGCGGGATGTTTAGCTCTGGGCGTATCTCCAACTGAAACTGAGTTTGGTATGTCTTGGCATAAATTACTGCCTGAAGAAGTCCGTGACGCGTGTTTGAATGCTTTTGCCGAAGCCAAAGAAGGCAAAATATCTCGCTTTGTCGGCATGAGCCAAGTAGCAGATGAACCCTTGGCTTATTGGGATAATATGCTCAGCCCAGTATTCAACGAATATGGCCAAGTCAAAGAAATCCTCTGTGTATCACGTGATATTACGGTACAGCGACTGGCAGAAAATAAACTTCAACGCATCATTGAACAAGATGATTTAACAGGTTTATTAAACCGCCGTGCGTTTAGTCGAATATTTAAAAGCCACTTAAAAGTGGCGCGAGAACATCAGCAACAACTGGGTTTATTATTAATCGATCTAGATTATTTTAAGCATATTAACGACACCTTAGGTCATAGTGCTGGAGACCATTTACTGCATACCCTTGGGCAGCGTTTTCAGCACTGTTTTGATACACATATTGTAGTTTCACGTTTAGGTGGCGATGAATTTGCCATTTCTATTCCAAATTTAAAATCGCAACAACAATTACAGAATTTTGCCAGCATCGCCTGTCAGCAAATGGACATGCCGATTTTCTATAATGGGCAAATTATCAATATTGGTATGAGTATTGGCTGTGCGATCTACCCTCGCGATGCGCAAAATACCTCCAATTTACTTAAATGTGCTGATATTGCGCTAAATGATTTAAAAAGCAGTGGTCGGGGTGGTGTACGAATGTTCAACCATACTATGTTAAAAACCCTTGAAAATACTACTCGCCAATTAACGCTTGCACGCAGCTTGATTAAGTCCAATCAAATTATTCCGTTTTATCAACCCAAAGTTCGTCTTTCTGACAGTCAAGTTATCGGCTTTGAAGCCTTGTTACGTTGGTATGATAAAGACCAACAATTACAATTACCTTCTCAAATTTTTGCTGCATTTCAAGATTATGAATTGGCTTCACGCATTAGTGAAACAATGCAAATTAAAATCTTTCAAGATATTCAAAAATGGATTGAACTTGGACTGCAACCGCTACCGATTTCAATAAATGCTGCACCTGTCGAATTTTTACGTGATGATTATGCGGAAAAACTACTGAATCGCTTAAAGCAGTTTGGTATCTCACCAGATATTATTGAGGTCGAAATTACCGAGCAAAGCCTGTCAGAACGTGGCTCAAATTATGTGATTCGCGCTCTCCATTTATTAAAAGAGCATGGCATACACATTTCTCTAGATGATTTTGGTACAGGTCATTCATCATTAACACGTTTGAGTAATTACCCTGTCGACTGTATTAAAATAGACCGTAATTTTGTGGAACGCATGCATACCGACTGTTCAGCACTTGCCATTGTCAAAGCGATTACACAAATTGGTGCGAGTGTTTCCCTGAATATATTAGTCGAAGGTATAGAGAAACCGGAACAGGTCGATACCTTAAAAGAATGTAATTGTCATACTGGACAAGGTTTTTACTTTTATCGCCCGCTCAGTTATGACCATGCGATGGAACTTTTGAGTCACTAAAACTTGTGGAGCAAGACACGATGACACTGAAGTATTTAGTCAGTGCCTGTCTGGCAGGCCAACCCGTTCGTTATGATGCCAAATCAAATACACAACAAGCGATTTGCCAACTGATGCAGACTCACCAAGTCATTACGGCCTGCCCAGAAATGATGGGCGGCCTGAGCTGTCCACGTTTTCCTGCAGAAATTCAAAATGGTCAAGCCACTGATGTGCTCAATGGTACAGCTCAAGTTAAAGATGTTTTGGGGACAGACGTTAGTGCTGAATTTATTGCAGGTGCTCAACGAATGTTAGAATTGGCCCAATTACACAAAGTTGATGTTGTTGTCTTGAAAGATCGCAGCCCGTCTTGCGGCAGCCATTATATTTATGACGGCAGCTTTACCCGTACGAAAATTGAAGGCTATGGGGTAACCACAGCACTCCTCAAACAGCACGGTTTTCAGGTTCTGTCAGAACAAGACTTTCTGGCTATGATACAAGATCAACTCTAGATCCAAGATAGAGCGTATCTGTGTCCTTTAGCGTACCCAACGTACAATATAATCTTCAATATCGTCAGGGTTGACGTCTTCTTCACTGATGCAACGCCCTGCGGCAGACTTTCTTGCCTTCAAAATACTGTCACGATTTCCCGTCACTAGATGATGCCAACGTGGTAAATCTTTACCCTCAGAAATTCTACGATAAGCACAGCTCGGTGGTAGCCAATGAAATTGGTGAATCTGATGTGGCGTCAGCTGTATACAGTCTGGAACATGTGTTTGACGATTTGGATAATTGGAGCAAGATGCCTTTTCACAATCTAAAAGTTTGCATGCCACTTTGGTGTAGGCAACCTCATGAGTATCTTCATCTTCAAGCTTAATTAAACAGCAAAGCCCGCAACCATCACAGAGTGACTCCCACTCCAAATGGGTGAGTTCAGTCAAAGCATGCTTTTTCCAAAAATGTGGGCGTAGAGTATCGGTCATCTTCTCGCTCGCAACAAAGGTGGCAGGCATATTAACTGAACCTGCACATTAATTCTTTGTTTAAGTTACCGAATATTGAACATTAAATAAACAAAAGACTACATAGTAGGTTTTTTTAGCCTCTTATAATGGGCATACAGAATAAAAAATCACATGGAGATAAAACTATGTTCCGCTGGGCTATTATTTTCGCTGTAATTGCATTGATTGCGAGTTTGCTAGGTTTTGGTGGTGTGGCAGGCTTATCCAAAGACTTTGCTGTTATTCTTTTGGTTATTGCAGTTATCCTTGCAATTGTTGGTTTCCTCTCTCGAGGAAAAGTTTAGGCGACGGATTGTATGTCGTTTTAAACTACAAATTACCCCCCTTAGACTCATGGATAAGAAACGTAGGTTTTTATCATCTTGAGTGTCAATGAAAAAAATAAGAGCCTATGTGCTCTTATTTTTTTACATCCACGTAAACTTACTACGTTGTGTGGTTTTAGCTTTATGGTTTTAAATGACGTGGTCTAAAGCCTGTTGCAATTAAGGCGATACCATAAGCAGCAACACCAATCACACATAAGATGATCACTTCCGCGACACGCATCCACGCAGATACATCACCGTTGTACCATGTTAAGCCATACCACAGAGCAGCAATCATCACAGCATTGGCTATCGCAAACTGAATCACCAACTTTTTCCAATGCGCACCAAAACGGAAAATATTGCGCTTATGTAAATAAAAATACAGCATCCCTGCATTTACTAATGCGGAACCCGATGAGGCCAAGGCCAAGGCCATATGCTCAGCATGCCAATCAATCAGTTTAAAGAATCCAATAAACACCACGTTAAGAATGGCATTGGCTGCGACCGCCATTAAACCTACACGTACAGGAGTTTTGGTATCTTGTTGCGCATAAAACCCTGGTGCAAACACTTTAATGAGCATGAATGAAATCACACCGGCACTCATACATTGCAATGCCAATGCGGTCATCTGTGTATCTTCAAAGCTAAATTGACCACGTTCAAATAAGGCCTGAATAATAGGTGTAGAGAGCATGAAAAGCGCAATACTGGCAGGCACACCCACCAAGATAATGACCTTAGCTGCCCAATCAATCATACGACGGAATTTTTCTTGATCTTGTTCAGCGTGGCGTGCAGACAATGACGGTAAAATCACGGTACCAATAGCTACCCCAATCAAACCTAAAGGTAGCTCGGTCATACGTTCAGCACTATATAGCCATGATACTGAACCATCTTGCATGAAAGACGCCCAAATGGTGTTCAACAGTAGGTTAATCTGCGTCACTGAGACACCAAACAGTGCTGGCAGCATCAACTTCATGATGCGATCAACACCTTCGTGTTTGAAGTCAACTTTCGGTGGAATCAGTAATTTTTTACGCCACAGCTCTGGAATCTGAATCGCCAATTGCAAGAATCCTGCCGCGACAACAGACCAACCCAAAGCCATAATTGGCTCAGCCATATAAGGGGTTAACCACAGCGCACCGGCAATCATCGCGACATTGAGTAACACTGGAGCGAACGCAGGTGTACTGAATGAGCCATAACTATTCAAAATACTGCTGGCAAATGCCGTTAAAGACATAAACAGTAAGTAAGGAATCGTTAGGCGGAACATATCGGTAGCTAACGCAAACTTGTCTGCATCACCATGGAAACCCGGTGCATAGATATAAATAATGGCAGGTGCCGCCACCATCGCGATGAACGTCAAACTAGTCATCACCAGACCTAAACAGCCAAAAACACGGCTAATCAGAATCTGGACTTCGGCATGGGTTCGACTGGTTTTATATTCAGTCAATACAGGAATAAAGGCTTGTGAAAATGCCCCTTCTGCGAATAAGCGCCTAAAAAAGTTAGGAATACGAAAGGCAACCACGAAGGTATCGAAGTCTTTACCTGCACCAAATACATTTAACAGGACAATATCCCGTACCAGTCCCAATACACGGGACAACATAGTCATTGCACTGACAATGACTGTCGAACGCCAAAGCGCCATCGGTATTTCTCACTTTTGAAAGTGCGCCTATTGTAATGAAACTCGTCAAGGAATTTCATTGGTTTATTAAACGCAGTATGTATTGTTTATTTGTTTTTAAAATGATGCAGCTGTTGACGAAAAGTGTTCCACTCAAAAAATGGACCTGGATCAGTTTTACGTCCCGGTGCAATATCTGAATGCCCTGCAATATGTTGTTGAATTTTAGGATAAGCCTGTTGTAAACACGCCACGACCTCGGTCAGCACGGCATATTGTGCAGCTTCAAAAGGTAAATCATCACTTCCTTCGAGTTCGATGCCTATCGAATAATCATTGCATTCTTTTTGTGCTAAATAGGTTGAGCGACCTGCATGCCAAGCTCGATCATTAAAATTGACAAACTGTAGAACTTCGCCTGTGCGCAGGATCAATAAATGGGTAGAAACCTCCATACCTTCAATGGTTTGAAAATAAGGATGTTTCGACCAATCCAACTGATTTTGGAAAAATTGTTCGATATAACCACCGCCGAACTGAGAAGGTGGCAAACTAATATTATGAATGACGACAAGCTGAACTTCGGTATCTGCGGGACGCTGGTTAAAATTCGGTGATGGAATTTGACGCGCACCTAGCAATTGCCCATCCTGCACCTGAAATGTTGTTGCTTGTGACATAAAAAAATCCTGTGTCTAAGCCGGCCTGCAATGCTGCAGATCAAAATGCCGAGCCCTACTTGAAAGGTTTAATGCTAAAACTTTCACATTGAAATCTCAATTCAAGTCTGTGAAAGGAGTTAAAAATCGCTCATTTTTCATGAACAATGCTAATATAGCGCGCACATTTTCTCGGGTTAAAAAGATACGGAATTTCTTATGAGCATATCGCAATCTTTGCTTGAACAATCTATCCAAATCAATATTCAACACGCACTACAAGAAGATATTGGCGAAGGCGATATCACTGCCCTTTTAACTCCAGAAGATGAACAAGCGACCGCAACAATTATTAGTCGTGAAGATATGGTGCTAGCAGGGCAACCGTGGGTCAATGCGCTCATTCAAACTTTTGATGCAAGTGTACAAGTCACATGGTTAAAAAATGATGGGGAACGTGTCTCAGCAGGTGAGGCTTTCTTAAAATTAGCAGGTTCTGCGCGTAGTTTACTCACGGTTGAGCGTCCAGCCTTAAATTTTATACAAACATTATCTGCAGTAGCGACTAAAACTGCTGCCTATGTCCAGCAGCTTGAAGGTTTGAATACTCGTTTACTCGATACCCGTAAAACCTTACCAGGCCTACGTATTGCACAAAAATATGCAGTTGCTGTCGGAGGTGGTCAAAACCATCGCTTAGGTTTATTTGATGCGTTTTTAATTAAAGAAAATCACATCATGGCAGCAGGTGGCATTAGCCAAGCTATTGCTAAAGCGCATACCATTGCTCCGGGTAAACCCGTTGAAGTGGAAGTAGAAACTTGGGACGAACTCAACCAAGCGTTGGAAGCAGGTGCGGATATTGTGATGTTGGATAACTTTAGTCAGCAACAAATGATTGATGCCGTCAAACATGTGAATGGTCGCTGCAAACTTGAAGCCTCAGGCAATATCACTATTGCAAATTTACGTGAAGTGGCAACGACAGGGGTCGATTATATTTCGATGGGTGTGCTTACCAAAGATGTCACAGCGATTGATTTATCAATGCGCTTTAATGCCTAAGCTTTAGACATACTCTAAACGTAAATAAAGGGTGCTGTTGCACCCTTTTTGATGCTTACTAGCATGACTTAATCATCATCTTGCTGTTGTTTAACTCATTCAGTTTCATGTTCAGAATCCTTTTCATGCGCCAAATCGTCTTCATGCTGCTCGCGCTCATCTTAATCATCGTCCTGATCTTTTGAGTTTTCACTTTGTTCAGAAAAACGACCACCTTCTCGCTCTTGAACCTGATTTCCCAAAAAATCACAACCACTGATCAAAAATACGCTGAATAAAAAAAATACATCATCCAATTTTTCATTTTTAGTTCTTCAAAGCATCCTGATCCTATTAATTTGAGTCAAAGACACGCTACTGAATAGCCGATTCTTGTTGGATTTTCTATATTCAGCGCATAAAAAAACGCATCCGAAGATGCGTTATTTATTCAGTTTAAGCTGAATCAAACAACTTACCAGCCTAAAGCTTCTTGTTGTTTTTTGATCAATTCTTGAATGCCTTTTTCAGCCAATTCAAGCATTTCATTACACTGTGCACGCGTAAATGGTTTGTCTTCAGCTGTGCCTTGAAGTTCAATGAACTCACCTGCTTGTGTCATGACCACATTTAAGTCAGTTTGGCAGTTTGAATCTTCTTCATAGCAAAGATCAAGTAATGCTTCATCTTGATACATGCCTACAGAAACAGCTGCAACTAAGCCTTTAAGCGGATCTTGTTTGATTTTTTTATTTTCAAGCAAGACATTCATCGCATCGACCAAAGCAACAGCTGCACCTGTGATTGATGCTGTGCGTGTACCGCCATCTGCTTGAATCACATCACAGTCGATGCTAATTGTATTTTCACCCAATTTTTTCAAATCAACCATGGCACGTAAGCTACGACCGATCAAACGTTGGATTTCTTGTGTACGACCACTTTGTTTACCACGTGCTGCTTCACGGTCGGTACGTGTATGTGTTGAACGAGGTAACATGCCGTATTCCGCAGTTACCCAGCCTTGACCTTTCCCTTTAAGGAAACGTGGCACTGAGTTGTCGACACTTGCAGTACAAAGAACTTTTGTATGACCAAATTCAACCAATACAGAACCTTCCGCATAACGTGTGTAGTTACGGGTAATTTTTACTTCACGTAATTGATCTAATGCTCGTTGGTCGATACGCATGATGAGTCCTTAATCTGACAAAATTGATTGCGGTACATTATAACAGAAGGTACAGCCAGATTCGGGACGCATTCGTGCGCATTTACAAAATCCATTCATCCAAGTTTTGATAGGCCCATCGTACGACATCAGGAAATTTGTTAGACTGAAGCCACGCAAAATTCAGGACGAATTGCATGTCGATACGGGAAGAACGTAAGCAACAAAGTCGTAAAGCTATCCTTGATGCAGCGCTTGCATTGAGTACCACAGGCCGTTCTTTTAGCAGTCTGAGCTTACGCGAAATTTCCCGTCATGTCGGCTTGGTTCCTGCTGCGTTTTATCGCCATTTTCAAGACATGGACGAACTCGGTTTGGAACTGGTCGACCAAATGGCCCTGCACCTTCGGAATGTCCTCAATCAACTGAGTCAGCAATGCTTTCAAGCGCCAGATGCACGCACACGCCAAAGTCTGGATTATTTATTTCATGCCGTTGAGCAATTTCCTGAGGCATGGATGTTTCTTATTGCTGAACGTTGGGGTGGTTCAGCATTCTTAAGACAAGCCATTACTCGTGAGTTTAATTTTCTCAGTACCGATTTGGCCCATGCACTAGCTCAAGTTGAAGCGACTCAACATATTCAATCCGAACAAGACCTAAAAGTATTGGGACAAATTTTGTTTGAATTGGCCTTAAGTTGGGCAATGCAGTGGATTGACTTACATCGACATATTGACCTTCCACAACGTACGGATGCGCTAAAACAATTTCGCCGCCAAGCTCAGACTCAAGTTCAGCTCTTATTTCGTGGCATCTTGCATTGGGATCGATCTTTGGCTCAAATCTCTGATCCACAAAATTTATCGCCATAAAACGCAAAATGTACCGTCATAAAAAAAGCCGCATCGAGTGCGGCTTTTTCAAAACATCTGTTATTTCGCTTTGCGTTCTTTATCAACAAGGAATTTCACGATTTCAACAGTACGTGCATCTTCACCTTGTACGATGTATTTACCATTGACGGTAATCGCAGGCACGCCGCTCAATTGATATTGAGCCGCTAAGTTTTTCGCTTGAGCAATTTTTGAAGACACAGCAAATGATTTAAATGTGCTGTTAAATTTCGCTTCAGGAACACCATAACGGGTGTAGAACTTAGCAAATGCGCCTTGTTCTAAGATATTTTTTTGACCCACATGAATGTCATGGAACAATTGTAAATGTGCTTTTTGACGAACACCCAGTGCTTCCGATGCATAGTAAGCACGCGCGCCTTGTTCCCAAAGTGGATTCATTGCTGCAGGTGTACGGACAAAACGTACATCTTTAGGCAATTGCTTTAACCACGTTTGCATATGCGGTTCTAATGTAAAACAATGTGGGCAGCCATACCAAAAGAACTCACGGACTTCGATTTTACCCGGACGTTCGACTTTAATCGGTTTTGGAATAACCGTGTAATCAGTCCCCGCGACAAATTGCGCTGCCATCGCACTGCCAGAAAAAGCCAAAATAGCTGTTGTAATCGTGCCTAAAAGGAATTTTTTCATTGAACTTATCGTCCTCAAAATCATTATGATTAGTTTATGGCAACACTATAAATCAAATCTGTCGATTTCGTTTTCATTCTGTGAACTTTTTTAAGGCTTTTATCGCTTTTTTTTCAGGACGCGCTACACTAACTCCCATAAACTTTTTTCTAAAATATAAAGACTTGATTGAGGTGCAACCGATGTCGCAATTGAATGTTGATCCACAAGAAATTGCCAAATTTGAAGCTTTCGCAGCCATATGGTGGGATCAGCATTCTGAGTTCCGCCCTTTGCACATGATTAATCCCCTGCGTTTGAACTGGATTGATGAGCATTCAAATGGTATCACTGGCAAGAAAGTATTAGATGTAGGCTGTGGCGGCGGTATTTTAGCTGAAAGCATGGCACGTCGTGGCGCGCAAGTATTGGGTATCGACATGGGCGAAGCGCCATTAAATGTTGCACGCCTACATGCCGAACAAGAAAATGTGCAAAATATTGAATATCGCCAAGTGCCTGTAGAGCAATTGGCAGAAGAACAAGCAGGTCAATATGACGTCGTTACCTGTATGGAAATGCTCGAACATGTACCTGATCCAGCATCCATTATTTTAGCGTGTCAAAAACTGGTAAAACCGGGTGGTCATGTATTCTTCTCGACCATTAACCGTAATCCTAAAGCCTATTTGTTTGCGATTATTGGTGCGGAATATGTTTTACGCATGTTGGCGAAAGGCACTCATGATTATTCAAAGTTTATTAAACCTTCAGAATTAGCTCATGATATTCGTCAAGCCGAGTTAAAACTCAAAGATATGACAGGTTTACATTATAACCCGATCACCAAACGCTATTGGCTCGCACCCAATGTGGATGTGAACTACATGGTTCATACGGTGAAAGAAGCCTAATGAAAGCTGTACTCTTTGATCTTGACGGTACACTGATTGATACCGCGGCTGATTTTATTCGTATTATTCAAGACATGTGCCGTGACAAAGGCATTGCGGTGGTCAGTGCAGAAGACATTCGTGTACAAGTATCTGAAGGCGCGCGTGCGATGGTCAAACTGGTCTATCCAGAGTTAGACGTTGAAGATCCTGTCTTTCTGGCACATCGTCAACGCTTTCTAGATCTGTATGGTGCTGATATTGCTGTTGATACCGATCTGTTTGAAGGCATGTATCCACTACTCGCAGAGTTAGAACAACATCAAATTCCGTGGGGCATTGTCACCAATAAGCCGCGTTCACTCAGTGAAGCGTTGCTCAAAGCGTTGAATTTAACTGAACGCTGCTCGGTATTGGTTTGCCCAGACGATGTCAGTAAAACCAAGCCAGACCCAGAGCCGATGTATTTAGCAGCCAAGCACATTCATCTAGATGCTCAAGACTGTATCTATGTCGGTGATCATCCACGTGATATCGATGCCGGTCGTAATGCGCAGATGTACACAATTCTTGCGGCTTATGGCTATTTACCTTTACAACACAAAGATGACTTAACAGCTTGGCATGCAGATTGTATAGTGAAGACTGTTGCTGAATTGCATGAAGTCATTCATGATTTGGTTATCAAACCGAAAACGCTCAACACAGCGACTTTATAACGATAGAACACAACACAATAAAACGAGGAGGTACGGATGAAATATTCAGAATATCAACCTCGCCCCGATCTGCTCAAAGATCGCATTATCCTGATTACAGGTGCGGGCGATGGTATTGGCCGTGCGGCTGCCCTCAGCTATGCCTTACATGGCGCAACCGTGGTCTTACATGGACGCACACTGAATAAACTAGAAGTGATTTACGATGAAATTGAAGGCTTGGGTGCCCCCCAACCGGCGATTTTACCGCTACAACTGTCTAGTGCCTCTCCTCGTGACTATGAGCTATTGGTCGACACCTTAGAAAAGCAATTTGGTCGCCTAGACGGCATTTTGCATAATGCAGGGATCTTGGGTGAGCGAACTGAACTAGAACATTATCCTGTGGATGTTTGGGATGATGTTATGGCGGTGAACCTTCGTGCGCCTTTTGTACTGACTCAAGAGCTAATGCCATTACTGCAAAAATCTGAGCATGCCTCAGTAGTCTTTGCCAGTTCAGGTGTGGGGCGTGAAGCCCGTGAACGTTGGGGCGCGTACTCGGTCTCAAAAATTGCCATTGAAGCCGTGAGTACATTGTTCGCCAAAGAAAATGAACACCCCAATATTCGTTTTAACTGCATTAATCCCGGTGCGACACGTACTGCCATGCGTGCAAAGGCGTATCCAGACGAAGATCCAAAAACTTTGCCTACGCCTGAAAGCATCATGCCTGCATATTTATATTTAATGGGTGACGACAGCTTGCATTTAACCGGTGCCAGCATTGATGCTCAAGATGAATAGGCCCCAAAGCCAATTTAAAAAAGGAAGCGCGAGCTTCCTTTTTTATGTATTGAATGCCTACAAGACATCATTAACCGACTGATTTCGCGGCGTCCACGCGAAAGTCGACTTGAGTTTTTAGCAAATTTGCCGATACTTGGGGCATTCTTTAAAAACATTGGATTGATACATGTCTGACTTTAGCAATATTACAGTGACTCCAACTGAGGATGGCATGGTTAACCTACTGGTCGATGGTCAACCGATTTCAGCAAAATATGGCATGAAATTCGACCCGAGTATCATGGACGATTTAAAAGGCTTAGAGGTTGGTCAAAATGCAAAATTATTTGAACAATTTATTTTTTCGCATACTGACTTAAACTTTGAGCATGCCTATTTCTATGTCACTTGCATTCAAAAGCAAGAAGCAGGCTTTCAAGTGATCACTAACTTTGTTTATCGCATCATTGCGCAAGATCAAGCACCGTTTGAGCATGTGATTACCAAACAAGGTGCAGCAATGACACCTGAAGATATTAATGAATTTATTCAAGCTCATATTCAAAAATCATTAACGGATTATACCGACCTGAAATACGCATACTAATTAAGTTCCAAGTGAAACATTTAGAACTAAAAAGGGCCATTTGATGCCCTTTTTTTAAACCCTTAGATTAGCATTTGAAATTCAACAAGCTTTGATCAATAGACAGCTTCATTACCCAACTTGCCATTGATCGTATTTTTAAATTATTTTTATAATAATATTCGGTTTTTCAAATTGAGTATAAAAGCATAGACTGCTGGCCATGACATAGACCGACGGCAAGGAGACCCAAATGGCTGATCAAAAACGCAAAATTGAAACCATTCGTTCAATTAAAACCTTACAACTGACTGAAAATTTGATCTCTGCAATGGACGATGCCGAGCAAGCTGAATCTGTGGCTCAAGCAATTTATTCACTCCAATGCCTCAACGAGCAGTGGTACTAAAACCCGAAGTTACTCAACATTTTCAGTCTTTCATCTCTCCCCTCATTTGCCTGTCAAGACTTGATGGGCGTTTTTGATCGTGCTTACAATAGATCTCAAATTTAATCAAAGCTGAATTGCAAGGATAAAAAGCACGCATTATCGGACCATCTCTTCCAAGATGGAAAGATTGTTCTCGGCGCCAAATTTATCGCATAATATCCGCAATCTCTTCGTTTTATTTAAAGAAATATTCATCTTTCTTCACAGTTTCTCTGCATTTAATGCGTACAGTAGTAATATTGAAGATAAATTACTCATGAGGGTTGAACATGAAAAAGATTTTGCCAATTTTGGCTATTTCTTTCAGTGCTTTAATAGCAAGCAGCATCACGTCTGCAGCGCCTCACTTCAAGAACGATGAACGTGGCTTTGATGGCCCACGCGGCAATGCATATGGTCAAATGAAAAAAGATCGTGATTTCCGTGGTTATCAGGACGATGACGATCTTGAAGATCGACGCCGTATGCGTGAACAACGTGGAGTCAAACGTTTGCAACAACATAAATGGCAAACGGGCTATGTGATGCCACAGCATTATCGTGGTAATGGTTATAAAGTCGATTATAAAGACCATAACTTACCTAAACCATCGCGTAATCAGCAATGGTATAAAATCAATAATGACTACATATTGGTCAACTCAGATAGTAACAGTATTCTGAAAATTTTAGGTATGTAAGCCGTTTTGAATTTAATTTCGCCATATTTTTAAAGCCCAGATCAACTCTGGGCTTTTTTTATGAGGTTTTTTTAATGTTTAACCGCAAAAGCTGATGCTGCCTAGCGTTCAGATCATTTACACACCTTCAAATTTCCTCCATACATTTCACAATTCAACTATATTGCCCCCACGCTTTCTCTGAACTTTCTCGCTAATTTTGAATCATCGAAAAACAGATTAGAAATGTATAGAGGTGTCCCATGAACAAAATCGTATCGAGTTTAGTTCTTTCCGTATCGGCTTTGATGGCAACAACAGCAGCCATTGCTGCGCCAGACCATCGTCAAGATGACCGCCGTTACCATCCGTCATACCAACATCAAGACAACCGTTGGGACAAAGATCACCGTCCGAGCAATTGGAATAACAACAACCGTTATGACAATAATCGCTACGACCGTAATGACTTTCGTCGTGTAAATCCAAGCCGCGATTGGCGTGTTGGTCAAAGCCTTCCTCGTTATTTCGATTCAAGCCGCTACAAAGTGAGTGATCGTGAAGCGCGCCGCTTACCGAACACCGGTCGTTATCAACAATGGTACAAAATCAATGGTGACTACGTGCTAGTCAATGATCGTACCGATCGCATCATTCGCATTAAGAATGGCTAATCATTCGACGATCTCTTAAGTCCCTTTCCCAACACCTGAACACTGTTCAGGTGTTTTTTTATATTTGCTTTCCGCTGTCATATGTTTTTGTTTAGAATCATCCATACCAAAGCGAATAAACAGGCATAGGCATGCAAACGAATATCACTGAACCATCTTCTAGCACAACCTTACAGTATGTGCATTGGTTCCGTCATTCTGCACCCTATATTAATGCGCATCGCAACAAAACCTTTGTCATCATGTTTGATGGTGAAGCGCTGCAACATGAAAATTTTCAACACATTATTCACGATATTGCCTTATTACACTCGCTTGGTATTCGTCTAATTTTGGTGCATGGTGCCCGTCCGCAAATCAATCATAATTTACAAAGCAGCGGCATCCAGACACCATTTCATCATCATCGTCGCATCACCACTCGCGAATCTTTACCTGCTGTGATGAATGCTGTTGGCTCCATTCGTCTGCAAATTGAAGCGCTCCTATCTATGGGTTTAGCCAACTCACCGATGTACGGCGCGCGTATTGATGTGGTCTCAGGTAATTTAGTCACGGCAAAACCGTATGGCATTCGTGATGGTATCGATTTTCAACTGTCTGGTGAAGTTCGTTCCGTCGATATCGATGCAATTCAACGTCATTTAGATAGCCAAAATATTGTGGTGCTTGGGCCGACAGGTTATTCCACTACAGGAGAAGTGTTTAATTTATTGGCTGAAGAAGTTGCGACCAAAACCGCCATAAGCTTAAAAGCGGATAAGTTGATTTTCTTGGGCAAACAACACGGTTTGCACAATGAACATGGGCAGCTACAACGCGAAATTACACCTCATCAACTTGATCAGCATATTTTGCAATATCAAGATTCTAATCCCGATATTGCCCTGCATTTAAGCGTTGCTAAAGATGCCTCGTTACAAGGCGTACACCGTGTTCATCTTATTTCATATGCCTATGATGGCGCATTGATCGAAGAATTGTTCACACGTGACGGTTCTGGCACCATGATCACGGATGCGCATTATGAAGAAGTGCGTACTGCCGATATTCAAGATGTGGGTGGCTTAATCAATCTGTTACGCCCTCTCGAACAAGAAGGTATCTTGGTTTATCGCTCACGCGAACGTCTGGAAAATGAAATTGGACAATTTGCAGTGATTGAACGTGACGGTACGATTTTGGCTTGTGCTGCGTTGTACCCGATTCCTGTCACAGGGAATGAAAAACGCTCTGCTGAAATCGCATGTGTGGCTGTGCATCCAGGTTATCGAAAATCGAATCGTGGCAGCCAAATTTTGCATTATTTAGAAGAAAAAGCGCGAGATTTAGGTATTGAACAATTGTTTATTTTGACCACACGGACAGCGCATTGGTTCCTTGAACAAGGTTTTGAACAAGTCAGTGTCGATGACTTACCGAATGCCCGTCAGGCCTTATACAACTACCAAAGAAACTCATTGGTTTGTAAAAAGTCACTTTAAAGTGGCTTTTTTTATGTGCTGAATAGCATTATTTTGCATAAGGTTATGCCGAATCCATTGGCTACCCCTCAAATCACTTTGCAAGCCACAGAATAACCATATCTACCATTTAAATAACCATAATAAATAAAATAATTTCAATAACTTAAAATAACACTTAGACACATTATATGTTTTTCTAAAATCATATTTTTTCATAAGTTTTGCTGATATTTATTTATCTTTTTTCCTGATTTTAAATTTAAGTTTTCTTATTTTTTTCGAAAAAGAAAACTCTTTAGCTTATGTGTTTATAAATCAACAGTTCTGCACATTTAGACCTTTATAGGAGCAACACATGCGTACTCACAAAGCAAAACTCTGGACAAAAAAACTTGTACTGTCTACAGCGGTTGTGGGTGCCATGATGATGTCGGGCTGTGGCAAAAAAGAGGCTGAAGAAAATGTCACCTTAAATATTGGTTTCCAAAAATATGGCTTATTGCCAATTTTAAAAGAACGCGGAACTTTAGAAACAGCCTTAAAAAGCCAAGGTGTAAATATCAAATGGGTGGAATTTCCTGCGGGTCCACAGCTGCTTGAAGGCCTCAATGTGGGCAGTGTTTCATTTGGTGAAGTCGGTGAAGCACCACCTATCTTTGCTCAAGCCGCTCAAACCGATTTGGTTTACATTGCCAACCAACCTGCTGTTCCAAAAGCTGAAGCGTTAATTGTGCAAAAAGATTCGGCTATTCACAGTATTCAGGATTTAAAAGGTAAACGTGTGGCCTTAAACAAAGGCTCAAACGTGCATTACCTGTTGCTCAAGTTGTTGGAAGCCAATCAGCTTAAATTTAGCGACATCAATGTCGTGTATTTACCGCCTGCCGATGCACGTGCTGCTTTTGAAAAAGGTGCCGTTGATGCATGGGTAATTTGGGACCCGTTCCTTTCTGCCGCTGAGCATCAACTTAATGCTCGCACCATTGCCAATGGCGAAAACTTGGTGAAGAACTACCAGTTCTATTTGGCCGATCGCAAATTTACTCAGGAAAATCCAAAAGTCCTGCAAGCTGTGGTGAATGAGTTGAATTTGACCACGCAATGGGTCTCAAAAAATCAAGATGAAGCGGCCAAGTTACTCGAAGGCAAAACCGGCTTAGGTCTAGATGTACTTAAAACATCTATTTCACGCTTAGGCAATCAAGTGACGCCGATTACTGCACAAGTGGCGCAAGAGCAGCAGCAAGTCGCTGATGCGTTTTATAACGAAAAATTAATTCCAAATAAATTAAATATTGAGTCGGCCATTATCAAATAAGCCGACCACAGCATAAGGGCGATGCCATGCGTATTCTAAGAACATTTTCCATACTGACTTTAACCACTTTTGGCCTTGGACTCAGTGCCTGCCAAAAACAAGAAACAGCACAGCAGGATCGTGAAAAACCAGCTGAAACAGCCGTAAAAACCTTGGTTATCGGTTTCCAAAAATCAGCCTTAAATTTGCTGGTTGCCCGTGAACAAAAGCTCTTTGAACAACAATTTCCCGGCGCTCACATTGAGTGGAAGGAGTTCCCTGCTGGCCCACAAATGTTAGAAGCCCTTGCGGTCGGTGCGGTGGATTATGGCTATGTCGGCAACACCCCGCCTATTTTTGCCCAAGCTGCCAATAAAGACCTGAATTATATTGGCTATGAAGTGGTGCCTGAACAGTCGCTTGCTGTCGTGATTCCAGCGGATAGCTCAATCAAAACCATTCAAGAATTACGTGGCAAACGCGTTGCTGTACAAAAAGGCTCGAGTGCGCATGAGTTATTAGCCAAAACTTTAGAAAAAGCCGGTTTGACTTGGAATGACATTCAACCGATTTGGATTCCACCAGCAGATGCACGGGCCGCATTTGATAAAAAATCAATTGATGCATGGGCCATTTGGGACCCGTTTTTATCTGCAGCGGAGTTGGATGCTCAGGCTAAAGTGCTGATTCAATCTGGTGATTTTCCAAAGACCTATTCATTTTATGTGGCAAATCCAAAAGTCGTTCAAACGCACCCTGATGCCCCAGCTAAATTTTTAAAGGCCCTAGACGCTTCCGATCAGTGGATTGTGAAGAACCAAAATGTGGCTTTAGAGGTTTATCAAAACAGCACTGGGCTGCAAAAGAATATTGCTGCGCAAGCCTTTTCTCGCCGATCTAAACCATCTCCTGTGCGCCCACTGACACCCGAGGTCATACAAGCACAGCAAAATATTGCGGACTTATTTAAACAAGTCCAACTGATTCCAAACAACATTCAAGTCCAAAAGCAAGTTTGGACACCTTCATCACATTGATACCCGAGCCATCAAAAATACAAGGAACTGAACATGAAAATTTTCTGGTTTATCCCTACCCACGGTGACAGTCGCTACTTAGGAACAAGTAAAGGTGCACGCCAAGTCGATCATGCCTACATGAAGCAAATTGCAGTAGCGGTGGATAATCTTGGCTATGAAGGCGTTCTGATTCCGACAGGTCGTTCATGTGAAGATCCATGGCTTACAGCTGCAAGCTTGATTGATGCCACTAAAAATCTAAAATTTCTAGTCGCGCTACGCCCAGGGGTGACAACGCCTGCACTGACTGCACGTATGGCTGCAACATTTGACCGTTTATCTGGCGGTCGTATCTTACTGAATTTAGTTACAGGCGGTGATGAGCAAGAACTCAAGGGTGATGGTGTCTATGAAGATCACGCAACGCGTTACCAAACTGCCGCGGAATACACCACAATTTGGCGTGAAATTTTAACCCGTTCACATACTGGTGAAAGCTATACCTTCCATGGCGAACGTTTGAGTGTAGACGACGCCAAATTACTCTATCCACCGGTACAAAAACCTTATCCACCACTATGGTTTGGCGGTTCGTCAGAAGCTGCTGTTGAACTCGCGACAGATCAAGTTGACACCTATTTAACTTGGGGTGAGCCATCTGCTGCGGTAAAAGAAAAAATTGCAGTGGTGCGTGAAAAAGCCAAAGCCAAAGGACGTGAACTGAATTATGGCATTCGTTTACATGTCATTGTGCGCGAAACCAATGAAGAGGCATGGAAAGCAGCAGAAGAGCTGATCCAATATGTCGACGATGCCACCATTGCAGCCGCGCAAGCCAAGTTCAAAACCATGGACTCTGTTGGTCAACGCCGTATGGCTGAACTGCACAACGGCGACCGTAGCAAATTAGAAGTATCGCCAAACTTATGGGCGGGTGTTGGCCTGGTTCGTGGTGGTGCAGGTACGGCACTCGTTGGTGATCCTGAAACGGTAGCCGCACGTATCCAAGAATATGCTGATCTAGGAATTAGCACCTTTATTTTCTCTGGTTACCCACACCTTGAAGAGTCGATCCGTTTCGCAGAATTGGTGTTCCCACTACTGCCATTGGAAACGCGTCAGAAATTGGTTCAACCTAACTTAACAGGCCCATTTGGTGAGATCGTCGCGAACAACTACACCCCAGATGAAAATAAAAAAGCTGGAAAGATTCAGGAGCCGGCCTAATGTCCAAAACTGTTTCTGTTGAAACCTTCAAAGCACCGAAGGTTTCACGTGGAACACAACTCGGGCAGCGTTTGCTACCTTGGTTGTTTCCTATTGCATTAATTATTGTATGGCAAATTGCCTCTGTTACAGGGCTGTTAGAAAGTCGCATTTTGCCTGCGCCAAGTGCGGTCGTGGTGGCTTTTTGGAACTTACTGATCAGTGGTGAATTGTGGAAGCATGTCCAAATCAGTGCGGGTCGTGCTTTGGTTGGGCTTTTAGTTGGGGGTGGATTAGGTCTTTTTTTAGGGCTGCTAAATGGTTCATCAAAAACAGCATCGACGCTACTCGATACCACGCTGCAAATGATCCGTAATATTCCTGCTCTTGCTCTAATTCCATTGGTGATTTTATGGTTTGGGATCGATGAATCGGCCAAGCTTTTTTTAGTCGCTATTGGCGTATTCTTTCCCATTTATATCAATACCTATCATGGTATTCGTTCTGTAGACCCTCAACTGATTGAAATGGGCAAAAGCTATGGTTTGAGTGGCTGGCAACTGTATAAAGAAATCATTCTGCCGGGAGCGATGCCGTCTATTTTGGTTGGCCTGCGTTTTTCACTCGGTCTCGTTTGGGTTTTGTTGATTGTGGCAGAAACCATTTCTGCACAAGCCGGCATCGGTTATATGACCATGAACGCACGCGAGTTCCTGCAAACCGACATCGTCTTGGTCGGGATTTTATTGTATGCCCTACTCGGTAAATTAGCCGATGTACTGGCTGTTGCCTTAGAAAAATATTTACTCCGTTGGCACTCGGGTTACCAAAAATAAGGAGCATGTGATGACCGATTTAAGCATAAGCCGTCATGCAGACGACTCAACCCAACCTCAGCGTTCTTCTGTCGAGGATATCAACCCCCATGCGGTGTTGAGCGCAGAGATCCTGATTGAACAACTACACAAATTTTATGGCGATGTTAAAGTCCTTGAAGACCTTGACCTGCATATTCAACCTGGTGAATTCTTGGCGATTGTCGGTCGTAGTGGCTGTGGTAAAAGTACCCTGCTTCGCCTCATCGCCGACTTAGAAAAACCGAGTTATGGCGAAATTAAATTTAAGTCTGCTCGTCATATTCGTGAAGGCATCACCAGTGATGATATTCGTGTGATGTTCCAAGACCCTCGCCTCCTGCCTTGGCGTAGCATTGAGAAAAATGTGCAACTCGGTTTAAGCAAAGACCAACATGCCAATGCCACAGCACTCCTCGAGAAAGTTGGTTTAAAAGACAAAGCGGGGCTTTGGCCAACACAGCTATCAGGGGGGCAACGTCAACGTACTGCACTGGCACGTGCTTTGTCACATAAACCACGCATTTTGCTGCTAGATGAACCACTGGGTGCGCTCGATGCCTTAACACGTTTAGATATGCAGAATTTGATTGAAAAACTCTGGACTGAACAAGGGTTTACCGCGATTTTGGTCACGCATGATGTGAGTGAAGCCGTACAGTTGGCAGACCGTATAATCTTGCTTGATAAAGGCCATATTGCCAAAGAATTTCGTGTCGATTTGACCCGCCCACGAAAAAAAGGCATTGAATTTACTGAACTTGAACAACAAGTCTTACAAGCGGTCTTGGCCACTTAAGCTTTACTTGTGCAGGAAATCATCACTTAAACCGTGTGACTTCCTGTCCTATTCAAGAACAATATCGCAACAAAACCATGTTTAGCATTGAGGGGAAATTTATCGCCTATTGACAAATACATCACAAAAATTACGATAAATCATATAAATCCATGACTAAAAATAATGATTTATTTAAATTTCACCCTAAAATGATTATTTGAAATATTATGGCATTCGTCGTATTTATTTGACCGTTGAACAGAATAAACTGCCAAAATTCATAAAATTAAAAACGATGATTGTGCACAAATCTGTTGATTTGCCGTACAATTCAATATTCCCTTTTCATTTTCTTAAAAGAGCTAATGGAACAAAAAAAGAGTACCCAGAAACGCCACCAGTTGCTTAATGCAGCACTGGATGTCTTTTCCCTGTATGGCTTCAATGGCGCCAGCTTGGATGAGATCGCACAGATTGCAGAAATGCATAAATCGAATATTTTCTATTACTATGAAAATAAAGAAGCGCTTTATGTTGAAGTTCTGACAACGGTTCTACAAAAGTGGCTTGCTCCGCTACAAATGTTGGAAGCAGACCTTGAGCCTGAAGAAGCGATCACCAATTATCTATTGCAGAAAATTGAAGTATCTCGTACGCAACCGAAAGCCTCACGTTTGTTCGCACTTGAAGTCATTCAGGGCGCACCACACATTCTTGAAATTTTAAAAGGTCCACTAAAAAAATTAGTGAAACGCAAAGCCAAAGTCATTAGCAACTGGCAAGAACAAGGCAAAATTTCAAAAGATATTGATCCAGAACTTTTAATTCTGAACATTTGGGCAATCACGCAAAACTATGCTGACTTTGCAACCCAAATGGAAATGGTCACTGGAAAAACCTTACGTAATCGCAGTATGCAACAACGGATTATTCAACATACCGTCCATATGATGCTTTACGGTGTAATTCCACGCCCAGAAAAGTAAATTGAATTGGGTCGAATTGGCATACGACCATAGCATTCTATGGTCGCCGACCGAAATTAGCTAAATGCCTTATTTTACTGTTTGATATAATTCCAATAATTTCTTTGCGCCGAATAATAAATTTTCTTCCCAATCCAGATGTGCTGTGTCATTCGCACCATCGGTAATATATTTTACCGATACAAAGCGAACACCCAGTTTTTTACATACTTTAGCGATTGCGTAGCCTTCCATATCGACAAGATTACACGGTACTTTCGGCAGCCCAGTTTCAAAGCTGTCGCCTGTACCACAAATTCCTTTAGGCAAATGGCTAAACATGCTCTCTGGCTGAATTTCAGCGGGATGATCGGTATCCATCGGCGTCACCCCCACATCAAAACCCAAAGGCGATACATCCATATCCCGTTGTACAAATTGAGCTACTTCAACCAAAGCATGTGCATCAAAATGTGAACTTCCCGCAGTGCCCAAATTCAGCAAAGTATGACATCCGGTTTTTTGAATCACATCAAAGGCTTTAAATGCGGCATTGACTTTACCAATACCACTGTAATGTACTTCAATGCCTGCGGCTTCAAACAAGCCTTTAGATTCACTCGGCAGTGCCATAATTAAAGCGATTTGCTGACGCATAGCGGTCTCCTCAAATTGATGCCTTCATATAGCATACATTTGCACGTGCGCAGAAAAAATCAGCTTCAAAAATCACATTGCTCAGAAAATAAATTCCTCACGCAGATTTGAATGCTATCAAATTTGAAATTGCATCGGCCGCTTGCCAATAAATGACGGTGCCAATTGTTGGTCATGACGTAAGGCATCTAAAATCTTCTCTAAGGCAATATGCGCCATATCCCCTCGTACACTATGCGAATGGGTCATTGGCATATGCTCGATCCCAGCTCTTCGCGCTGACAAAATTTTAATGTCTTGTTTGTTGACCACCCAAGTATAGGCATTCACAGCCGGCATCAATGCCTTAGACAACAATTTTGGAATGGGAAATTTATAGCTAACACAGGTATAAACCCGTGACTCATACGGCCCCACAGGGCTAATCAGACTATTAAACACCATGCCCGACGGCTCTCCCCAATGGTACTCCACCAAGGTAATATTCGGTGCGATAAAACTGTCGCGGTGAACCTGTTCAGCACCATGCGGATTGGTCAGCCATGGCATCATGCCAACATCTGCATCATGGTCATGATAGTCAACGACTACTTTGCGCGGCCCGACATCTATGGTGGCATCTACGGCTTTTCCGGACTCTGAACGAAACCAGCCTTCATGGACAAATATAGTATGGGTCACATCCATAATATTTTGTGCAACAGCGCCCATCTCACCATCATAACTGCCGACCATGTAATAGCTGACCCAGCCGGCTTGATCATAAAACGGTAATTTAAATATTTCTGGGCGTTCCTGTTTGGGCTTTTCACCGAGATAAATCCATACCACCCCATCTTGCTCACACACATCAAAACTACGCTGTTTAAAAGGATGCGGTTTTTCTGGAAAAAATTGTCCATTGACACTAGGAATATGCGCCACATGCCCATCGCCCTGATACGACCAGCCATGATATGGACACGTCACGCAGCCATCAGTCATTTTACCCTGAGACAAAGGCACGCCACGATGTACACATTGATCGAGCAATGCAGCAGCTGTTCCATCTTTTTGTCGGAACAGAACAATTTTTTTACCATACAGGGTGGCTGAAAAAGGCTGATCTTTTTTGAGTTCTTTAGAGGTACAAGCGACGTACCATTCTTCTAATAATCCTTTGGCATCATCCCAAAAACTGGTTTGATTACACATAATTCGATCCTTATTTTTATCTTTTTTGTTTTAATCCATAAGCCTTGCTCTAGCACCTACTACTACAAGCAAGTTTATATCTCGAAGCCAGTTGATCTCTCGAAAATACGCGCAAATTTTATACATGAATGTTTTGCTTGGATAGCAAAATAACGTAACTGCATCACACGCTTGCACAAGCTCTATATTTGTTTGCTGAAATCCGTCAAAGCCAACGCGCAATAGTTTTCTTCAACGGATTTACATTCACCCAACATCAATTAAGATGCGCGCTGAGCATCACAATACGCTTTTAAACACGGAGAAAAAAATAAGGTGCCGCGATAAAACCCTTGTATGGTTTTCAGCATTACCAATATCCAAAGCGTAAAGAGCAATACTGCAAAAAAAGTACCGAACTGTTGAATAGCGTGTAACTGCGTTTGTTCCGCCAAATGGATGACCGCCAAACTAAAAACGCCGAATGGAAATGTCATCGCCCACCACCCGAGATTAAAGGGTAAATCTCGCAAATGTTTTAGCGTGATGAGTATAGCGATTCCAAACCACCATACACCAAATCCAAGCAGAACAAGGGCTGCGAACACGCCGCCTTGAAGCAACACCTGTCCTAAATCAGCCAAGTCTACCGCTGTCAAAATACGTGGGGCTTGCTCGCCCAAAACTAACAGCGCTAAAGCCCCTGTCCCAATCGGTCCTAAGGCCAACCAACTGCTGATCGCCATATCCTTGCTTGGCAATTGATGTAAAGCCAGACGCAGCAACAAAATGCTTAAGATGGCAAATGCTGGAAATACTGAGATCCCCCAAAGCAGATAACTCCCCAGCAAAATATGGACAGCATGGGCCTGTGCAGGTAAATGCGCCAACAATAAACCGCCTGAACTGGCAGCCACCTCGCAAGCCACTATCGGCAATAACCATACTGCAGTCATGCCTTGCAGCGCATGTTGCTGACGACTAAACATCAGAAATGGAACACACCATGCAATCGCAATTGCCATCAACACATCGACATACCATAAATATTCAGCCCATGTGATGATGCTTACGCCCAAAAACTCAGTGTACAGCGTGGCGCCAAATTTCAATGCGCCATTGATCAGGGTTGCCAGTGCCATGGGAATTGCCCCCAGAAATAAACTCATCACCGGATGCTGGAAAATCTGCTTGGCTTCTTGTGGGTATAAGATCCATCGGCTGAGATACATCCCACTAAACAATATGAACAACACGATGCTGATCTGCCACAACCCTGCTCCGATGGACCACATCCACTGCGGCGCCAACGGTATAGATGGTAAAATGAGGGCCACCACACCTGTGCCCATCACCACCGTAAACCAGTTTGGGGTGAAATGACGAATCAAGTCTTGTTTATGCTGGAGTTGATAAAATGGCATTTTCATCGCATGATGCTCATCAAAATGGAATGTCTATAGTTTAAGCACACCATTAAATAAGAAAAATTGATTAATATTTATTTTTATAATTTATTTTACTGATAATAAATTCATCTCTGCATAAAAAAACTTGAGTAAAAACACAACAACAAGACGAACGCAGAAGATTATGGCAATATATAGCCCTCAAACATTTTCAACAATTGATTCGCCCATGAAGCTGCTCCGTCTGAATGCTTTAGCGCCCCACTTAGAACTCCCCAAAACTGCCGTGACCATTGGCAATTTTGATGGCGTACATTTGGGTCATCAAGCGATGGTCAGCCAGCTCAAAGACATAGCACAGCAACAAAACTTAAAAACAGCTGTGATGATTTTTGAGCCACAACCACTTGAATTCTTTAAAGCTTATGACGCTCCACCTCGAATCAGTTCACTACGTGAAAAAGTCGAATATTTAACTGAACTGGGCGTCGACTATATTGTGGTGGCGAAATTTGACAATGCCTTTCGTAATCTCAGCGCTGAAGAATTTGCCGATATTTTAAAAAATAAACTCAATACACAAAGTTTAGTTTTGGGCGAAGATCATCACTTTGGCAAAAACCGTCAAGGCAATAGCGAATTTTTACGCCAATACGGCTTCCAAGTCACAGCCCTGCAGAATGTTGAAGTCGATGGCGAACGTGTCAGTTCAACACTGGTTCGTCAGACATTACAAGCAGGCAACCTTGCCCATGCCGCAAAACTTTTAGGTCGTCCATATAGCATCACAGGTCGTGTGCAATATGGCGATCAAATCGGTCGCACGATTAATTTTCCTACCATTAATGTCCGTTTAAACCGTCATAAACCTTGTTTAAATGGCATTTATGCAGTCGATGTCATTTGTGAAACCGAATCTTTAACAGATAAAGTAAAAAACGAAAATGCTGACAAATTAGGGGTTGCAGGTTATGCACCCTCTGCCCTGTTTGGTGCAGGGCATGTTGGTACGCGTCCCGCGATTAAACAGGAACATCCTGAATGGCGATTAGAAGTACATTTTCCTGATGTTTCTGCTAATCTGTATGGCCTGTTAATGCGGGTGACGTTCTTGAACTTTTTACATGGCGAAAAGGACTACCCTTCGCTTGAAGCACTGAAAGTGGGAATTGATGATGACGTAGAAAAGCTCCTTGAGTTTCGAGGTCAGCACCCTCATTTCCCCTTTTAAACCCCGATTATTTATTGTAAAACGCGTCAGTCAACGGGCTGATAAATTTGGAAGACAACTTGCATGAGCGATAAGCAAACTCCTGAAAATGCAGTGGATTATAAAGCCACGCTAAACCTCCCAGGTACTGAATTTGCGATGAAAGCAAATCTCGCAGTACGTGAAGCGAAATGGTTAGAAGAGTGGTATGCCGACAACATTTATCAGCAGATTCGTGCATCGCGTATTGGCAAGAAAAAATATGTGCTTCATGACGGCCCTCCATACGCAAATGGCCAAATTCACTTAGGCCATGCGGTGAATAAAGTCCTCAAAGACATCATCATCAAAAGCCGTGTAATGGACGGTTTTGACGCACCGTATGTACCAGGTTGGGACTGTCACGGTCTTCCAATCGAACTGAAAGTTGAAGAAAAAGTCGGTAAAGTCGGTGTGAAAGTAGATGCCTCCACTTTCCGTAAAGCCTGCCGTGAATATGCTTACACCCAAGTCGAATTACAGAAAAAAGACTTCGTGCGTATGGGCGTATTTGGTGATTGGGACAACCCTTACCTCACCATGAACTTCAAACAAGAAGCCGACATCGTTCGTTCACTCGGTGAAATTGCCAAAGCAGGCCATATTGAGCCAGGTCTTAAACCAGTCAACTGGTGTTTGGACTGTGGTTCTGCCTTAGCTGAAGCTGAAGTGGAATACGAAGACAAAAAATCAGATGCGATTGACGTTGGTTTTACTGTTGTTGATTTAGCTGATTTATCTGCACGCCTAGGTGTAGACGTTACTGACCGTACAGATATCGTAATCTGGACAACCACGCCTTGGACTATGCCTGCCAACCAAGCGGTTGCTCTACATGCTGAGCTTGAATACCAATTGGTGAAAGCAACTGGCGAAGACAAAGCAGCGCAAAACTTCATCCTTGCAAAATCATTAGTTGAATCTGCAACGCAGCGTTATGGCTTTAACGCAGTTGAAGTGATTGCTGAGTTTGCTGGTGCAAAACTTGAAAACCTAGTACTACAACATCCGTTAATTGCTGAACGCCAAGTACCAGTGATTTTGGGTGAGCATGTCACAGACGGCAGTGGTACAGGTGCTGTACATACCGCCCCAGGCCATGGTGTGGACGACTATAAAGTTGGCTTACAGTACAACCTAAAAGTCGACAATCCAGTTGGCGGCAACGGTGTGTATTTACCGACTGCACCAATTTTTGCAGGCGAGCACATCTACAAAGCCAATCCAAAAATCATTGCTGCTTTAACCGAAGCAGGCAAACTTTGGGCACATGTGGTGATCAAACATAGCTATCCACATTGCTGGCGCCATAAAACACCGATTATCTTCCGTGCAACACCACAATGGTTCATCAGCATGGATGCAAAAGGTTTACGCCAAGGTGCATTGAACGCGATTGAAAATGACATCAGCTTTGTACCAGATTGGGGTAAAAACCGTATCCAGTCGATGATTGAAGGTCGTCCAGATTGGTGTATCTCACGTCAACGTACATGGGGCGTGCCAATTCCATTCTTCGTGCATAAAGATACCAACGAACTTCACCCGCGTACCCCTGAGCTGATCGAAGAAGTAGCGAAGCTGATTGAACAAGAAGGTATTGACGGCTGGTATAACCGTGATGCGTCTGAGTTTATTGGTGCAGATGCAGAGCATTACAATGCAGTTCGTGACACTCTAGACGTTTGGTTTGACTCTGGAACAACACACTTTGCAGTGCTTCGTGAACGTGAAGAATTGCAAGACCCTGCTGACTTGTACCTTGAAGGTTCTGACCAACATCGCGGCTGGTTCCAATCTTCATTGTTGACGTCTATGGCGATTAATAACCGCGCCCCGTACAAAGGCTTATTGACTCACGGCTTCGTTGTGGATGAAAAAGGCCGCAAAATGTCGAAGTCGATCGGTAACGTGATCACTCCACAAGACATCATCAAAGACATGGGTGCAGATGGTCTACGTTTCTGGATCGCCTCTGCAGACTACCGTTATGAAATGACTGCGGGTAAAGAAATCTTTAGCCGTGCATCAGATGGTTACCGCCGTATACGTAACACATTGCGTTTCTTGTTGGCTAACTTGAATGGCTTCAAACCATCGACGGATGCTTTGCCTGTCGATCAATTGATCGCACTGGATCAATACATCTTGCAACGTGCTGCGGAAGTACAGAAAACCATTCAGCAAGCCTATGAAGATATGAACTTCCATATCGTGACCAGCGCATTGACCAACTTCTGTATTAATGACTTGGGTGGTTTCTACCTCGACATCATCAAAGACCGTCAGTACACCACTAAGGCAGACTCAGCTGCGCGTCATTCTGCGCAAACTGCGTTATATCACTTGGTTCAAGCCTTTGTCCGTTGGATGTCTCCAATCTTGAGCTTTACCGCACAAGAAGCTTGGCCACTGATTCCAGAGCAATCTGAGAAATATGTATTTACTGCGGAGTGGTATGACATTCCTGTAGCCTCTACAGCAAATTTAGTGACTGAAGCTGAATGGCAAACCTTGATCACCGTTAAATCTGCGGTGAACAAGTTTATTGAAGCTGCACGTACTGCAAAAACTGTGGGTTCAAACTTGTCTGCCAAAGTTGAACTTTGGGCCAATGCTGAGCTGAAAGCTGTTTTAGACAAATTCGGTGAAGAACTGCGTTTTGTCCTCATCACTTCTCAAGTGATTGTCAATGAGTTTGATGCAGCGCAAGGTGAAGCCTCTGACCTTGACGGTTTAAATGTCAAAGTCTCTGCTGCTGACGGTGAAAAATGTGCGCGCTGCTGGCATGTGCTTCCTGATGTGAATACACATCACGAACATCCAGGTCTTTGTTCTCGTTGTATTATTAACCTTCCTACAGGTCAAGGCGAAGAGAGAAAATATGCCTAATCCACAAGAAAAAAAGGGCTTCTTTCAATTCTACCCACACAATTTAGTGTGGGTGGGCTTATCCATTGTTGCCATTATTTTGGATCAATGGACCAAATGGATTGCAAGTACACATCTGAACTACGCAGATCCTGTACCTGTCATGCCCTTTTTAAATTGGACATTACTACATAACTATGGCGCTGCCTTTAGTTTCTTGTCCGATGCCGGTGGATGGCAACGTTATTTCTTTACTTCACTCGCAGGACTTGTGTCTGTCATTTTTGTATTTTGGCTCATGCGTATGCCAAAAAACGTGAAAGTCCTTCCGATTGCCATTGCCCTGATTTTAGGCGGCGCAATCGGCAACTTAATTGACCGTGTATCTTTAGGTTATGTGGTGGATTTCATTCACGTGTATTACAACAACAGCCACTTTCCTGCATTTAATATTGCAGACAGTGCCATTACTTTAGGCACGATCCTGCTTCTTATCGATACGTTTTTCTTAGAAAAACACCGAATTCAACGTGCGGAAGCGCAAAATGACTGATTTTATCAATCCTAACGAGGAAACTCGTATTGAAGAAGGCTCTAAAGTAGACCTTCACTTTTCTGTTGCTATTGAAAATGGCGTAGAAATTGACAATACCCGTAGCCGTGCTGAACCTGTCAGCCTTGTCATGGGTGATGGCAGCTTATTACCGGGTTTTGAGAAAGCTTTATTCGGTTTACGTGCAGGTGACCGCCGTACCGTGAGCCTTCCTCCTGAAGATGCTTTTGGTCCATGGAACCCAGAAAACGTACAAAAATTTGATACCGTCAAATTTGAGCAACGTCCTGTTGAAGGCCATATGATTGAGTTTGAAGATAAAGCCAAACAAAGTCTGTATGGGGTGATCAAAACCGTCGGTGAAGACATTACCGAAGTGGATTTCAACCACCCTCTAGCTGGTAAAAATATCACCTTTGAAGTTGAAATTTTCAAAGTGACCCCTGCCGGTCAACAAGGCGTAAAACTGATCTAAGTTTCAGCAAATAAAAAGCTCCTTCGGGAGCTTTTTTTATCACTATTTTTATAACTATCAATCGACTCGATACATTTTCTGTATATGCAACGGACCGTTTTCATATTAATTTAATGCAAGACTTTAAAACAAGACGGGAAATACGATGAAACTTCATATTATTGTCGGCAGTGTCCGCGAAGGCCGTACGGCAATTAAGATTGCGAACTGGCTACTTTCAGAAATCGAAAGCTATGACTACAGTACCGTAGAAACTGAAATTGTCGATTTAAAAGAATGGGATCTGCCTATTTTTGCAGGCGCACATCCACCATTAACTGGGATTTATGACCAACCCAAACAACAAGCATGGGCAGATAAAATCGCACAAGGTGACGCATTTATTTTCATTAGCCCTGAATACAACCACGGCTACAGCCCTGCGCTCAAAAATGCATTGGATTACCTCGGTAAAGAATGGGCCGGAAAACCTGCGGCATACGTTAGCTATGGTGGCACCAATGGTTCACGTTCGATTGATCAAATTCGCCAAGTGGCAACCCAATTGGGCTTAATTGACAGTAATGCTGTGGTCGAAATTCGTGATATTTTCACGCGCAATCAAACAGATAAATTCGAACCGAATGATTTTGACAACAAAGCAGTTAAAGCGATTTTCAAAAAATTACTGCAATATGTGAGTGCTTAATTCTTGCCGTTCGCGTGATAGATGCCGCCTTTTGTAGGTTCAGGCTTAGATTATTTTCAGCAGATGGCAGCTATACGCCATGCATCATCCACGATAAAGTTAAACCATACAGAGACAGGAAGTTTCTAGAATAAAAAGAATGGAACATGCAGGAAGCGATTGATTTGACAGGAGTTGAATCTTAGCAATATACGAAAAAGCCCCAACAGGACGTTGGGGCTTTTTCATTTCGTTCTGTATGCTTAATCATAATGAAGCCCACCTAGGTAGGCTCCTTCTAATCATTGCGATATAGAATATTATCTTGCTTTCGACACATCCACAATTAATCGTGTTGCCAAATACAAACGCGGAATAATACTGTCTTTTAAAATATATTCTGCATTGCTTGAGTGAGCCCCATCTCCTGATAATCCCATTCCCTCAATTACAGCAGCTTTCGACTTTACTCCAGCAAAAGCAGCATCAGTACCGCCTCCTGTTGGAGTCAAAGAAACAGTCAATGGAATGTTTAACTCATTTTTATAGATATCTTGCGCTTTTTCAGCCAACTTTTTAGAGGCATCATTTACAGCCAACGGTGGACGGCGGACTTCAAATTTCACACTGACTTGGCTATCTGATAACTTTTTATTTTTGATTTTCTCATTTAACGTTTTTTCCACGGCCTCAAAGTCTTGGACACGTAGTGCTCTGACATCCGCCTGTGCAGCAGCATGTTCTGGAATGACATTGCGTGTTTTACCCGCTTCCGCCACAGTCCAATTCAGCTTTAACCCAGTGTTAGGATCAGATAGATTTTGCATTTGTGCGATTTGGTGAGAGAGCTCAGTGAGTGCATTCACCCCTGCCTCAGGTTTCACACCGGCATGTGAAGATTTTCCTTTAATTTCTAAATAGGCTGCGCCAATGCCACTGGTTGCCAGACGTAAGTTACCATCTTTACCGCCCCCTTCAAAAGACAACACCACATCCTGATCTTGTGCTGTTTCTGTAATCAACTTACGTGAGGCAGGTGAGCTGATTTCCTCATCTGAATTCATCAAAACAGTGATCGTGCCATAGTCTTTATAATTCAATTTTTTAAGGGTATTCAAAACATGCAAAATTGCAGCTACCCCTTGTTTATCATCAATGATACCTAAGCCATAGACCTGATTACCGTCAATTTTAAACGGTTGGTTTTTAAGCATTCCCCGTTCATAAACCGTATCCATATGCGCGATCATCATGATTTTACTTTTACCTTGACCTTTCAATACCCCTTTAACTATTGGTCCCATTTTCTCAGGTGTATCGTCCATGCGATAAATATCTGTACTTTCGATCACACTCACTTCAGCACCGACATTCTTCAACTGATCTGCCACCACTTTGGCCATTTGATTCAGGCCTTCAAGATCCTTACTGCCGGATTCAATATTGACCAAGGTTTTCAAGGTCTCTAAATAACTTTGCTTTTGACTTTCCGCAACTTGCATAATCTCTTGTGGAGATGCTGCCCAACTTGCTGAAGCACTAAGCGCAATGACGCAGCCTAATGCGAGCTGAAGTTTTGATGTCGTCCGTTGTTGTGTAAGTGTTCTTAGCA